>DASZZO010000227.1:0-6092 GCA_035544915.1 Gemmatimonadaceae bacterium | reverse complement strand
TGGCGTCGAACACGCGAATGCCGCGTATCCGTTCGTTGCTGACCGGGTCCTTCACGCCGCCGGTGCCGCAGTCGAGGCGGCCGGAGTTGGACTCGCTCGACACGAAGAGCAGGTTGTGATAGACCGAGACGTCGCTCTGGGACGCGGGACAGAGATATGCGGTTTTCAGGGTCGGCTTGGCCGGGTTCGAGATGTCCCAGACCTGGTAGCCGTTGTAGTTGCCCTGAATGGCGTAGTTGCCCTTGAAGGCGAGGTCGGAGTTCGTCACGCCCAGGAAGTCCTTCGACGGCTGGGTCCGCGACAAGACGCGCAGGTTCCACGTCGCCTCCGCCGCGTCCATCAGTCCCGCGCGAAGGCCCACACGCGGGTCCGGGCTCGGCGGCGAGGTCGATAGCGTCGTACCGCCCGAGGGCGACGGCGCACCGGCCGGTGACGAAGAGGTGGATGGCGTGCAGGCCGCGAAGGCGAGCAGTCCAATGCCGAGCAATCTCGCTTGCGATAGCATCATTATTTCCCTGGAAGTGAAGTGAGCATCTTCTGCATGCGTTCTATTTCCGTTCCCTGGTCGGCGAACACATCGGACGCGAACTTGTACATGAACTCATCCTGCCCGGCCCCAGGGCTGGCGAACAGTTCGTTGACCATCGTGATCGCACCCTGGTGATGCTGGATCATGAAGGTCAGGAACAAGCGGTCGAACTCGGGGCCTCGCGCCTTGTCGAGCTGTTTCATCTGATCGTCGGTGAGCATTCCCGGCATCATCATTTCCATCTCAGTCCCGTTCATCTTCATCTTCATGGGTCCGGCCTTCGCCTCCGGCACGGGCTGCTTCCGGTCGCGGAGCCAGCTCTGCATCAAGGTGATCTCATCCTGCTGGGCATTGATGATACGCTCGCAGAGGATGCTCACGGACTTGTTCGCTCCGTGTGTGGGAGCCCACCCGGCCATCACGATCGCCTGGGCGTGGTGGCCGATCATGCCAGTGACGAAGTTGATGTCGGCCTCGGTGTAGGGATACCGGCCGGGATACGCGGCGGCCGCCGAGCCCGAGCCCTGGGCCGCCGCAGGGCGCGGCGCGCCAAATGCGGTACCGACCGCGAGCAGCACCGCCGCGGTGGTTCGACAAGCTGATCTGGTCATGTGGCTGACTCCTCTGTTCGTCAATACCAAGCCTAACCTCCCAGTGTCATGGCCGCGACATCATTCAGCCGGTAGATTGGCTCCGACGCCAGGCCCGGTTACCTGGATTGCAACAGTGGACATGGCGTTGGATCACCGCCATTGCCATGGCGTTTGCAGTGCTGAACCAACCCCTCAAACCTGAATGCATTCGTTCAAACTGGTCGCAGCCGGCGCCATAGCATTCGCGGCCGTACGGGGCATCGATGCCCAGCAGGCGCAGCGCGTGAGCCGCGCGGAGGCAGTCGCCACCGCCCTGGCGCGGGGCCCACGACTGACCATTGCGCGCGCAGATTCGTTCGCGGCACGTGCACAACTCATCATCGCACGGCAGTACGAGAACCCGATCCTCGGGGTTTCGTTCACGAAGTCGTACCCGCAACAGCATTACACGTTCGACCTGCCCCTGGACTATCCGTGGCTGCGCGATCCGCGCATCAGTTCGGCCCGGGCCGGACTGGGTGCTGCTACCTACCGCTACGTGTTCGAACGCGCGTCCGTCGAGTTCGACACCGACACCGTCTACACCCGGGCGCTGGCGTCGTCGTCCAAGGCCCGGCTGTCCCAACGGACGGCATTCGACGCAGACAGCCTCTTCCGGATTGCCCGCCTCCGGCGGGACGCGGGCGATGCGAGCGAGCTCGATGTCCAGCTGGCCCTGGTGAATGCAGGACAGCTGGCCAACGCGGCGGCCATGGATTCGCTCGACGCGATTTCCGGGCTTCTCGCCGTTCAGGCGGCCATGGGGCTCAACGCAGACGTGCCGACGATTGTACTCGCGGATAGCCTGGAGGCGCTGCCCGCGGGCGGCCCGGCCGGCCAGGGGGGCCAGGGCGGCGGGGTTGGGGCGGGCGCGGGAGTGCCGCTGCTCGTCGCGGCGGCAGAAGGCGAGGCTCAGGCCGCCGAGCTGGCGCTCAGGATGGAACGACGCCGGCTGTTCTCCCCAATGGCGCTGTCGCTCGGATTCGAGGCACTCGACCCATCGGTGCAAAGCGGCGGGGCGCTGCCGACCATTGGCTTCACCGTGCCACTTTCGCTTTTTCACCGGAACGGCGGACTGATCGCGGCGGCCCAGGCGCAGCGCGATCGCACGGCCGGCTTGCTGGCGCTTGCCAGAATCGAATCATACGCCTCGCTCTCCCGGGGCCGTCGCGCACTCGCGCTCGCGCTCGAGCGCGCCAGGCGCAGTGAGCAGCTCCTCGACGCCGCGAATCGTGTGGCGTCGCTCTCGCTGCTCGCGTACCGCGAGGGCGCTTCCGCGCTTCCGCTCGTGCTCGAGTCGCAGCGCACCGCGCGCGCGTCGCGGATGCAGTACATCGACGACGTGGCCGCCGCGCGCAATGCCGCCGGCCTCGTGCGGCTCCTCGAAATGACCGCACCCACCGCAAACCGCACCAGCCCATGAAACGAGTCCTCATAACGGTCGCGCTTCTTGCGCCGGCCGCGTGCAAGAGCGGCGCCCCGCCAGAGGCCGGCAAACCACAGGCAGAGGTCGCCGCCTCTGTGGCCGTTGTGCAGGCGCAGCATTTCACCGAGACGGTTGATGCCGTGGGCGTGGTGGTGCCGCGGATAGGACACGTGGCGGCGCTGGCTGCGCCGGCGCCGACGCGTGTGGCGAAGGTCTACGTGACTGCGGGCGCGCATGTGAACCAGGGCGACCCGCTGGTGGAGTTCGAGCAGGCCCCCTTCGAGGCGACCCTGAGGAGCACCGAGGCCGCACTGGCCACCGCGCAGCGCGCGGCCGAACGAGCGCAGCGGCTGGCCGACGCCGGCGTGTCGGCGCGGCGCGAGGCGGAAGTGGCGGCCAGCGACCTGGCCGTGGCGCAGGCCAACTTCGCGGCAGCCAAGCTCGCGCGCGATCGCGCCACGCTGCGCGCGCCAATCTCCGGCGTGGTCACACGCATGAGTGCGGTGCTGGGGGCGAATGCCGATGCGAGCCAGTCCTTGGTGGAGGTGGCCGATCCATCGGCGCTGGACGCGGCACTCACACTTTCTCCCAACGATGCCGCGCGTGTGAGAGCCGGCCACCGCGTGACGCTATATGCCGGCGCGGCCGCCACGGGCGAGCCGGTGGCGAGCGGACGCGTGTCGGATGTTTCCGCGGCCGTTGACACCGCAAGTCGAGGGATCATGGTGCGCGCGGAAGTCGCCTCAGGCGCGAGTGCGTTGCGCCTTGGCGGCACGGTGTTCGGCCGGATCGCGATCGCCGACCACCCGGACGCGGTGGTGGTGCCCGCGGAATCGCTCGTGCCTACGGGCGAGGGCTTCAAGGTGTTCGTGGTGGATGACAATGGCATCGCCATGTCGCGCCCGGTAAAGCTCGGCGGCCGCTCCGATAAGGGCGCGTGGGTTACGGACGGACTCAAGGCAGGCGAAAAGGTGGTGACAGCGGGCGCATACGGCGTAGACGACAGCACGAAGGTCGCCGGTGCAGCGCCCGACCGGAGCAAGAAGGACGCGGGGGTCAAGAAGCCGTGATGGCGCCCCAGGAAGGTGGGGCGGTAGTGCCCGTCGCAGCACGTCCCCGCTGGACCCTCTTCGACCTGCTCGCCGCACAACGACGATTCATTCTCCTGCTGGTGGCGGTGCTGAGCGCGGCCGGCGTGTGGGCGGCACTGAAGCTGCCGTCGTCCATCTATCCCGAACTCACCTTCCCGAGAATCACCATCGTTGCTGATGGCTCGTCGCTCTCGGCGCGCCAGGAGGTATTCGCGATTTCACGACCGCTCGAAGAGGCGGTCAGCATCGTGCCAGGCGTGACGCGCGTGCGAAGCCGCTCGATTCGCGGCGCGAGCGAAATCTCGATCACGTTCGCCGAGAACACGGACATGCCCTATGCGCTGCAGCTCGTGCGCACGCGGGTGGACCAGATTCGCGGCGACCTCCCGCCGACGTTGCGCATCGCCATCGAACGGATGACGCCGTCGGTCTTCCCGATTCTGCAGTACAACCTGGAAGGCGGCGACGCCGCGACGCTGTTCGACATCGCGCGGTATCAGATCAAGCCGGTGCTCTCGCGAGTCCCGGGCGTGGGCCTGGTGGACGTGCAGGGATCCGACGTGCGCGAAATCGAAGTGATAGCCGAGCCATCGCGCCTGGCGGCCGCAGGGCTCACGTACGAGGACCTCGCGACGGCCATCCGGCAGGGCATCGCCGTGGACCCGGTGGGGCGGGTGGCCGCCGACTACAAGCAGTACCTGGTCATCTCCGCGCAGGAAGCGCGCTCAGCCGACGACGTGGCGAACGTGATCGTGCGCGGCGCGCTGCGTGTGCGCGACCTGGCGCTCGTCGTGCCGGGCACGGAAGATCACGTTCGCATCGTCGCGGGCGATGGCCGGCCCGCCGCACTGCTCAATATCACGAGGCAGATCGGTGGCAGTACGCTGGCCATTGCCGACAGCGTGACGAACGTGGTTGCGACACTCGCCAGGACGCTGCCCCCGGGTGTGCACATCAAGCCCGTGTACGACCAGGCGGCGCTGGTGCGGGACGCCGTGAGCTCGGTGCGCGACGCCATGCTCATTGGTGCGGCGCTCGCCATCATCATCCTGTTGCTCTTCCTGCGCCACGTTCGCATCACCGCCATCAGCGCCACCGCCATTCCGCTCACGCTCGCGATCACGGTGTTCGTGATGGGGCTGCTCGGCCAGACGTTCAACCTGATGACGCTCGGCGCCATGGCGATCGCCATTGGCCTCGTGATTGACGACGCCGTGGTCATCACGGAGAACATCGTCCGCCATTTGCGGTTCACCGGCGATCGCACCACCGCCATTCGCGATGCGGTGCAGGAACTCATCTGGCCGGTGACCACCTCCACCATTACCACAGTGGTGGTGTTCCTGCCGCTCGGGCTGCTCCAGGGCGTGTCGGGAATGTTCTTTTCGGCGCTGTCCATTACGCTCACGGTGAGCGTCATGGTGTCGCTGGTGCTCGCGCTGACGATCATCCCATTGCTCAGCGAGCAGTTCCTCACGGCGGCCGATTCCGAGCACGACGGCGCCGCGGCGCCCAAGGGCTTGTTCGGCCGGATAGGCGCGGGGCTCGACAACCTCTCCGGCGCGTACGAGCGGACGCTTGGCCGCGTCCTGCACCACGTACGGGCGATGATCGTCGCAGGGGTCGTGCTCGTCGCGCTGGGCGTTGGCGCGTACCTGTTCGTTGGCACGGGATTCCTGCCCGACATGGACGAAGGCTCGTTCATTCTGGACTACTGGAGTCCCGGCGGCACTTCCCTGGCGGAGACGGACCGGCAGCTGCACACCATCGAGAAAATCCTTCTCGAAACGCCCGAGATCACGGGCACGTCCCGCCGCCTGGGCGCGGAGCTGGGGCTCTTCGCCACCGAGCAGAACCGGGGTGATATCTCGGTGCGTCTCAAGCCGACGTCCCAGCGCAATCGTGACATCTTCAAGGTCATTGAGGAAGTCCGGGGCAAGGTCGCGGTCGCCGTGCCGCGATTCCGCGCGGACTTCGTGCAGATCCTTTCCGACGTGCTGGACGACCTGGCGGGCAGCGCGCGCCCGATGGAGATCAAACTCTTCGGCGCGGATATGGCCGCGCTGGAGCGCTACGCAACCTTGCTCGCGGCGAAAGTCGGGAAAGTGGCGGGCCTGGAAGACTTCTATGGCGGCATTCCGGAGCCCGGCGCTGAGATGGCGATGAAGATACGTGGCGCGGAGACCAGCCGGCTCGGTCTGACGCCGCAGCAGGTGAGCACGGAGGTGAGCGGCGCGTTGATGGGCGTCCAGGCTGGGGAAATCCGCCTCGACGATCGTTCAATAAACGTGCGTGTGCGCGCCCCCGATTCGGTCCGCTTCAATGCCTTGCGCCTGGGGGCGTTGCCGGTGTTCTCCACGCAGACGCACCAGGCAGCTCCGCTGGCGACGCTCGCAGACTTCGCCACCGCGGAC
>DASZZO010000226.1:0-19531 GCA_035544915.1 Gemmatimonadaceae bacterium | reverse complement strand
CATGATTCGCTATCTATGCGAATACATGGCAAGTGATATGACCGACGAGTTTGCGCGAGTCCGGGTTCCGACTCGAGTGCTGGTACCCAGCTTCACGCCGGAGATGCTTGCGGATCCAACGCAGCGCTGGCTCAAGACGCTTTTCGTCGATCCGTGGGAGAGCGTACGCGGGCAGAACTCGTTGATCACGACACGGGTGGTTCCAGACTCACGGATTTTCATCACGGAAGACCGGCCGGACGCGGTGCGCGACGCTATCACGGAGATCGCGGCGATAAGGCGCTGACCCGCGCCGTGGGCGTTCTCTCGAGGAGTCCAGCAGGATGGCCGACATTTACAGATCCGCCGAGGGGGAGCGCTTGGTTCGTGAGCGGTATCTTGCGTTCCTGAAGTACTGGCCTGTGGCGAACCAACAGTTCTTCGTATCGACACGCGAGGGCCAGACGTTCGTCGTCGCTTGCGGCAGCGAAGCAGCTCCCCCGTTGTTGCTCTTGCACGGCTCGGCAGGAAACGCGGCAATGTGGATGGGCGATGTCGCTGCATGGGCGGCACACTTTCGCGTCTACGCTGTGGACATGATTGGTGAGCCCGGCTTGAGCACGCCATCACGCCCGCCCCTGAACACTGACGCGCACGCGCTTTGGCTGGATGACGTGATGCAGGCCCTCTCGCTCCGGCGTACTTCGATCGTCGGCGTGTCGCTTGGTGGGTGGCTGGCACTGGACTATGCGACGCGGAGGCCGGACCGTGTGGAATGCCTGGTGTTGCTCTCTCCAGGGGGCGTTGGCCGTCAGAAGATCAGCATTCTATTCAAGATGACAGTTCTGCGGATGTGCGGTGCTTGGGGCAAGCGCAGGCTGCGTGAAATGATCCTCGGGCGCTCGCCAACCGATGCGCCGCCGGCCGTTCGCAAATTCATCGAATTCGTGTCGCTCATCCACAAACATTTCCGCCCACGGATGGGGAAGATGCCCATCTTCAGCGACGACGCACTGAGGCGGCTCACCATGCCCGTACTGGCGATCATTGGTGGCAAGGACGTCCTGCTGGATTCGGCAGAAACAAGGCGCCGACTGGAGCGGAACGTCACCCGTGCCAGGCTTTGCTATCTCCCGGACTCCGGGCACTTCACAGGCAAACAGACAGAGCCGATCCTCGACTTTCTGCGCCGTCCACGCACTACCGGAAAATGATGCCTGACAAATCCTACGAGCGTCACGGCGTCCGCGTATTCGAGTGTGCGGCTGAAGGGGCACCGTTGCAGCAGGATCGTGATGCCGTCGACCTGATCGCGGAGGCTTGGAAGCACCGTGCCGGCCTCATCGTGATTCCCGCCGATCGGCTGGGCGACGCCTTCTTCCGCCTGAGCACGCGCATTGCCGGTGAGATCCTCCAGAAATTCGTGACCTACCGGCTGCGGGTCGCGATCGTGGGCGACATCTCCGGCTACGTCGCCGAGAGCCGCGCCTTGCGGGACTTCGTGCATGGGTCGAACCGCGGCGAGCAGGTCTGGTTCGTGGCGAGCCTTGAGGAACTCGACAAGCGATTGGAACAACACGGGGTTGAATCGTGAGCGGATGGCACATTTCAGCGTCAGGGGGGCTCATGGAACCCCCATTCAGCCCGCGATGATCGCATCCAGCGCCACCAGCTTTGCACCAATCTCGGTTCGCACATGCTCCGCCGACAAGCCCCTCGGCCGGGCCATCCCTCCTCGTCCCCCGACTTGCGTTCTACGCGGCCGCCCTGCTCGCAATCGTCATGACGGGAGCGCTCCTGACGTTGCTCAGCCATCCCAGGGACCATTGGGATGGGGTGCCACGCCCACGGCCTATATCGTCCTGCTTGCGGCCGTCGCTGCGGCGCGAGGGCCGGAGCGAGTTCGCTTGACCGCCCGCGCTTCCTGACGATCAGGACGCCGCGGGGGCCCGAAGGGTGCGTACAAGAAAGGGTCCTTTCATGTACGGTGCTCTTCGACACAATTGTTGGGGTGAACTCGGGGTGAATTGATTCCGGCAGAGTCCGACATTGCGAATATCGCAGTCCGGCAGATTACGCGCTCGCTCAGAGTGAATGCCGCGATTGCGTCGGACTTTCAGGGCGATATCGCATGGCCTGATAAGCGTGAGGTCCGAGGTTCAACTCCTCGATGGCCCATTGTGCAGGTAGATCTGTGCCCGCTGGTCCGCTGTGCGCACCCGGCACCCGAGCCTCCCGACGAGGTAGATGCCGCAACGGCTTGCATTCTATATTAGGAGAGGAGAGCACATAATAGGAACGATGATGCGAACAACAGCAACCGATCCGAAGGAAGACATCGCGGGCGCGCAGACGCCTCAAGAATGGCGTCGGAACGCGAACCTCGTGCTCGTCGGGGAGGGGAATGCATGACCGACTTAAGCCACATGTCCATCGCTTCAGACCCGTTTTTCACGCTCGCGCCAGTGCCTTGTTCGGTTATTTGGACGTGGCCGGTTACTGGAACGCGCCGAACGCGCATTTGATTGACGGCGCAAGCTTAGGAGGTTCACTATGAAACTTCGATCTCTAGTAGTCGCCACCGCCATCCTATCAGGCGCGAGCGCGTGTAAGCATAGCATCGTTGGCTGCCCGGCGATCAACACGCCGGCAATCCGTTTGCTCGTACGAGATGCGCAGACCGGGAGTCTCGCTGCATCCGGCGTGACTCTGATCGCGACACGCAGTGGGGGCATGGCCGACACGGTCAATCTGCCCTCAGGCTCCAACTTCGATCCGTACCCGATCCCGATCGGTGCCTCACCAGGCACCTACGCGCTCTTGCTCAAGAAGTCTGGATACGCCGATTGGACGAAGGGGGGCGTAGAAGTGCCACTGGACCACGCCGGTGGTTGCCAGCCGGGCACCGTATCTCTCGAGGCATTGATTCAAGAGCTGCCGTAGCAACCGCACACGGAACTAGCAGAGACTCAGCGCAGGGGGCCAAACGCTGGCTGTGCGCGCAAGCTGCGGGCCTGGGACTCTAGTGTCACGAGCCCTGCACGATCGGTCGTCCCGCCCGCACCAGTCGCCGCGCCGCTTGCATCGCGTCCGGCGACGCCAGGTCGAGCGCCGACGGCGCCGACGCTGGAGCTCGGTGCGCATCGCGCGCGATTTGCGGCTGCCGATCGCGACCGTTGTGCGCGAGCAGCGGCGGCTCGGCCTGAATCAGCTCCGGCGGTTGGATCCGCCGCGTCCGGCGAATCGCTACGAGTGGCCGGCCGCCGGGGATCTTCTGCACCTCGATATCAAGAAGCTCGCCCGCATCGGTCGCGTGGGCCATCGCATTCCCGGCGATCGCCGGACGAAGGTGGCCGGCATCGGGTGGGAGTTTGAACCCGCCCGTATACGCCGCGCACCAACGGCAAGGCGGAACGCTTTATCCGCACCCTCCTCGCCGAATGGGCGTACGCACCGGCCTACCGCACCTCGCTCGCGCGCACCCTCGCGTTACCTCACTATCTCGGCTACTACAACACGGCTCGGACGCATAGGGGCATCCGCGGCCTGACGCCTCAGCAGAAGCTCGCTACGCTGTGAACAACGTCCTGATCAACAACACCTAGGCCCGGCGCCAGGGCATTATCGCCGCCCGCGTGCCAGATCATTGGAATCGGTCCGCCGGGTGACCTCAGGAGGCTTGACGCGCTCCGTCGGCGTGCGCTGCTCTGGGCGAACACGGGGATGTTGACGAGCGCAATCGCTGTCAGGCTGGCGACAACGGGCGGCTTTATGCGCATGCTGGTCTCCGGGCGGCTCGGTGGATGGGCAACATCATAGTCAGCACTGGTGGACCGGACCAGTTCGTTGGATTGGCGTGCCCAGTCGGCCGGGATGTCGAAATGGCGAATCCGCCATTGACTGCGCAAGTCGCGTCCCTGTAGATTCGTCGCCATGATCGTTGCACGCCCACACCATCGCATGCATCACCACGGCCTGACGGGTCGGGGCGACGCACGGGTGCACGGGTAAGCGACACAGCTTTCTCTCCCGGCACACCTGCCGGTTCTCCCGCGGCCCGTCCCTTTCGGACGGGCTTTTTTTTTCGGCCAACACCTTCACGTGCATCTCTCTCAATCGACATCATGCTTCGCCTTGCCCTACCCAACAAAGGTCGCCTTTCGCAGGACGCGAGGGATCTCTTTACGGACGCCGGTCTCGACATCCGGGCAGCCGGCCCGCGCGCCCTCACGGCATCCGTCGGCGGCGAGTTCCACGCGCTCTTCGTCCGGGCACAGGACATTCCGGAGTTCGTCGCTGACGGCGCCGCCGACGCCGGGGTCACCGGCTACGACCTCATTTGTGAGTCCGGACGCGATCTGGATGAGCTCGCGGACCTGAAGTTGGGACACTGCCGGCTTGTCGTCGCGGCGAAGGACGACAGCGGCGTAGCGTCGCTCAGCAACGTCACGGCAGGCATGCGCGTTGCGACGGCGTTCCCAAGGATCACCAGGCGCTTTTTCGATGAGCGCCACGTGCCGGTGGAGGTCGTGCCAGTGTCGGGCGCAGCGGAGATTGCCCCGCACATCGGCATTGCGGACGTGATCGTGGACCTCGTCTCCACCGGATCCACCTTGCGCGTGAACGGGTTGCGAGAGATCGCGACGGTACTCGAGTCCAGCAGCCGGCTGATTTCGACGCCTGCCGTCCGCGCCGACGCCGCGCGCTCGCGCGCGATAAATGAGCTGGTGGCGGCGCTCGGCAGCGTGGTCGCCGCTCGCGGCAAGCGCTACGTCATGGCCAACGTTCCGCACGCGCGGCTGGATGATGTCAAGCGGATCATTCCCGGCCTGAACGGACCTACCGTCATCAACATCATGAATGGCGGTGAGTTTGTGGCCGTTCATTCGGTCGTGTCGGCAAAGACGATCTATCGCACGATCGCCGACCTCAAGGCGCTCGGTGCAGAGGGGATTCTCGTCACGCGCATCGAGAGACTGATGCCATGAGCGATCGTGATGCTGCCCGGCTGGTTCGCTGGACCGGTTCCTGCGCGGCGCTGTCGGCAAGCGACCGCAAGGCCCTGTTCGATCGTGCGCCTTCGAGCGACGCGTCCATTCACGAACGGTCGGCGGAGATCATTACGCGCGTTCGCCGCGGTGGCGACGATGCCCTCCGATCGCTCGCGTCGGAGCTCGATGGAGTTGCCCTCGACAGACTGGAGGTGCCGAGGGAGCGGTGGGCCGCTGCCCTGGAATTGCTCGCCCCGGCATTGCGCCGTGCGATGGAGCGCTCGACAAGGAACGTGCGCCGCGTCCACGAGGCGTTTCTTCCGGTGGCCCAGGAGATCGAAAGCGAGCCCGGCGTGGTGGTTGGGCGCCGCCCCGATCCGCTGGGCCGGGTTGGCGTGTACGCGCCAGGCGGTCGGGCGGCATACGCCAGCAGTGTCTTGATGGGGGTGGTTCCGGCTCGCGTTGCCGGAGTCGGCGAAATCGTCGTCTGCTCGCCACCCGACCGCGAAACGGGACACCCAGCCGATGTTGTGCTGGCGGCGGCCGCGCTGGCTGGCGCCGATCGTGTATTCGCTCTGGGGGGCGCTGGCGCGATTGCCGCGCTCGCATACGGAACCGAGAGTGTGCCAAGAGCGGACCGCATCGTCGGGCCGGGCAACGCGTATGTGGCCGCGGCGAAGCTGCAGGTCGCGAGCACGGTGGCGATCGATTCACCGGCAGGACCGAGCGAGCTGCTCGTCATTGCCGACGAGTCGGCGGATCCGCGGTTCGTTGCGCGCGAGATGCTTGGGCAGGCGGAACACGATCCCCTCGCCGCGGTTGTTGCGGTGACAACGAGCCGGGCTTCGGCCGGCGCTGTGCTGCGGGCGATCGCCGAACTGCTTCCTGGACACCCGCGTGCGGATATCGCCGCGGCGGCGCTGCAGGCGCAGGGAGCTGTGGTCTGGGCCGAGTCGGCCGCGGCCGCCGTGGAGTTTTCGAATTCCTACGCGCCGGAGCATCTCCTGCTCGTCGTGTCTGCGCCGGACGAAC
This sequence comes from Gemmatimonadaceae bacterium, assembly GCA_035544915.1. Classification (GTDB taxonomy): domain Bacteria; phylum Gemmatimonadota; class Gemmatimonadetes; order Gemmatimonadales; family Gemmatimonadaceae; genus Fen-1231. The sequence goes on along the minus strand of DASZZO010000226.1, from coordinate 13,529 downwards.
TCCTCGGAGCGGTGCGCAATGCGGGCACCGTGTTCGTCGGCGCGTGCGCATCAGTGGTATTCGGCGACTATATGACGGGCGCAAATCACGTTCTCCCGACCGGCGGTCTGGCACGCTCGCATTCGGGGCTGTCGACGCTCGATTTCGTGCGCTGGACCACGTACCAGCGCGTGTCGCGCAGGGCGGCGGCGGGGCTCGCGGAAGACGTTGCCGTATTCGCAGACGCCGAGCGTCTGGGCGGCCACGCGCTGGCAGCCCGCGCATGGAGAGACGAGGTGCCCATGCGCACCGCGGTCGGGGAGGCGATTGCATGAGGGTGACGATCTTCGACTACGGCGCCGGCAATCTGCATTCACTCGGCAAGGCGCTCGAGATGGAGGGCGTAGACGTGGAGACCCAGACTGATCCGGTGCGCTCAATCGATACGGACGTCCTGGTTCTGCCCGGCGTGGGAGCGTTTGCCGCGGCGGCCGAAAGGCTTGCGCCCGGCCGGGATGTCATGCGGCACGCCATTCTCGGCGGTTTGCCCGTCATCGGGATCTGTCTCGGCATGCAACTGTTGTTCGACGCGAGCGACGAGGGGCAGGGAGCGGGGCTTGGCGTGATCCCCGGCCGGGTCACGCGTCTCAGCGCGCGGCGCGTACCCCAGATAGGATGGAACTCTCTGGTTCCGGCCGGAGCCGACCGACTCTTCGCGGCGGCGCACCTGCCAATCGCATACTACGCCCACAGCTTCGCGTGCCGCCCGGACGACGAGGCCGCGGTGGTCGCATGGACCACGCATGAAACCGACCGCTTTCCGGCCGCGGTACGGGCGGGTCGGGCGATCGGTGTCCAGTTCCATCCCGAGAAGAGTTCTTCCGCCGGCGTGCGATTGCTGCACGCCCTGATTCTGGACGCTCAGCACACTGGGGTCGCCAGATGATCGCGATCCCAGCCGTGGACCTGCGCGAGGGTGCCTGTGTGCAGCTCGTGGGCGGTTCTTTCGCGGACGAGCAGGTCCGCCTCGCGAATCCCGTCGACGTGGCTCGCTCGTGGCGACGCTGTGGGTTTGGCCGGCTGCACGTCGTCGATCTGGACGCGGCGACCGGGCGCGGGTCGAATCTTGCGATCGTCCGCTCGCTGCTGGTTGAAGGTGGCGTGCCGATGCACGTGGGGGGCGGGGTGCGCTCCCGCGAGCTGGTTGACGAACTGCTGACGGCTGGCGCGTCGCGCGTGATCGTCGGCACGCGAGCGATTGAAGAGCCGGAATGGATCGCGGAACTGGCCGCGCGGCATCCCGGGGCGATCATGGTCGCGTGCGATGTGCGTGAGCGTTGCGTCACCACGCGCGGTTGGGCGCGCACGCTTCCGCTCGACGTGCTCGATGTGATCGCGGAGCTGGACCCGCTGCCATTGGGCGGGTTGCTCGTCACGGCGGTCCACCGTGAGGGACAGATGAAGGGGACCGATCTGCCGCTGATGGAGGACGTCGTCGAGGCGTCGCGCTTTCCCGTGCTTGCATCTGGCGGAATCACGACGATGGAGGACCTCCATGCGCTTGCCCGTCGCGGCCTGGCGGGCGTGGTGATCGGCATGGCGCTTTACGTCGGTGCGCTTGATCCCGTCGTCGTGGCCGGCGAGTTCGGCGAATGAGCGTCACTACATTGCCTGGAGGCTAGCCAATGACTGTCGTCGTGCGCGAGACAAAGGAGAGTGCTATCCGGTGCGAGATCACTCGCGGAACGGGCGCGGCCGAGGTCGCCACCGGCCAGCGGTTTCTCGATCACATGCTCGTCGCGTTCGCCCAATACAGCGGCCTCGATCTCGTCGTGAATGCCAGGGGCGATCTGCCGCACCATCTTGTCGAAGATGTCGCGCTCTGCGTCGGCGCGGCCGTCGCCGCCCTGCGGCCGGCCACGTCCGCGCGTTATGGCGATCGTACCGTCCCGATGGACGACGCGCTCGTACATTGCGCCCTCGATCTCGGCGGCCGGCCGTTCTATCAGGGCCCGTTGCCGAGCAGCCTGTACGACCACTGGATGCGATCGTTCAGCGCCAACGCGCACGCGACGCTGCACCTTCGCGTTCTTCGCGGAACCGATCGCCACCACGTCGTCGAGGCGGCGTTCAAGGCGCTCGGCCTCGCCGTGCGTGACGCGTTCGTCGACTCGGGTGCCGTGTTCAGCACCAAGGGCGGCGTCGCCCTGCGCATCGAGGAGTCCTCCTGAATGCTGACGCGACGGGTGGTGGTATGTCTGGATGTCAGTGGTGGCCGGGTCATGAAGGGAACACGCTTCGTGGACCTGCGCGACGTCGGCGATCCAGTCGAGCTCGCGACACGGTATGAGCGTGAAGGCGCCGATGAGATCGTCTTTCTCGATATTTCCGCGAGCGCCGAGGATCGCGGCACCTTGCTGGATGTCGCGCGTCGCACGGCGGAGCGGCTGTTCATTCCGCTGACGATCGGCGGTGGGGTGCGGTGCGCAGACGAGGTGGGGCGCGCGTTGAGGGCCGGCGCTGACAAGGTGAGCATCAACTCGGCAGCGGTGACGCGCCGCGAGGTGCTCACGGAGTCCGCGGATCGATTTGGCACACAGTGCGTGGTCAGCAGCATCGATGCAATGCGCGAGGGCGACAGATGGCGCGTGTACGTCAGGGGTGGGCGCGAGCGCACCGGGATGGACGCGGTGGAGTGGGCGGCCGAGTGCGTGCACCGCGGCGCGGGCGAGATACTGCTGACGAGCATTGACCGCGACGGCACCCGTAGCGGATACGACATCGAGCTGACGCGCGCCGTGGCTGCGGCCGTGGACGTGCCCGTCGTGGCGTCCGGTGGAGCAGGATCCGTTCAGCACGTGTGCGACGTCTGTCGGACGGGCCACGCCGATGCTGCGCTACTCGCCGGGATCCTGCACGACGGGCTCACCACCGTCGGTGCCGTCAAGGACGCCATGCGCGCCGCGTGTCTTCCGGTGCGCGATTCATGAACGCACTCGCGAATCCGGCGCTGGACGCGCGGATCGCGCCGGCTGCCGAGCTGGCGCGCCTTATCGGTGATGTCGCGTTGCGTCACTACCGGTCGAATCTCACGATCACGACGAAGGCGGATGGTTCGCCCGTAACGATCGCCGATCGCGCCGGGGAGGCCGCAGCGCGGGCATGGGTGCGGCGCTACTTCCCGGAGGACGGTCTGCTTGGCGAAGAGTTCGGCGAGGAGCGGCCGGCGGCGCGTCGACGGTGGATCATCGACCCCATTGATGGCACCCGGTCGTTTGTCCACGGCACACCGCTCTGGGGTTCGCTGGTGGCGCTTTGCGAAGGCGACCGTGTGCTCGCCGGCGCTGCCTGGTTCCCGGCCATCGGCGAGTTGCTCGCGGCGGCACCGGGCGCAGGATGCTGGTGGAACGGCGCACGCTGCACCGTGTCGAGTGTCGACAGGCTGGAACGTGCGACGGTCCTCACCACCGACCCCCGGTTCCGCGAGCGCCGCCAGCATCGCGCCGGGTGGGAGCGCGTCGCGGATGCAGCGGCCGTCAGCCGCACGTGGGGCGACTGCTTCGGGTATCTCCTCGTCGCAACCGGCCGCGCCGAAGCGATGTTCGATCCCGTCATGTCTCCGTGGGACGCAGCTGCGCTCCAGCCCATCATCGAAGAAGCCGGTGGAATCTTCACCGACTGGGCAGGGCGGGCGACGGCATTCGGGGGAAGTGCGGTTGCAACCAATAAGGCGCTCGCGAGCACCGCACGGGCGCTCCTCGTCGACCCGATCCCGGACTGACATGCTCGATTTGAACCAGCTCGACTTTGCCAAGGGCAATGGAGTCGTCACCGTCGTCGCGCAGGATGCGCGGACGGGCGTGGTGCTGATGGTCGCCCACGCCGACCGGGACGCGCTCGAGCGCAGCATCACGACTGGCGAGATGCACTATCGATCGCGCACGCGCGGCCTTTGGCACAAAGGTGGAACGAGCGGCAACGTGCAGCGCGTGGTCTCCTTGACTGCGGACTGCGACGGTGATGCGGTGCTGGCCCGTGTCATCCCCGCTGGTCCCGCCTGTCACACCGGTGCCCAGTCCTGCTTTGGGAGCGACGCGCTCAAACCCGACGCCCTGGCTGTTCTCGATGCGACGATCACCGAACGGGCTTCACTTGGCGATGCACAGCCACAGTCGAGCCATACTCGGCGGTTGCTGAACGACCGAAACCTTCGTCTCAAGAAGATCGGCGAAGAGGCCGCCGAGCTCGTGACCGCGTGCGCCGATGACGACGTCGTGGGGGCACGCGAGGAGACCGCGGATATCATCTACCACGCGCTCGTCGCCCTGCGTGCGGTCGGGGGCTCGCTCTCCGACGTACAGGAAGTCCTGGCGGCCCGCCGCGGAGAGACGCGCTAGGGCGGCGGAGTTGCAGTGGCTACGGTACCGGTGCGGCGAGAAACGCGGGATCGGCCGGCGTGGAAACGCCGATATCGGTCACGACGACGGTCCCGGCCACACTCCGGTCGAATACGAGGCGAATCGTCCTGAGTCGCTCTGGCGCGAACGGCGGCGCACTCCTGGCAAAGTCCGCCAGCGGCAGGACGAAGGTCTGCGGGATCAGCTCGAAGATCGTTGCGAAGCGTTGCGTGTCCCGGCCGGCGCGCCGGTACACACGTGTGTCGAGCGGGCGGCGAAGCACACCATAGCGACTGAGCGGGAGCTTTGCGGTGTTGCCCGCGGCGTCGATCAGTTCCACGGATAGCTCGAGAGGAGTCGAATCGGGCACTTCCTTCTTCTTGGGCGGCGGCTTGGGTGGCGCCGCCTTCTTCTTTGCCGAATCGGCCTTGGTCGAGTCTTTCTTTGTCGTGTCGCGCGCGACGGCTCGCGGGGCGGGCTTGTCGTTCGTGGCCGCGACGGAGAGGTAGACCGCGCCCTGCTCGCTCACGCGCCATGCGGACAGGACTGAATCGGGAAGCGTGATCGAGTAGGAGGCCGGCTTGCCGAGCTTCGTGGTGTCCGTCCCCGCGATATGATTGTTCCACCCGAGCCATACCGCGTTGTGCTTCTGGTCTTCTCCGCCGCGCCCGCGGAAGGGAAGGACGTTCTCCTTCCAGGTTGCGAGACTGTCTCCGGCGAGCACAACCCCGTGGGTGGTGCCGGTCGTGAGGTCGATGTCCTCATCGTACTCCGCGAGCGGGTGGTAGCCGCTCTCGCCAAAACGGGTGGTGTACATCGTTTTCGGCAACCACGCGCCGGCCGTTCGATGATCGCGAAAGAGCGGCAGGTATTCGCGCTTGCCGTGCAACGTCGCCTCGAGAAACGCCGAGATGACGACCTTCGCGAACTGCCGTTGCGCCTCCGGTTCGATGAGGGCGCGCAGATCCAGGAACCGCCCGCTGCGCGGTCCGTTGTCCTTGTTGCCCCACACGGTGTTCCACTGGCCGTGATTGGCGCGATACATGAACATCGCCGACTTGAACCAGGGCTTGCCATCCGTGAACCGGAGTCGTTCGTATTGGCGCAGCCCATTGAAGTTGGTGACGTCACCGTCATGCGACCCGTGAATCACCAGGTAGTTCACGTTCTCGAGCGGTGTGTACTGGGAGGCGGCCTTGTACTGGCCGTCGACGGGCGCAATGGCCACCACGGCCTTGATGGAGTAGCCGAAGTTGAACTTCTCCTTGGCGTCGTCCGGATAGTACTTGAGGCGGTTGAACGCCGCGGTCAGCGGAGCGGCCTCGCCACCGCGTGAGTGGCCCATCACCGCGATGTTGTTCATATCCACGCGGTGGTGGAACGGAGAGCCCGCCGAATCATTGAAATGTTTCCACTGCTCGAGATGCTTGAGCATGAGCCACGCCCGTCCATCGTTCTCACCGCTCAGGCCGTTGATGAAGTTTTCGTCCACGCTCACCAGGATGAACCCGCGCGAGGCGAGCAGCTCTCCCAGATACCCGTAGCCAGGATCGGAGAAGTCCTCGGGGTTGTGGTTCCCATGCACCACCAGCACGAGCGGAAACGGACCGTCTCCCTCGGGATACCAGACGCGTCCGTTGAGCGGGACTTTCTTCATGTCGAAGCCCCACCACTTCTTCCGGTCGGCCACCTGTTGCGGGCCGACTGTCGCGTAGGGCGAGACATCTACCGTCCTCGTCCGGATCGTAACCGAGTCGCGGTACTCGCGCCGCTGCTTGTCGGTGCCGGAGCCGTAGTACATCCGCTTCACGCGGAACGGGCCCGGTTCCCCCGGATTGGGCGCCGTGATGGTCTGATGCGATAGCACCGTGGGCGAATCGTCCTTGGCGAGCTTGAGCGACTGCGAGCAAGCGCCGGGGAGGACGACCACGAGGCCGATGGCGAGCGAACGAGTGGTCGTCATGGTCAGCGCCAACGGAGCGTCATGCGATTTGCGGTTCGGCCCCCGTCGAAGAACTGCGTCGCGTACTCGAGCGCAAGGCGATCGGCATTGAACGCGGCGCCCACGCTGAATGGCCGTTCAGCACTCGTCTCGGGCCGACGAGCGCCTGCGCGGAGCGCGAGCGAATATCCCTCAATCCAGTTGTAGCCGGCTTCAAGTCCGGCACCGGGAGAGATCCATCCGCGGCGCGATGTCAGCTGCGCAGCGAATCCCACGTCGAGTTCGCCAACCTGCTTGATTACGGACCAGCCCAGCGACGCCTGGAGCGGCGATTCACTGGTTGGCTTGTTGCCGGGCGCGTTGCGGCCGATGTTCTGCACGGCGAGGCCGGCCACGCCCGTCCAGAGATTGTGCGCGACGCCGACGTCAAAGGCAGCCATCCCGCTCACCAGTTCCGCAGGTCCGCGCAAAACCGTCCCGTTCGAGACGCGGTCCTCCGCGTACTTTGCGGCCGTTCCGATCTTGAACCCTTTGTATGTCGTTGCGGCGCCCACCGCGGCAACCATGCTGAAGGCAGCGATGCTCCCTCGGTCGGTCAATACGTCGGGCGTGAACGGGTACGTGCTCCGGCGGGTGGAGTAGCTGACCGCCTGGACACCCCAACCCAGCGAGAGCGGGCCACCCGTGAATGACGACGACATCGCGCCGAGTGAGGACGCCGGGCCGTAGCGCGCGAGCGAGGCATTGAACCCACCCCGCACGTTGACGAGTTGCGCGGGATTGTAGAAAATTACGTCGTCATCGCGCCCGGTGACGCCGGCGTTGCCGAGTGCCATCGCGCGTGTGCTGGCGGGGAGGAGCAATGCAAGCGGGCCGGTAGGCGGCGCCTCCACCTGCGCGTGAAGGGAGCTGGCCCATGCGCACGCGCAGACAATGAGGAGCGATCGCATCTGGGGCAAAAAGGGGTGAGAGGTCAACCGTCGTTTGACACACGAAGGGTGCGGCGCGTTTGCATCGGACAGGGAATCGTTCAGATATCTACGCCTTCTGGCACGGAAGTGCTCTGGACGTCGAGTATGCGCATGCAAATATTGATGTGTCTCTTTCCGAATTCTCCCTGATGCTGACTCAGGCCCGCCATTCGCTCAACCTGCTGATTCTGGGCGGAACTGGTTTCACCGGGCCCGAGCAGGTTGAGTACGCCCTCGCGCGCGGGCACCGCGTGACCTTGTTCAACCGCAACAAGACGCGCCCCGACTTCTTCAAGGGGAGAGTCGAGCAGCTCATTGGCGACCTGAACGACGATGTGAGTGCCCTGAAGGGCAGGAAGTTTGATGTGGTGATCGACAATCCCACCACGCTGCCCGCCTGGGTCCGCAACGCTGCGCAGTACCTCGCTGGAAACATCGGACACTACATCTTCGTTTCGACGCAGGACGTTTATCTGGACGACAGCAGAGTATGGGCGGATGAGAGGGACGCGCTCAAGCCTCTCCCCGCCGGACTGGATCCCTACGCGGTTGCGCCGGACGCTGCGAGACGGAATTACGGACCCCTCAAGGCGTTCTCGGAGCGCGAGGTCGAAACACACTACCGCGGCGTCAATACCATCATCAGGCCGGGCCTGATTGTCGGGCCGCTCGACCGCTCTGACCGGTTCACGTACTGGCCCGTTCGCATCGAACGGGGCGGCGAGGTTCTGGCGCCCGGGAGTCCGGCCGATCCCGCGCAAATCATCGACGCGCGTGACATGGCGGAATGGACCATACGATTGGCGGAGAATCGGGAGTTGGGTACGTTCAATGCCATGGGCCCGAAAGGGTTGTTCACGATGGCGGAGCTGCTCTACGGCATCAAGGCCATCACGACCGCGCCCGCGACGTTCACCTGGGTAAGTGCGGATTTCTTGCGCGAGCAGAAGATCTCGCAATGGCGCAACATGCCCGTCTGGTTTTCGCCCGAGGGCGGGCGCGCCGGGATATCGGCCAAGAGCAACGACCGGGCGATCAGCAAAGGACTGACGTTCCGGACGTTGGCTGTGACTGCGCGCGAGACCCTCGCGTGGCATCATTCGCGGCCCGAAGGAGAGCAGCAGGCGCTCGCCGGCGGCGCGCTCGCCGGCATATCGGCCGGGCGCGAGGCAGAGGTGCTCGCAGCATGGAAGGCGAGGACGCGCTAGCTCCATCTCCACTGTTGGTCCGGCGGCGCCCCTTCCATCTTACGTCGTCCCCAGCGCCAGCCCGCCTTGTGCTCGAGGAGATCCGCTCCATGTCAACCAGCCGTCGAACCTTTCTGCAGTGGACTGCCACGCTTGGTGGTGCACTCGGACTTGGTGCCCTCCCCGAAATAGCCTTCGGTGAATCAGCCGGAAAGGCACCCCGCGCCAAGCCCGGCCAGCCAGCCCCCGTCCCCCGCGCGCCCAGGTCGCTCAGCATCCTGATTCTCGGCGGCACCGGGTTCACCGGTCCCGAGCAGGTCGAGTACGCCATCGCGCGGGGGCATCGCGTCACGCTGTTCAACCGCAACAAGACGCGGCCGGACTTTTTCAAGGGAAAGGTCGAGCAGCTGCTCGGCGACCTCAACGACGACGTGAGCGCGCTCAAGGGGCAAAAATTCGACGTCGTCATCGACAACCCGACCACGCTGCCCGCGTGGGTGCGGAATGCGGCGCAGCACCTCAGGGGAAACACCAAGCACTACATTTTTATCTCGACCATTTCCGTCTACCCGGACAACAGCCACCCAGGCGCGGACGAGACCGACGGCACCACGCCGATGCCGCCGGACCTCGATCCATATACCCTGGTCCGCGAGAATGCGGGCAAGTTCTACGGCGCCCTCAAGACGTTCTCGGAGCAGGAAGTCGCGCGACAATACCCCGGGATCAGCACGATCATTCGCCCTGGCCTGATTGTCGGCCCTCTCGACCGCAGTGATCGCTTCACCTACTGGCCGGCGCGCATTGCCAGGGGCGGCGAGGTAATGGCGCCGGGCACGCCCGACGATCCCACGCAGTTCATCGACTCGCGCGACCTCGCGGAATGGACCATTCGCATGGCCGAGGCGCGCGAGTTCGGCACCTACAACGCCGTAAGTCCGCCCATGCCGATGGCGGCCATGCTCTATGGCATAAAGGCCGTCACGACGGCCGGTGCCCAGTTCACATGGGTGAGCGCCGACTTCCTCGCGAGCCAGCAGGTGCGCGGGTGGCGGCACATGCCCGCATGGGTTGCGCCCCGGGGCGGGTCGGCCGGTTTCCTGAGCCGTAGCAGCTCAAGGGCCATCGGCAAGGGACTCACGTTCCGGCCGCTCGCTGTCACGGCAAAGGAGACGCTCGACTGGCACAAGACGCGTCCGGCGGCTGAGCAGAAGTCCCTTGACGAGGGCGCTATCGCGGGCATTTCGGCGGCGCGTGAAGCAGAAGTGCTCGCGGCGTGGAAAGCCAGATCGCCCTGACCCCGCAGCCGGATGGTGGTCCATTGCACGCCGTGCTGCGGCGTGTGGTTGACGTTCGGGTGGAAGAGGTACGCGCAATGCTCATGGCGTTCGCGTACTTTTTTTTCGTATTGAGCGGCTGGTTCGTGCTGCGTCCCATTCGCGAGGCTGCGGGTGTCGCGGCCGGCACCGCCCAGCTTCCGTGGCTCTTTGCCGGCACTCTGGCCGCAATGCTCATCTGCAACCCGCTGTTCTCATCGCTCGTGGTGCGCTATCCCGTGCGACGATTCATCGCCATCACCTACCACTTCTTCATCGCGAATCTGCTGGGCTTCTATGTGGCGATGCGGATTGTGGCACCGACGGAGGGATCCGCCGGCGATGTGTGGGTCGGGCGGGCGTTCTTCATCTGGACCAGTGTATTCAACCTGTTCGTGGTATCGGTGTTCTGGTGCTTCATGGCCGACTACTTCCGGAGCGAACAAGCCAAGCGTCTATTCGGGTTCGTCGCGGTAGGGGGCACGCTGGGTTCGATCGCGGGCTCGGGAGCCACGGCCGTGCTGGCGTCGCATATCGGCACGCCGAACCTGATCCTCGTGTCGGCGGCGCTGCTGGAGCTTGCCGTAGTGGCCGTACTCCAGTTTCCGGCGAGGGGTATCGCAGGCGCCGGCGCCGCCGGCGCGCCGCCGCCGCAACAGCTGCCGATCGGCGGCAGCATCTGGGCCGGCGTGACGCACGTGGTGCGATCTCCCTATCTGCTCGGCATCGCCGGATTCCTGGTCCTTCTCACGATGGGGTCCACCGTTCTTTACTTCGAGCAGGCCGACATCGTGCGCCGCTCCTTCGCCGATCGCGCGGCGCGCACGACCGTGCTGGCGCAGATCGAGTTTGCGGTACAGACGCTCACCCTCGTGACGCAGGTGTTTTTCACCGGAAGGATCATTCGCTGGTTGGGGCTCGCGGCGGCATTGGCCTACCTCCCGGTGCTGAGCATGCTTGGATTCGCCGCACTCGGCGTGCTTCCCGTCTTCGCCGCAGTCGCGCTGTTCGTGGTGCTTCGCCGGGCGGGCAACTTCGCGCTCACCAATCCGGCGATGGAAATTCTGTTCACCGTGGTGCCGCGCGAGGACAAGTACAAGGCGAAGAGTTTCATCGAGACATTCGTGTACCGTGGGGGCGACCAGGCGGGCGCATGGAGCTTCGCGGGACTCAGCGCGCTCGGGCTCGGCCTGACCGGCATTGCCTTCGCCGCGGTGCCGATGGCAGCGGTCATGCTTGCGCTCGCCGTCTGGCTGGGTCGCCGCCAGGGAACGCTCGCGGCCGCGCAGGCGGATCCGTCCCCGGAGCTGGCATGATCGTCGTCAGCGAGCTGACCAAGCGGTACGGAAAGTTCACCGCCGTCGACAAACTCTCGTTCGAGGTGCGCCCGGGCGAGGTGCTCGGACTTGTGGGTCCGAATGGGGCGGGCAAGACCACCACGCTGCGGTGCATGTCCGGCATCATCGCGCCGTCCGGAGGCCGGATCCTCGTATCGGGCCACGACGTCCAGCGGGATCCAGTACCGGCAAAGCGAGAGCTTGCCTTCATCCCCGACGAGCCGCACCTGTTCGACTACCTCACGGTGGAGGAACACCTGCGCTTCATTGCCCGCCTCTACGGGGTGAGCGATGCACCATCACGGATTCCTCCGCTTCTCGCCGAACTCGAACTCACGGAGAAACAGCGCACATTGCCGGCCGAACTCTCGCGCGGCATGCGGCAAAAACTCGCCATCGCGTGCGGGCTCCTGCACGACCCATCGGTGCTGATGCTCGACGAACCACTCACCGGCCTCGACCCCGCGGGCATGCGCCGCATGCGATCGACCATCGCGAACAGGGCGAGGGCGGGTGCCGCCGTGGTCCTCAGCTCGCACCTTCTGCAGCTGGTCGAGGAGCTGTGCACCAAGCTCCTGATCGTGCGGCGCGGGACGTGCGTGGAGTATGGCGCGCCGGGCGAGATTATTGCGCGGCGGCCCGAGCTCGCCGGGCTCTCGCTCGAAGACGTATTTCTCGCACTCACGGCCGACAGCGTACCATCAGCGCCTGATCCGCACGCGTGAGGGGCGCTCTCGCCTGGCTCGTCTGGACGACCACGCGCAATCGCCTCGCGTCGCAGGGGCGGCGCCTGCGGAACCCCCGTTACGCCGCGGCGTTCGCCGTGGGCGCGCTCTATTTCTGGTGGTTCCTGTTTCGCCCTACGACTTCGCCCCTGCGCACGTCGAATCCGCTGCTCGGCTCCACGAGTGCGGCACTGTCGCCGCTCCTGGTCGTCCTCCTGCTGAGCGGCGTGTGGGTGTTCGGCGGAGATCGCACGGCGCTCGCGTTCGCCCCTGCGGAGGTCTCAATGCTGTTCACCGCGCCGCTCACCCGGCGCGCGCTCATCGTCTACAAACTCGTAAGGGCGCAGCTGGCGATTCTGGTGACCAGCGTCATATGGGTTTTCCTGCTTCGTCGCGGAAATGCGGCGCTGCCCGGCGTGCTGTCGGCGCTCGGGTTCTGGGTGCTGTTCACGACGCTGGCCTGTCATCGGCTTGGCGCGGCGCTGGCGCGAGCGTCGTCGCAGGAGCACGGCGCAGCGGGGCTACGGCGGCACGGGGTCGCTATTGCGGTGTTCGGCGCCTTCGCTTTCGTGCTGCTCGTGCAGCTTGCTGGTGCCCGCACCGCACTGGCGAGCGCCCGCGATGCGGGCGAGACCCTCAAGGCGCTCGCAACGGCCTTCTCGACTGGGCCGGCCCGCGCAGCACTCTATCCGTTTCGCATGATGCTGGCGCCCGTCTATGCCCAGTCCACCGTTGAATGGGCGCGAGCGATGCTGCCGGCGCTCGTTGTGCTGGCGTTTCATGCATGGTGGGTACTCCAATCGGATACAGCGTTCGAAGAGGCGGCCGCGGACGCTTCGGCGCTCCGGGAAAAGCAGCTGGAAAAGCTGCGCTCACGCCGCGGCGCGGTGCCCACGATCAAGGCATCGAGCGGCGCGCGCACCTTCGCGCTGGCGTCCACCGGCCGGCCGGCGATTGCCATCGTGTGGAAAAATGTGCTCTGCCTGCTCCGCACGTCGCAGTTTCGCCAGTTGCTCGGTCCGGTGATGATTGCCCTCATCGCGTCGTTCGTCTGGTCCGGACGCGTCGGCGATCCTGCTCGGAATGTCGCACTCATCGCCGGGCTCCTGGCGCTGGTTCTCCTCCTCTTTGGCGGCCGCTCGATACGCAATGACTTGCGCAGCGACATGCTGCACCTGCCACTGCTGAAGACGTTGCCATTGAGTTCGTCGGAGCTGGTGCTCGCAGAGGTGGCCTCCGGCGCCGTGCCGATGGCGGCGACGCAGTTCGTGCTGCTCGCAATCGCGGAGGTGGCGCTTGCGATGAGTCGCGGCGCAATTCACATCCCGGGGCAGCTGCGCGCAGCGCTGATCGTGGTGGCGCTTCCGGCACTGCTCGCGTTGAACTTCGCAATGTTCACGATCCTCAACGGCACGGCCGTCCTCTTTCCGGGCTGGACACGGCTGGGAACCGCGGGCGCGGCCGGAGTGGAGGCAATGGGCTCGAACGTGATCGCGACGTTCGGTACGCTCGTTCTGCTCGCCCTGCTGCTACTCGTGCCTGTCGCGGGAACCGCCGTCGCCTTCAACCTCCTGTCCGCTCACGTCGGACTGGCGACCGCAGTCGCTGGAATGACCGGTGCGCTGGCCCTCGGCGTCGAGTGCTACTTCTTGCTACGCGGTGTCGGCCGCTCGTT
>DASZZO010000225.1:0-9087 GCA_035544915.1 Gemmatimonadaceae bacterium | reverse complement strand
ACGTCGCCGCCACGTCGTTGCCGACGGGCGTTACACATCCCATGCCGGTAACGACGACGCGTCGCTTCATCAGGCCCCGATTTTGTCGTTCAGGTACTTCGTTGCGTCACCCACGGTGCGCAACTTCTCCGCGTCCTCGTCGGGGATGTCGATATTGAACTCCTTCTCAAATTCCATCACGAGCTCGACGATATCGAGGCTATCGGCGCCAAGGTCCTCGATGAAGCTCGCTTCGGTTGTGAGCTTTTCGCGCTCAACGCCAAGCTCCTTTTCGATGATGTCCTTGACCTTCTCCGAATGGTCGGGCATGACGGGAATCCTCTGTAGCGTAAGGGTTGGATAACCGGTGAAATATAGTTGCGAGAATATGCCGCCGTCACATGACCATGCCCCCATCCACCACGAGGACCTGGCCCGTGATGTACGAGGCGAAATCGCTGCACAGAAACGCCACGGCGTGTGCGACATCCGCTGGAACGCCGATGCGCTCCAGCGGGATTTCCGAGAGGAGCCCCGTGCGGGCCTCGGGCGTCAGGGCGGCCGTCATGTCCGTCTCGATGTACCCCGGTGCCACCGCATTGCAGAGAATGTTTCGTGAGGCGAACTCCCTGGCGGCCGACTTGGTGAGGCCAATCAGGCCGGCCTTGCTCGCGGAGTAGTTGGACTGCCCCTTGTTGCCCGTGATGCCGACGACGCTGGTAATGTTCACCACGCGGCCCCATCGGCGTTTCATCATGCCGCGGCTTGCGGCGCGAATGGCCAGGAAGGCGGACCGGAGGTTGGTGTCCATCACGGCATCCCAGTCTTCGTCCTTCATCCGAAGGATCAGATTGTCCTTCGTTATCCCCGCATTGTTCACAAGGATGTCGCACGAACCGAACGCCTTCTCGACCTCCTGCACGAGCCTCGTGACGTCGTCGGGCACGGTCACATCGCACGCAAATGCCTTCGATTCCTTGATCTCCGCCGTTACCGCCTCCGCTCTCGGCATGTCTCGCCCCACGATTGCCACCTTGGCGCCGCAGGCGGCGAGCGCATCCGCGATGCCGCGGCCAATGCCACGAGTGCTGCCGGTGATCAGGGCGACCCTTCCAGAGAGGTCAATGTTCATCGAAGTGCCAGGTGGGGGTCTGCGGAGGTGAGGTCAGCTGAGCTTGGCAAGCAGCGCCTCGACGTCCGCGGCCGTTCCGCACGTCACCGATGGGTTATTGGGCGCGAGGCGCCTGGCGAGGCTTGTCAGGACGTTTCCCGGGCCCATCTCCACGAAAAGCGCGCCAGGATGCTCGGCGGCCATTTCCTCAACAACCTGCACCCAGCGAACGGTACTGGTCAGCTGCTCGAGCAGCAGCTCGCGCGCGGTTGCTGCGTTCCCCACGCGCTTGGCAGTGACATTTGAATAGACCGGAAACGACGGGTCGCTCCACCGTGCTGCCGAGAGCGCCAGGTCGAGCCCCGCCCTCGCCGGCTCCATCAGCGGCGAATGGAACGCCCCGCTGACGTTGAGCCGCACTGCCCGCTTCGCACCGGCAGCCGTTGCGAGTTCCATCGCCCCGTCCACGGCCGCGACGTCACCCGAGATGACCGTCTGCCCGGGCGCGTTGTAGTTCGCCGGCACGACGACACCGGCAGCGCCGGCTTCGGCGCAGATATCCTCAATCGAACGCTCCAGTTCGCCCAGGATCGCGGCCATCGAGCCTGGGCGTGCCGTGCCTGCCTCGGACATCAGCTCGCCGCGGCGGCGCACGAGCTTCACCGCGTCGTCGAGCGGAAGAGCGCCGACCGCATGGTATGCGCTGAACTCGCCCAGGGAGTGACCCGCGGCGGCGCGGACGAGCGGTGCCAGTCTTTCCCGCACGACAGCCCAGACTGCTGCCGCGTGCGCGAGCAGCGCCGGCTGGGCGTTCTGCGTGAGCGTGAGGTCCTCCGCGGGCCCCTCAAAGCAGAGTTGCGATAGCTTCGAGCCGAGTGCGCCATCCGCGCGCTCAAATGCCGTTCGCGCGGCGGGAAAGGCCGCGACGAGGTCCTTCGCCATTCCGGGCTTCTGTGAGCCCTGTCCTGGGAAGAGGAGCAGTATATCCATCAAGCGCTGAACGGGCAGTCCGGGACTGAGAGGGAAACTAGAATCGCACGACCATGGACCCCCACGTAAATCCGGCACCGAAGGCCACGAACATCACGGTGCTTCCTTCGACAATCCTTCCCTGTCGTACCGCCTCGTCGAGGGCAATCGGAATCGAGGCCGCTGACGTGTTGCCATAGCGATCCACGTTCACGAATACTTTTTCCATGGGAATGCCAGCGTGCTTCGCCGTGGCCTCGATGATGCGTACATTCGCTTGATGCGGGATGAGCAGGTCGATGTCTGCGGCAGCGAGCTTTGCGCCATCGAGCGCGCGGTCGCAGGCATCGGCCATGGAGCGCACCGCGTTCTTGAAGACCTCGCGGCCCTGCATGTGCACGTAATGGGAACCCTCCGCGATGATCGCCGGGGTGACCGGTTCTGCCGATCCACCCTTGGGCCGGTAGAGGAGTTTGGCGAGTGTGCCGTCACTCCGCATGTAGGCGGACAGGATGCCCCGATGCTTGGTGCTGCGGCGCACGACCGTGGCACCGGCGCCATCGCCAAACAGGACCACCGTATTCCGGTCCTTCCAGTTCACAATGCGGCTCAGCAGTTCGCCGCCCATCACGAGAATCGTTTCGGCACTGCCGGCCGCGAGCAGTCCCTCGGCGAGTTGCATGCCATACAGCCAGCTGCTGCACGCTGCATTGATGTCGAACGCTGCGGCACGCGCGGCACCCAGTTCGGCCTGCAGTTCAACGGCAGTGGCCGGCAGGAGCTTGTCGGGCGAGCACGTGCCGAAAACGATGGCGTCAATCTCTGCCGCGGTCACATTCGCGGCGGTCATCGCCATCTTCGCGGCTTCGAGCGAGATCGAGGTCAGCGTCTCGTCCGGGCCTGCGATATGGCGCTCACGAATACCGGTGCGCTCGCGGATCCACTCGTCGCTCGTTTCGATGCCAAGAGCGGCGAACTCGTCGTTCCTGAATAGGCGCTTGGGCACGGCGAGGCCGGTGCCCGTCACCATTGCAATCGGGCGTTTCATGCCGCGCCCTGCTTCTTGGCCGTCCGGCTGGCGAGACGCATGCCGATGTGCTCACTCATTCGAGATTCGATAGCGCGCGCCGCAACCCTGACCGCGTTCTTGATGGCCTCAGGGGATGACTTGCCGTGCGCGATGATACTCACACCCTGCACGCCGAGAAGAGGCGCTCCACCCACGGCGGCGTAATCCAGGTGATGCAGCGCCCCAGTGAGCTTGTGCCCGGTCACGCCGTGCTTCTTCAGGAGTCCGACGATCATCGGCGAGATGGACTCGTAGAACTTGAGTAGGACGTTTCCCACGAAGCCGTCGCACACCACGACGTCAATGCGCCCATGGGCGGATGCGCCCAGCGGCAAGTCGCGCCCTTCCACGTTTCCGTGGAAGTTCAGACCCTCCCGGCGCGCGTCCATGAGCAGGGCATGCGCTTCTTTCACGACAGCGTTGCCCTTCGATGGTTCTTCGCCGATCGAGAGCAGCCCGACGGAGGGATTCTGCCGGCCAAGCAGATCTTCCGCGTAGACGGCGCCGAGGCGGGCGAACTGCATCAGTTCCTGGGCGGAGCAGTCCACATTGGCGCCCGAGTCCACTACGACGATCACGTCGAGGGCGGTGGGGAAAAGTGTACCGATCGCGGGCCGGGTGAGCCCCTCGTGCAGCTTCAGGATGAAGGTCGACGCCGCCATCTGCGCGCCGGTATTGCCGGCGGAAACGAATCCGTCCGATTTGCCGTCCGCCTGGAGCCGCAGACCGACCACCATCGAACTATTCCGCTTGCCCCGCACCGCGACCGACGGCTTGTCGGTCATCTCGATGACGTCCTTCGCATGCACGATCTCGATGTCGGGCGCCTGGGCGGCAAGGGCGCGAAACTCGCCGGCGAGCTGCCGGGCAAGTTCGGCGCGAATGACGTCCTCGCGTCCGACGAGCTGAATGGTGTGCGCCCCCCCGAATTCTCCCAGGGCGAGCAGCGCGCCGGTTACGGTCGCGGCAGGCGCGAGGTCACCTCCCATCGCGTCGAGCGCGATGCGCGACAAGATCAGGCTTCCCGGGCCGCTACCCGCTGCTCGCCGGCGTAGAAGCCGCACTCCGCGCAGACGCGATGCGGGCGTTTCTGAGCCCCGCATTTCGGACACTGCTGGATGACGATCGGAGGAGCCTTCTTGTGTGTGCTGCGGGCCCGCTTCTTCCGTTTCGAAGTACGTCGCTTGGGGACGGCCATTGAGTACTCGTCAATTGCTGGGGGCGTGGTTGCAAACGCCCTGGTTCAAGTTGCGGCCACACGTCGGACAGAGCCCCTTGCAGTCGGGGCGGCAGAGCACGAACGCGGGGACCTCGAGGAGCCATTGTTCACGGAGCGCGGGACGCAAGTCGACTTCGTCGCCGCTGCGTCCATTGCTCAGCGGAAAGACGTCGGGATCGTCATCGCTTTCAACCTCTGCTTCGGCATCGGCGAACAGGAGATGGGCATCAGCGCCGATCTCGGTGCTCACCTCCACCAGGCAGCGGCGGCATTCTCCCAGCGTGGAACCAGAAAACCTCCCGCTGAAATAGAACCGGCCCGCTCCCGCCGCCGAGAGCCGTCCCGTTACCTGGAGCGCGCTTGCGGGGCGCTGATCGCCTTCAAGCCAGACTTTGTCGTCGGAGTCTAGGTCGCCCTTGACCTGAATCGCCCCGACGGTCAGTGTCCTCGTTGGAAACGACAGCATAACTTCGAAATATACCCAGCTTGTGAGCGGCGGGCAACGTGGCGCCGCATCGTGAGTTAGACGATGGCGGGCCGCTATCGAATCAACTCCGTCGCCGCAAAGAAGAACCGAGCCTCTCGAGCCGCGTTGTCGTCCGAATCCGACGCGTGGATCGCGTTCCGCCCCTTCGACGCTGCGTATAGCTTGCGCACGGTGCCGGCCGCGGCCTCGGCGGGATCCGTGGCGCCAATCGTCTCGCGGAGCGCGAGCACGGCATTGTCGCGCTCCATGACCATCGGCATACAGTAGCCACTGGTCATGAAGGCAACGAGCTCCGCGTAGAATGGGCGACCGTTGTGAACGGCGTAAAACTCCCCGGCCTGGTCCATGGACAGCCGCAAAACGCGCGCGGCGATGAGCTTGAAGCCCGCCCCCTCAAGGTGGGCGAGGATGAGGCCGGCCTTCCCGCCTGAGAGCGCGTCAGGCTTGACGATTGTCAGCGTCCGATTCGATGGCATGCTCACTTAAGGTGGGCCTGGATGAGTTCGACAAAATCCTTCGGCCGGCGCGCCACGGTTATTCCCGCGGCCGTGAATGCTTCGATCTTCTCGGCCGCCGTGCCCGCCGATCCCGAGATGATCGCTCCGGCGTGTCCCATTCGGCGGCCGGGCGGAGCCGTCTGGCCGGCAATGAACCCAACGACCGGTGTTTTCATGTGATGCTTCACGAACCCGGCCGCCTCCTGCTCGTCCGTCCCCCCGATCTCGCCCATCATCGCAACCGCCTTGGTGTTAGGGTCGTTCTCGAATGCCGCAAGGCAATCCATGAAGTTGGTGCCGTTTATCGGATCGCCACCGATTCCTACGCACGTCGTCTGACCGATCCCGGCTCGCGTGAGCAGATAGACGACTTCATATGTGAGGGTTCCAGAGCGGCTTACGACGCCAACACTGCCGCCAACGCAGATGTTGCCGGGAATGATTCCGACCTTTGTTTCACCCGGTGTGATGAGGCCCGGACAGTTGGGTCCGAGCAGACGCACACCACGCTCCTTCACGAAGGGATAAACCCGCGTCATGTCAAGCACCGGCACACCCTCTGTGATACAGACGACGAGTTGCACACCGCTGGCGGCCGCTTCCATAATGGCATCTGCGGCAAATGGCGGCGGAACGTAGATGACGCTGGTGTTCGCTGCGCTCGCCGCCACTGCGTCCGCGACCGTATTGAAGATCGGCACCGACCGCGTCTTCTCTCCTCGGGCTGAAAACGCGTCAAACGTCTGCCCACCTTTCCCTGGCGTGACGCCCGCCACGATGTTCGTCCCGTAGGCCATCATTTGCTTCGTGTGGAACGATCCATCGCGGCCGGTCATCCCCTGCACCACCACGCGCGTGCTCTTGTCGACAAAAATGCTCACGCGGCCTTGCCTCCCTGCTTGACCGCCGCGACCGCCTGTTGGACGGCCTCGTCCATGTCGCTCGATGCCGTGTAGCCGTTGTCCTTGAGGATCTTCAGTGCAATGGCCTCGTTCGTGCCGGTGAGGCGAATCACGAGGGGCACCTTGAGTGGATTGTCCTGGGTAGCTGTCACGATGCCGTTGGCTACGTCGTCAGTTCGCGTAATTCCGCCAAAGATGTTGAACAGAATTGCCTTCACATTCGCGTCGGCGGTGATAATACGAAGGGCCGCCACCACCTTTTCGGGACTCGACGACCCGCCGATATCGAGAAAGTTGGCCGGTTCGCCCCCGTAATACTTGACCAGGTCCATGGTCGCCATCGCCAGCCCCGCGCCGTTGACGACACAGCCGACATCGCCATCGAGCTTGATGAAGGTGAGGTTGGCGTGCCGCGCGGCGACTTCACTGGGTGCCTCGCTCGACTCGTCGCGCAACGCCTCGATCTCGGGATGCCGGTCGAGTTCGTTGTCGTCGATGACCATCTTGCTGTCCACGGCAAGCACGTCACCTCCGGGCGTAACGACGAGCGGATTGATCTCGGCCAGAGAGCATCCGTTCGCCATGAATGCGGCGTAGAGCCGCCGCATCACCTTCGCGGCAACGCGTGCGAGCTTCACGTCGTTGTACAAAAAGAACCCGAGCTCCATGGCCTCGTAGGTCTGTAACCCAAACCGCACGTCAACGGGATGGTATCTGATCTTTTCCGGCGTTTGCGCCGCCACCTGCTCGATGTCGATCCCACCGGCGCCACTCACCATGAACACAGGCTTCTTCGATGCGCGGTCCACAATGACGCCCACATACGCTTCGCTGCCGATCTCCGCCGCGACCGTCACCAGGACCTTCTGGACCGTGAGTCCCCTGATCTGCATGCCGAGGATGGTCCGGGCCTTCTCCTTTGCCTCGGCCGGCGTCTTGCAGAACTGCACGCCGCCCGCCTTGCCCCGTCCGCCCGCGTGCACTTGGGCCTTTATCATCACCGGCACCGCGAACTTTCGGGCGATGGCCTCGGCCTGCTCCGACGTCGTTGCCACCTCCCCCGGAGGAATGGGGATGCCGAACGCTCGAAGAATGTCCTTGGCCTGGAACTCGTGGAGATTCATGCGGGGGAAGTTATGGGAGAGTCGAGTTGGACGTCTATGGAGCGGCGTGAAGAAGTCGCCCGAGTGTTGCATAGGCGTCGCCGAAGACCTTCCAGTCGCCGCGTCGCATGGCGGCGCGCATTGTTTCGTATAGTGCAGCAACTCTTGAGCGGAACGCAACCGAGGCGCCTTCAGGAACGGGGCGGGAGATGCCGAGTGCTTCCGCAAAGGTAGCGCCCGGATGGGATCGGCCGCCCTCTAGCAGCACCACGCCGTGCAGCGCCGGTGGCGCATCCGATCCCCAGCTATAGAACGATTGGGTGAAGCCGAGCCCGTCTGAAAACGGGAGGATTTGCACGAATCCCCTTCGGTCTGCGCCCCGCTTGGTACCGTACATGCCTGCTCGTTTCGCGCTCGCCGAGAGCTCGTCGAGAACGCCCCGCCACGGAATCTTGCTCGCTGCGCGATGCCACTCCACGCCTGGCTCACGCCCGCCGCGGGCCAGAAGAACGCCGACCATCCGTTCGCCGGATTCGAGCACGGCGATGCTGGCGCTGAGAGGCCCGGCGTCCCCGTGCTGCGCGTAGAGGAGTGGGGGCGCATCGGGTGCCGATTCTCTCGACGCGGCGACTCTAGTGGGAATGATTGTGTCGCCGGGGAACCCCGCGTGTGCAATCGCATCGCCCTGAACCGCCGCACGATCCACCGGAGGCGGCCACAGGGCCCCGAGCGCCGCCGGGAGCCGGTCCCTGGAGACGAAGAGCCACGGGAATCGCTGCATCCAGCTTCGCATGACCGGATCAGGGCCCCGGTCTGCCACAATGAAGACGCGCCCGGTATGCGCGTGCACGACGGCCGTGGCCGCATGGCGAATATAGCTGAACCTCGATCCCCCACCGTCCTGTCGCGGTTCGCCCGCAAACAGCAGCGGCTGCGCCAGTGGATACTCGTCGGAAGTCACGAATAGCTCGGCCAGCCAGTACAGCGAGTCGGCGGCTACAGCGGATTGCAGCGTCGGACCAATGGTGAGGAACGGTGCGAGCGCGGCAATGCGCTCACGAACGTCCCGATGCAGCAGGATGCGCGGCCGCAGTTCCGGCACATCGTGCGCGAGCACGCTCGGTTTCTGCAGACTCCACGCATGCGCGAGCCGATCGAACCACGACGCGAAGGGCGCCGCCGGCATGTCGTCTGCGCTGTCGGCCACGATGGCGTATGCCGGTGCCCCGGGCTCGACGAGCACCGTGGGGAAGCTCTCGTCCGTCTCGGCCTGCCCCGGGAGAGCCGGGAGCGGGCGTCCCTGTTCGTCCGCGCTGGTGACATTGAGGCTCGTGAGCGTCGTGGGGCCAGATCCCGATGTTGGCCGCTGAACGATGAGTGCCGTGAGACCCTGGGGCCCTGGCGTCCACGACGAGGCGATCGCGGTAAGGTCTCGACGTGAAATCGCGGCCGTTCGCATGAGTGCCGCCTGGTCCCAGTTGGACACCCCACGGGCCGCTTCCTGCCGCGTCATCGGTGGCACTTTCGACGAATCGGCGTCGATGACCTGGTCCACGGCGAACGCGCGTCGCGTGAACTGCGTCCGTGTGGATTGATACGGGCGTTCGCGCGCGGCCCGGCTGGCATCGGTCGTCGACCAGCGGTCGAGCATCGGAAGGATCAGACTCGCCCCGGGACCGGCGAGGGCCATGAAGATGAAGATCGTCAGCGCGATTGGGCGCAGCCCATGCCACACGGCCCAGAGCACGACA
>DASZZO010000224.1:0-9940 GCA_035544915.1 Gemmatimonadaceae bacterium | reverse complement strand
CACGGTGAGAAACAGGAAAGGGTCTGTGGTCGTGACTCCGTATACCATGCCGCGCATGTAGCCCGATAGAGCGAGCGCCGTTGGCGTGCCGACCGCAATTCCGAAGAGCGCAAACCGTACGCCATGTCCGACGACGAGGCGCCGAATTCGCGCTGCATCCGCGCCGAGTGCGACGCGAATGCCGATCTCGCGCAGCTGCTGCCTCACTCCATAAGCGACGACCCCGTAGATTCCCACGGCGCTGAGCAGCAGACCAGTTGCCGCAAAGAACCCGAACAGGTAGAGCACGATTCGCTGGCGCTGCAACGACTGTGAAAAGAGATCATCCATCGTGCGCACGTCGGTAATCGGGACGTCGCGATTGACCGACCAGATCCGGTCGCGGAGCGCCGCGGCGAGCGCCGTTGGCTCCGCCGTCGTGCGAACGACGAGTGAGTTTGCGCCAACGGCCTTCTGATCGAACGGAACGTACAGTTCCGGAGCGGGAGGTGCGTTCAGGCTGTCGTGCCTCACACTGGAGACGACGCCGACAACCGTAGCCCAGTCCTTTGATGTTGCGAAGCCCGCGCGGATGCGGTGGCCTACGGGATTTTCACCCGGAAAGAGTTTGTCCGCGAGCGCGGTATTCAGCACGACTACCGGGGGCGCGTTCGGACCGTCGGCGTCCTCGAAGCCGCGCCCCTTGAGCACCGGCATTCCGGCCGCCGAAAAGTACGATGCCGACACCGACTGCCAGCCGGCGCGCGGAAGGGACTCGCCCACGCCGGGTACGCGCCCGTCCACCTCAACGTCGGCATGCCAGTTGCGTCCGCTGGTGGGCAGGTGAAGGATGGTACCGGTCGCGGTCACGCCGGGAACCGCGCGCACTTGCGCCAGCACGTCATGCCAGTACGCGCGCAATGCGTCGGGCGACACAACTCCCGGCAGTTGCATCTTCATGGTGAGCAAATGATCGCTGCGAAGCCCGCGGTCAGCATTGTTCAACGCCATGAGCGTACGGCCCATCAACGTCGCCCCCATGGTCAGCACGAGGGCGAGCGCCACTTCGGCCGCGATCAGGGCACCGCGCGCGCGGGTGCCGCCGCCGAGGACCGTACGTCCCGCGCGCAGTGTGCCGCCGGAATCCCCTCGCAGGCCGTGGAGCGAGGGCGCGAGCCCAGCGACAACCGAAGCAAGGCCAGCGGCGGCGATCGCGACCGCCAGCACGCGTGCATCCACATTCAGTTCGCCGATTCGCGGTGTGCTGGCCGGAAGTGCGTAACGCAAGTAGCGCACGCCCATACAGGCAAGCGCGACACCGAGTATTCCGCCGAGCGCGCCGAGCATCATGCTCTCACCAAGAAGCAAGCGCGCGATCTGGCCCGGTGTGGCTCCGAGCGAACTGCGCACGGCCAGTTCCTCCCGGCGATCGGCCGTGCGCACGAGAAAAAGGTTGGTGACGTTGGCGATTGCGATGAGCAACAGGAAAGCGACCGCGGCGAGCAGCACCAGGAGCGTGGGACGCAGCCCGCCAACCATGGAGTCTTGCAGTCCCACAACGGGAGCGGCTCCCTTCATCCAGTTCGGAGGCTGTTTGAATTCGTCGCGCAACGCGGCCGTGAGCACGGCGACCCGCGACGACGCGGACGCCTCAGATGTGCCGATTCGGATTTTTCCGTAGGCTGTGGACATCGCGTTGTCCCACGACTGTGCACCGCGGTCCATCGCGAGCGGCATCCACAGGTCGGCATTCCCGGAGAAGTGAAAGTCGGCTGGCATCACGCCGACGACGGTGAGCGGACCGTCGCTGAGCTGCAGGGAGCGGCCAATGACAGCCGGATCGGCATCAAAGGCACTGCGCCAGAGTGCATCGCTGAGCACCGCGAGTTTGTCGCGGCCCGGCGTCTCTGCTTCCGTTCCGAACGTATGACCCAGGGCCGGCGAGGCTCCGAGCATGGAAAAGAAGTTGCCCGAGACCTTCGTCGTGCTGATCTGAAGGGGGGTGCGCGTTCCATTCAGGGTCATGAGCCAGCCCGGACTCACGCCTGCGACGGCCTCGAAACTATTTGCGCGCGTGCGCAACGCTTCGACGTCGCGGTTGGCCACGGTTTGGTTCGGCCAGATCGCGACGAGACGTTCGGCGTTGGCGAACGGAAGTGGACGCAGAAGCAGTGCATTCACCACGCCGAGGACCGTGGCCGCGGCCCCTATTCCGACACCGATGCTCAGGATGGAAGTCAGCGCGAACGCAGGGCGGCGCCAAAGGGGGCGCGCGATGAGGCTGAGGCGACGCACGAGGACTCCTGGCAGGATTGGCAATTGGACAAGACGACGTGCAAGAAGGTTTGCCGCAAGCCATAGTGGCTCGGTCGCGAATGTGTCGGCTTCTCGCCGCCGACCATCGATTGTGGAGGCCTCTGCACCGAGCGCTCCAGCACTCAACTCGACGTAGTACCGAACGGTAACTGGGGCTTGGGCCGCCACGTTGGCGGGATACCAGACGACGATTTGCATCGGCCGTCCACGCGTCGTACCTGACGTGGAGTCGAACACCAAGCTCTGCCGGGCCGTATCTCGCTCCTGTAGGACAGCGGTCCCGACGCGGTACGGTCCGCTGTCCAGGGCGCCCCAGACAGGCGACGGCGATAAGGGTTTCATCCCGCCGGGCGCGTGGCAGGCCTCAACAAACAGCACTGCCAAGGCCAACTGACGAACAGGATTATTGCGCTTCAGGCGAGTCGGGCAGTCCGCCGCGGGTTGAAAATGTCCGGCGTGAGCCATTGCTCAGACAACGGTATACCGCGATGCTGGGCAATGTACAGCTGGTCATCCCAGATACTATTGCCGAGCATGAGCGCTCCGAGGACGCCTGGTTCGCGGTCGAGAACGTATTGTCCCCAGTAGAAATGCCCAACCTCGTGCGCCGTAAAGGCGCGGACGAACCCCGGGGAGGTATATCCCAAATGCACCATGAATACGCCGGACATCGCGGTACCGCCGATCGACCCCGACGATCCAGGGATTGATTCCTATCGAGCGATACGGAACGACACCGAAGGTCTGCGGGTACCACATGGCCGCTTCGAGTGTACGCTCGACGTAGGGGAACAGCAAATTGTCGCCGCGATCGAACGCGGACACGTGAATGCGGGTTCTACGGGACTCGGCTCGGCTGATCATTCGATGCAGGTCTGGACAGGTGGGAATTGCCGACGACCGATCTCGGCCCTGATCCGCGTGCCCGGGCGTCAACAAGCGACGATCGGCGACGCCGAATGCCGTAAATCGAACCGGCGCCGTCAGTCCGACCGGAGCGCAATTGCCGGATCGATGCCTGCGGCCCGGCGTGCCGGAATGGCCGCCGCGACGAGCGCCAGCGCGAGCAGGAGTGCGCAGGTCGCCCCCAGCACCGCCGGATCCATGGGATCGAGCTTGTAGACAAGGCTCGACAAGAGGGTCGCGAGCAGGCGCACTGCGACGAGACCCACAACGAGCCCTGCGAGTACGGCGGTCATCAGGTCGCGCACGACGCTGGCAACCACACCGCCCACCGAGGCGCCCAACGCCATCCGGACACCGATCTCCCGGGTGCGCTGCGTGACGATATAGGACAGCACGCCGTATATCCCTATCGACGCGAGCACGAGCGCGATTGCGCCGAACACCGCCAGGAGATTCACGGTCAGTCGCCGCGAATTGGTGGTCTCCACGACGCGACTCTCGATGGTGTTGACTTCCGCAACGGCCGTTGGATCCACAGCACGCAACGCTCGCCGAATTGCCGGCACGGCAACGGCCGCCGGGAGGACGCTGCGAACCAGCACGGTGCCTCCCAGCGCGCGCTCTGGGCGCTGCCGAATGCTGACGTAGTGCATCGGGGAGATGCCGGTTTCGAGCGAGTAATAGTGAACGTCTCCAACCACGCCGATGACCGTCAACCAATCCCTGGTGTGGCTGTCCATGCTCAACGCGCGAAATCGCTTGCCAATGGGATCCGCGTTCGGCCAGTACATCTTCGCCATCGCCTCATTGACGACGGTCACATGTGGATGCGTCGAATCATCTGCGGACGTGAACACCCGGCCACGGAGCAACGGCACGCGCACCGTGGAAAAGAAGGCCTCGCTGACGAGATTATAGCCCGCGCTCGGAGCGGAACCAGTGGCAGAGTTCTTCCCTTCCTGTCCTTCGATCTCGACAAAGCCGGTCCACCGGGCCCCAAGTGGTGGAGCGCTCGCGACCGCAGCCCCTGCTATGCCCGCAGTGTGCAGCAATTGCTCGAGCAGCTCATCGTAGAAGCCAACGGCTGCGCGTGAACTGGCGTAACGGCGCCAGACCAGTTGCGGCTGCATCGTGATAATTCCGCGGGCGTCAATTCCCATTGGCTCCCGGAGCACCAGCTGCAAACTCCGAATTGCCAGACCGGCGCTGACGAGCAGGACAACGGACAGAGACATCTCCAGCCCGACCAGCAGCTGGCGGAGGCGCAGTGATCCGGCGCCGACTTGACCGCGCCCGCCGAGGCTGAGACGCAGATCCGCTGCCGACAACCGCAGCGCGGGGATCAGGCCGATAAGAACCGCCACGACCATTGATACGCCACCGGTGAACGGCGCCGCGTGCCAATTCGGACGCAGCTCGTTGAGCCTTGGCAGAATCGCTGACCCATAGTGCGCCGTGGCGCGGACAGCCAATGTTGCCAACGCCAGGCCCAGCGCACCGCCAGCGGCGGCCAGCACCAGACTTTCTACCAGCAGTTGTTGCACGATCCTGCCGTGCCCGGCACCGAGAGCCGTTCGCAGTGCAAGCTCGGGCTGGCGCACCAGGTTCCGCGCAAGATTTGCACTCGCCAGATTCGCGCACCCGATGAGCAGAACAAACGCCACGACTCCGCCAAGCATCAGTACTCGCTGACGAGAGTCGCCTACCATGTCGTCTTTCAGCGGAAGCGCCAGAGCCGAGGTCATCTGGTTCTCCGCTGCATCGGGATGCTCCCGGTGGATGACTGCCACGGCGTGCCGCAGATCGGCCGAAGCCTGCGCCAGCGTCACGCCAGCAGCCAGGCGAGCAACCACCGCGGCACCGATGCTTTTGCGCATCTCTTCGGGTGGCTTGTCGCACCAGGTGCAGGCCGTCCAGAAGCCGGCACCATCCGGATAGTTGAATTCGGGAGCGGCGACTCCTATGACCGTGTAGGAGGTGCCCATCAGCCGTATCGTTCGACCCAGCACGGTCCGATCGGCACGCAACCGGCGCTGCCAGATTCCATTGGAAAGGACAATGACAGGGGCCGCGCCGCTGTGCGCGTCTCCCGGGCCGATCAGCCGGCCAAGGCGGGCTCCGATGCCAAGGGTGGCGAAGTAGGTACCCGTAACGCTCCCGCCCTCTGCCCTGATAGTCTCTGTTCCGATGTCGAGCAAGGGCGAATAGAACGCATTAAATGCGCCGATCGATACAAAACTGCTGGTCTGCGACCGTACGTCGACGAGATTCGGCAATGAGAACGGAAACCCTTGAGGGTCTTCTTCGCTGCTCTCCTTCAGGGCGACCAGGCGGTCGGCGCCGGGATACGGCAACGGGCGCAGCAGGAGCCTGTCCACTATTGTCCACGCTGCGGTCGTTCCACCGATTCCGATCGCCAGCGTGAGCAGGGCCACCACCGTGAATCCAGCGTGGCGTTGCAGCGACCGCACCCCGTACCGCGCATCCCGCCACAGCGATTCTACAAACCGCCCGTGGCGAACGTCGGCGGTCTCCTGCCGGAATCGCGTCGTACCGCCGAACTCCCGCACCGCCAACGCCCGCGCCTCCTCCAGCGTGAGCCCCGCGCGCAGATGTTTCTGCGTCTGCCGTTCCAGATGGAAGGCGATCTCGTCGGCTGTCTCGAGGTTCGCCGTGTGCCGGCGGAGGATGGAGCGCGCAGAATGCAGGAAGCCGAGCAGGCGGGACATGACGGGCCTCTACGTTGTGCGGAGAATGAGATTGACGGCGCCCGAGGTGCGCTCCCACGTCCGTCTGGCGTCCGACAGCTGCCGGGTGCCGGCACGCGTCAGCCGATAGTAGCGTGCCCGGCGGTTGTTCTCCGTGGTGCGCCACTCACTGGTGATCCAGCCGCGCTGGAGAATGCGTTCCAGGGTCGGGTAGAGCGTGCCCTGATTCACGGCAAATACTTCGCGGGACATCTGCTGGATCCGTTCACCGATGCCCCAGCCGTGCATGGGCTCCAGGGAAAGGACTTTGAGCACCAGCAAGTCCAGCGTGCCGGGCAGGATTGATTCAGATGACCCACTCACGGAGACGCTCCCTTGGCTTACCAAGAGGAACATAATGCGTTTCTTTTGGCAGGCAAGAGGAGAAGCGGGGAGCCGCCAGAGATGACTATGTGGCCGCGTTCGTGCGGAAGGACACTACCGGTCGCTGGTCATGGCACTCCCTGCTCCACACCAGGCTCCTCGGTCGGCACGGCCGCCGTTCAGCGCACCGCGAACAGCCGCCGCTCGCGGGCTTCGCGCATGGCGGACGTCGGCGCGGGGTCTTCCGTGAGGTACGCCTCGGCGCTGAGGGGCCAGGCGCGCACGCGGATGCCGACGTGCGCGAGCACCTCCTGATACGGGAGCAGGTCGTGCCCGAACACGAACTTCGGGAGAAAGTCACGAAAGGTCTCTCCGCCAACCGCGACCAATGCGTCCGTCAGCTCGCTTGTCGTGAAGGTGTGGCGCTGCGCCGCGCGCCGATCCCAGAGGAGACGCAACAGGTCATCCAGCGAGCCGCGATCGTGCGTCGCCTCGCGCAGCATCAGGTCGAGGCAGAGCGCGGCAACCGCACCTCCGTCGTACACCGCAAACCGATTGCGCGTCTTGTCATTCCCCGCCTCAAACAGGGATCGGTGCTCAAAGAGCGGAGAGTACCAGAAATATCCGTAGGCGCCAACGTGGCGACTGAGCTTTTCAAGATACTCGGATCGGGAGATCAACCCGGTGCGGAAGATCGTCCGGTTCGCGAGGTATTCCGTGAACCCTTCAGACATCCATGACATCCGCTCGAAGTCGTCAGGGCGAATGCGCTGGCCAATCCAGTAATGCAGCACCTCGTGGGCGATCTTGTTGTTGAACAGGATTCCGTCGCCGCCCGCGATGCGATTGCCGAATGTCACGGTAGAACTTCCCGCGAACCCTTCGCCATCGTCGTGATCCGCGTAGAAGAAGGTCATCAGGTAGCGACCCGGGGGAGTGCGCGGAAAGAGATCGAAATAGGCGCGTACCACCTTGCCGAAGGCTGGCGCGATAGCCGCACTGTCGCGCGCAATCGGCCCTATGAACGCTGCGGTCGCGTCGAAGCCACCCACCCGCGCGTGCCCGGAGGCGAAGCGGCCGACCACGAAGGTGTTATAGGTGAGCGACCTCCTGTCATCGGCCTCGTACACGCCGTCCGTCCGTTCTGGCCACGGGGTCGCCTTCGACCACCCCGGAGGAACGCGAAGTTCCACGAGCCGGGAGCCTGGTGCCAGGCCAGTGTCCGGTGTGACGAAGAGTGGCTTCGTCACCACGTACAGCGCGCCGTTTTCCGCATACCCGCCCTTCTGGTTGCCGGACGGGAACGGGCGCCTCGCGAAGGAGAGATCGACAATGTACGAGACCGTTGCCGCGCCATGGTATCCGCCGGCAATGGACCACGACGTGGCGCTCGCACTATCGACGCGAAGCCGGGTGCCGGTAGAGTCCCGCATCTCCAGCATTGACACCCGCGAGCTCCAGAAACCTGGCTGGTCGCGCGTGTACGGTTCGACGTGAAGTGCGCCGTTCACCAGGCCCAACTGCGCCTGCACGCGAACTTGGAGGCCAATCGTGTCGGCGAAATCCACCAGGTAGCGATCTCGCGGAGCCCCTTGTTTGTGGAGGGCCAGCGAGGCTGCAAGGGCCAAGGCGATTGGCATCGGACAGTGTGTTGGAGGGGTGGATGGCCGGGCCTGCGCGGCGTGACGGCAGCGCTCGCCGCCTTTGTAAGACAGGTTACCGCCGCATACTGTTCGAACCCTTGTACCTGTTCGCTGATGCCGACCGACCCCATCGTGCCTTCACGCCCCTGACTTGATCAAGTTCGCCCGTACCTTCCTTTCAGCCACGGGCCGTGTGTCTGCTTAGAACTGGAGAACCCGCAGAGGACCGTCATCACTCATGACCGTTCGCTCATTTCAGGGACGGGTTAGGGCGTGTAGTGGTCGGAATGAAGGGGGCGGCGCCTCGTGCCTCCATCCACGCGCGTTCGACAGCAGGTATCGTGTAGTTTCCGTCGAAGACGGGCACCAATGCGGGATTCCCGCCAGTAAAGCGAAGACGGAAGGAATCCAGATTGACCGCCTTGCGCGTTCCCTGCAGGTCTAGTCCCTTCGCGACGGCTGCACGCGCTTGCGACAGGGTCGACTCGAGCAGTGCCTTCACAAGGTCCAAATACGCGAAGTCGTGTTGGATTACGCCGTGTCCGGGAACTATTGCTCGAGCCGGCAAGGCCCGCAGCTGATCCAGCACCCGAATCCAATCGCCGAGAAATGATCCAAACCCGTATGGCATCGGGTTCACGAGCAGGTCGCCGGTGATTAGCACGCGCTCGCGGGGCAACCAGACCGTCAGGTCGCCGCGGGTATTGCCACGACCGAGAAATCGCACGACGATAGTCCGTTCGCCACGAATCAAGACGAGTGAATCGGCGACGGTCAGGCCGGCCGGAACTGGCTGTACCGCTCGTAGTTGACTCAGCCACCACCGGTTCTGCGATATCCGGGCCCCGACAGACGAACGGTAGGCTGCGGATATTGGACTACCGTCCGGTGCCTTCCCAGTTGCCAAGGCCCGCTCAAGACCCAGCGTCTCGTTCTCAAGTCCGCTGTCGGCGTATGCCCTGAGCGCCGGAATCTCTTCCTTATAGATGTCTTCACGCGTGTAGGGATGGCTTATGAACTCGACCCCTGGAAATGAATCCCGATATACCTGGTTGCCGAAGTGATGATCGCCGTGGAAGTGCGTATTGATAACGTAGCGCACCGGGTTTGACGTGATCTTGCGGATCTCCGAGATCACCGAGCGTGCTGCCTCCGGGGTGTCCTGGGTATCGACGACGAGAACATCCGACGCGTTCACGATCACAACTCCATTGCCGTTCATGGCGGCGTCGGTCCGATTATCGAACGCGGTGGCGTAGACGCCATCAGCCACCTTCGTGAGAGAGATTGCTGGCCCATGATATGCCGCCTGTGCGAAGAGCGTTGGGGCTCCGATGGTCAATGTCGCACAGGCTTCGACTGTCAGAGCAATGGCGCACCGTTTCGCGAGGTGGCGCAATTTCGTTCCAAGCAGCGTAAACACTCCCACCGCGGCGAGTGTGGTTTGGCTGGCACTTGTGCAGAGCGAGCGCATCGATCAATAGCAGCGCTGGTGTGGGACCGATAAGGCCGTTCAGGTCAAATATTCGTTTGACTTTATTTTGGCCGGTGCGTTGACCACCCTTCGATAATAACCTTATCGGAATCGCGCGCGTGAAGGCTCTTGGTTTTCCTTGCACGACCCATTTGTATGATGTTCTTTGTTGCGCAATGAATCGCCACGGAATTCGGAAAACCTGAATCGTCAATCGCGGACACCGCGCACGGGGCATGGCGCGGTGACGCAGCGTCGGGCGGCCCCTGCGCCCGGCGCTGCTGCGCGGGATGGGCTCCACCGGCCCGACGTCAAGCACTCACCATCGGACAAGCAATGCTGCCACAGACACACCGCAGACCTGATACCGAACGACTAATCCTGCTCGCGTGTGTGGCAGTACTGGTGGTGCCGCTAACCCGCGGGCGGGAGATCGCAGCGCAACGACCCACATCCGAGAGCTCTCGCACGAAGTCGGCTCAGAAGTTCATCGAGGCTCTTCGCAAAGTGACAAACACTCCGGCCGTCTCCGCTGCCGTCGCCCGTTCGGG
>DASZZO010000223.1:0-16903 GCA_035544915.1 Gemmatimonadaceae bacterium | reverse complement strand
ACGGGGGCGTGATGTTCACGACGCTGCTGGGACAGCGCGTGATGCACGACCTTCGGCGGGAGATTTTCGCACACCTGCAACGTCTGTCGATCCCATTCTTCGACCGGAATCCGGTCGGACGCCTCGTCACGCGGGTGACATCGGACGTGGAGGCGCTCAACGAACTGTTCACCTCCGGCGTGGTAGCGGGGCTCGGTGATCTCTTCACGCTGGTCGCCATCGCGGCCCTCATGCTTGCCGTGGACTGGAGGCTCACGCTCGCTGCGTTCGGCGTTGTGCCGTTCATCTATCTGACGTCGCATGTGTTCCGCGTGAAAGTGCGCGACGTCTATCGCGATATCCGCACGCGACTTGCCCGAATCAACACGTTCCTCCAGGAGCGGCTGACCGGAATGCGCATCGTACAGCTTTTCGGCCGCGAGAAGGCGGAAGGCGCACGGTTCGCGGCACTCAACCAGTCCCACCTGGACGCGCACCTGCGCTCCGTGACGGTATACGCACTCTATTTCCCCGCCATCGAAGTGCTCACGACGGTCGCGCTGGCAAGCCTGATCGTCGTCGCGGTGCCGCGCGTGGCGTCGCACGTGCTCACGGTCGGAACCGTCGCGGCATTTCTCCAGCTGGCCCGACGGTTCTTTCAGCCGCTGCAGGATCTTTCCGACAAGTACAATACGTTGCAGCAGGCGATGGCCGCGTCGGAACGGGTATTCCGGCTCCTTGACGTGGAACCACAAGGAGGGGAAGGGACCGTCCGCGTCATCGAGCGGGGCGAACAGGGTGCCGGTCCCGTTGCTCGTCCCGGCACCAGACGCGCTGGCGTCACGGTCGAGTTCGAGAATGTCTGGTTTCACTATGGTGGCGCCGACACCACGACTCCGCAGTGGGTCCTTCAGGATGTCAGTTTCACGGCCCACCCAAACCGGACGCTCGCGCTGGTTGGACACACGGGCGCAGGCAAGACCACAATCGTTAACCTGCTGCTCCGTTTCTACGAGCCGCAACGTGGCCGCATTGTCGTCGATGGACAGGATATCCGTTCGATGCACGTGCACGAGCTGCGCGCGCTCGTAGGCTATGTGCAGCAGGACATCTTTCTCTTCGCCGGTGACATCGCCACGAACATCCGGCTCTCGAGCCCCCTGACCGACGCCCAGGTGGCGGAGGCTGCGGCACATGTCGGCGCGGACCGCGTGATTCGAGGCCTTAAGGACGGCTATCGGCACCGTCTGGGTGAGCGGGGGGCGAGCGTGAGCGTGGGGGAACGGCAGCTTCTCTCGTTTGCCCGGGCCATCGCGGCCGACCCGGCCCTGCTCCTGCTCGATGAGGCCACGAGCGCGGTGGACAGTGAAATCGAAGCGGACATCCAGCGGGCGCTCGCGCGCCTCATGCAGGGCCGCACGACGATTGCCGTCGCACACCGCCTCAGCACGATTCTGAACGCAGATGAGATCCTGGTGATGCATCACGGCACGGTGCGGGAGCGGGGGACCCATCGCGAGTTGCTCGACGCGAACGGACTGTATGCGCGCCTCTATCGCTTGCAGGCGGGCGAGTTTGCGCTGGCGGTCGACGATGGAGCGGAGCGTGTCTGACCGTGCTTGCCACCCCCGTTTCCGCCGGATAGTTTCCCACGCGAGATGCCCTATATCCAGTTCAGAGACCAGCAGTTTCCATTGGGACCTGCGGACCTGACGGTCGGCGCGTTCGAGGGGGCGGCGGCTCGGCTGCCGGGGGAAGATGCCAGCGCCCACGCGATACTGAAACTCGGTGCGGACGGCATTGGATTGATCAGTCGGGGGAGTGCCGCCGCCGTAGTCCTCGTCAATAGCATCCAGCTCGGGGCGGAGCCAGTCCCGATCCTGCACGGCGACAAGATCGAACTGGGCGGGCATGAGTTGCGCTATGGCGTTGAACAGGGCCTGAACGTGCAGCCCATCGCCAACGCGACTGAGCACGACGAAATCAAGTCCAAGCTGGGTCGGCCGCGGCCCCCTGGCGCAGCAGTGGGAGGCCGTCTGGTCTCGCTCACGGACGGGCGCGAATATGCGGTGCCCGTGACGGGGCTGACCATCGGACGCGAGATCGGCTGCGATATTGTCGTTCCGTCGGGCAACGTGTCACGCCTGCACACGACGATCGCCCCGACCGGCGACGGATATCTGCTCACCGATCTCAGTACGAACGGGCTGCTGGTGAACGGCATGCGCGTCAAGGGTTCGCGCGTGCTTGGCAGCGGTGACGTGCTTACCATCGGACCCGAAGCCTTTCGCTTCCATGCCATGGCGGCAGAGGACGCGGAGCCGGGTCATGCGGAGGAGCCGCTGTCGAACACCGCCTTCATGCCGTCGCGGCCAACGGCACCGCCGGGGCCCCCCGCAACCCAAGCGGCCGAACCCCCGCGTCCTGTGGCCGCCGCAGCGCCGCCTGTCGCAGCGCCGCCTGTCGCAGCGCCGACTCCTGCACCCGCACCTGCGCCTGCGGCTTCCGGCGCAGTTGATCGCCGCCCCATCGCATCGCTCGAAATCACCAACGAGGGTCCGACCAAGGGCACCACATTCGAGATCTTCGGATCGCTCACAAACGTGGGGCGCGGCGGGCACAACGATGTTGTAGTCAACGACGAGAGCCTCTCCACGTCGCACGCGAAGATCATCAGGCGGGAGGGCGTCTGGTGGGTAGTAGATCAGAACTCGACGAACGGCACGTACGTAGGCGGCCGCCGGGTGGTGGGCGAGCAGGCGCTTGTGGGTGCGCCGGATATCCGGTTCGGGGGCATCAAGATGATCTTCCGCGTCGCGGCCCCGCCGGCGGAGGAGGAATCCAAGGGTACGCGGGCGATCGCCGCACTCACCGTCGAGGCGGCGCGGAGAATGTCCACGGAGCCTCGAGGCACGGCGACATCGGAGCCCGTGGTTGCCGACAAGAAGCAAGGATGCGCCGCCATGGTGGCGTTCCTGATCGCGCTTACGACGGTGGGTGCTTCCGCACTCGTCATCCTGCTGGCTGTCCGGGAGTGACCGTGCAGCTCGCCGTGGGCGCTCGCTCCGATGTGGGGATGATACGCTCCGGCAACGAAGACAACTTCTTCGCAGAGGCTGACGAGCGACGCGGCGTTTTCGTAGTGGCCGATGGCATGGGCGGTCACGCGGCCGGCGAGGTCGCGAGCGAAATGGCCGTGCAGATCGTCGCGCGACACCTGCTCACGATCACCAGCGTACTGGAGCCGACCGCACAGGAAAAGCTTGCACAGTCGCTTCGCGATGCCAACCGTGCGATCTACGATCGAATGATGGCCGAGGTCGACAAGCAGGGCATGGGGACCACCGCGTCGGTGCTTGCGCTCTCGGACAACCAGTTCCTCATCGGCCAGATCGGAGACTCGCGCGTGTACTTGCTGCGCGATGGGGCGCTCACCCAGCTCACCAAGGACCATTCGTACGTGCAGGAGCAGGTCGATGCCGGGCTGCTGACGCCGGAACAGGCCCGCTACCATCCCTACAGCAACGTCATCACGCGCTGCGTGGGCGCGAGCGACACGGTGGAAGCAGACATTTATACCGGTGAGATGAAGCCGGGTGATGTGTTCCTCATTGCGAGCGATGGGCTGACGGGCATGGTGGATGACCGCCGGCTGCAGCAGATGCTCCTCGCACGCGCCGGTCCGGGGCGCATCGTCGACGCCCTGATTGCCGAAGCGAACGGCCGCGGCGGGCTCGACAACATTACGGCGATCGTGGTGCAGGTGGCTGCGGTGGACCCCCCCACGCATGGCTGACGATCCCGCGGTTTCCTCGCGGGAGACGGTTGAATCGGTGTCCGCGCTGTACCTCGGGAATGTTCTATATGCGCTGGAGCGGTGCGCGATCGCGCTCGAGGGGGAGGGGAAGCCCGTGGACGCGGCGTTCTACCGCGCGATCGCGCGAAAGCTGGCAGAGGCGAGAGGACGAGAGAAGGCGCGAGCCGGGTAGAAGTCATCGCGACTGATAGCTGTTTGGGCGACCCGCCCGGCGAGCGGTGTACGACGATCAGGCCCCGGCACGCAGCACATCGAGCAGCGGCGCTCGCCCAATTTCCACTCGTCGCACCGTGAACACCCGCAGGTAGCGCGCGGACCGATAGAGTTGGTCGGCCAGCGTGGGGAGGTTGATCGCGCCCGGGAGTCCTTCCTGCGGAAGTGGCCGAACGGCACCGTCCTTTGTCAGCACCGGAAGATCGAGTCCCAGCATTTGGGTCTTGGCGGGGAAGTCGAGCAGCACTTCACCGCCGCGCAGGCCAAGCGTCGTCTCCAGCGCCCGCTCCGCCGCGCGGGTGCGCCGGCGATCGTCGGCTATCCATTCGAGCTCATCCATCGGAAGCTGGGCGGCGGGCGATTCGAAGGCCCTCTTGTACAGACGCCGCAGGCGCAACGCCTCCAGCAGGGCGCGACTTCCCCCGCCCGCCTCCACGTCGAGTGCGTGCAGAAGCCCTTCATCGGTGAATCCGCCGAGCGCACCGGCGTCGAGCGCACCTGCCGCGAGCGCGTCCTCCACGAGCCGCTTGTACATGGCGGTCGCGCTGCGCACCGCGTGGTGCCAGTAGACATTGCGGTACATCTGGTACTTGGCAAAGAGCAGCGACTCCAAGGCCGAGAGTCCCTTTGCGCGGAGGCCGATGCGCCGGCGGCCCGTGACGGGATCTCGCAGCACCGCGAGGGCGTGCATCAACCGATCCTCGTCGATCTCTCCATAGGGCACGCCGCACATGAGCGCGTCACGCTTGAGATAGTCCATCTTGTCGAGATCCAGCGACCCTGAGATGAGGCCTTGCAATGGGCTGTCGCTCGTGCCGCACACCAGTGCGTAAATGCGCTCCGGAGCGTCGCGAGCCATCTCGGCCCGGCATACCTCGCCAACTTCGCCACCCGTGAGGAGCGGACGCGCCGCCACTTCGTGGTTCGGCACACCGATCTCCTCGAGCGCGTGCGAGAACGGATAGTGCCCCACGTCGTGCAGGAGTGCAGCGGCCGTCACGACGGCCAGGTCGGCCGGGCCGATGCCCTCGAGACCACCTTCATCCCTCAGGTAGCTGAGGGTACGGCGGGAGAGGTGATAGGCACCCAGCGCGTGCTCGAAGCGGGAGTGCGTGGCTCCCGGATAGACGAGGTGCACCAGGCCGAGCTGCCGCACGTAACGGAGGCGCTGAACTACAGGGGTGTTCAGCAACTGTTCCGCGACGGGGTCGACGCGGATGTTGTTCCAGAGGGGGCAGCGGATGAAGACCACAGTCGAGAGTTGAGAGTCGGGAGGTGAGTGCGGGGGTCGAGCGTTGGGAGTCGAGCGTAGTCCCAGACTCTCACCTCTCAACGCTCAACTCTCGACTGCCCCTTTACCCCTTCGGCCCAGCAGCGAGAACTCGTTCCGCTACCTCGCTGCCAAACTTCTTGATGTTCTCCCGGAACATGCCCGCCAGCTTCTTCGCCTGTGCGTCGTAGGCTGCGGTGTCCTTCCAGCTTTCGCGCGCGTCGAGCACCTCTGGCGGCACGCCCTCGATACCCTGCGGCACGGAAAGCCCGAAGACCGAGTCCGTCTTCAGTGGGGACCTGTCGAGCTTGCCATTCAGCGCCGCGTGGACCATGGCGCGCGTGAGGGGGAGCTTTATGCGTGTCCCCACGCCGT
This sequence comes from Gemmatimonadaceae bacterium, assembly GCA_035544915.1. Taxonomy (GTDB): domain Bacteria; phylum Gemmatimonadota; class Gemmatimonadetes; order Gemmatimonadales; family Gemmatimonadaceae; genus Fen-1231. The sequence continues at coordinate 11,249 of DASZZO010000223.1, read as the reverse complement.
ACGGACCGCCGCTCCAGCCCGTATTGACGAGCCAGACGTTCGCGTTGTGCGTCTCGAGCAGCTCGCCGAGCATGTGGGCGTACTTGGTGGCGTGCCACACCAGGAAGACGGCGCCGAAACAGGCGCTGAACGTGGCCTGCGGCTCGGTCACGCCGCGTTCGGTCCCAGCCACTTTCGCCGTGTATCCGGAGAGGAAGTAGTACATGGCCTGGTCGCGTGTGAGCTTGGCGATGGGCGGCAGGACGCCGAAGGCATCGGCGGTAAGGAACACGATGTTCGTCGGGTGTCCCCCGCGGCCGCTGGGCACGAAGTTCCGGATGTAGTGCAGCGGATAACTGGCCCTGGTGTTCTCGGTGATCTTCTGGCTCTCGAACTTCACCTTCCGGGTGTCGGACTCCAGCTCGACATTCTCGAGGATCGTGCCGAACATCTGCGTGGTGGCGTAGATGTCGGGCTCCTGCTCCTTGGAGAGATTGATCACCTTGGCGTAGCAGCCGCCTTCGAAGTTGAACGTGCCGCTCTCGCTCCACCCATGCTCGTCGTCACCAATCAGGCCGCGCTCGGGGTCGGCCGAGAGGGTAGTCTTGCCGGTGCCTGACAGGCCGAAGAACAGCGCCGTGTCGCCCCGTGGCCCGATGTTGGCGGAGCAGTGCATCGAGAGCACGCCCCTCTTGGGCAGCATGTAGTTCATCACGGTGAACATCGACTTCTTCAGCTCGCCGGCGTAGCGGGTCCCTCCTATGAGGATCATCCGCTTGGCGAGATGCAGCACAATGAAGGTGCCGGTCCGCGTGCCGTGCCGAGCCGGTTCACCCTGGAACTCCGGAGCGTGCAGGATGCTGAAGTTTGGGGCGAACCCGGCCAGCTCGCCCAGGCCCGGCCGGATGAACATGTTGCGCACGAAGTTCGCATGCCATGCATTGGGCGTCACGTACCTGCACGAGAGGCGATACGCGGGGTCGGCGCCACAGTAGAGGTCCTGCACAAACAACTCGCTCTGGCCGTCGAGATACTTGCGCACGTCGCCCAGCAATACCTCGAAATGCGCCTCGGACATGGGCTGGTTGACGGCCCCCCAGTCCACATCCGCCTCGGACTGGGCTTCTCTTACGACGAACTTGTCCTTGGGCGAACGTCCCGTGTGGGGTGTGGTGACCGCAACGAACGGTCCCATCTCCGCAAGTTCGCCTTCGTCCCGGCGAATCGCTGCCTGCACCAGTTCCGCGGCGACGAGGTTCCACCGCACGCCACCGTTTGGCGCGAGGCCCTGGGCGTTCAGTCCGACCGAACTCTCTCTCGTGTTCTTATTCCCGGCAGGAGCAGGTGCCATGACTCGGTGAATCCTCCTGAAAGGTCTAGTCTCAGTGCGCCGCAACAGAGTGCTGCTGCTCGGCCGGGGTTATTCGCGTTGGGTATCCACTGGAGCGCACGCGCCATTGCGCATCAATGACGGCCACTGCCGCCATGTTCACGATCTCCTGCACGCCCGCTTCCTGCTCCAGCACGTGCACCGGGTGTGCCATGCCCACCAGGATGGGGCCGACCGCGGTCGCCCCGCCCAGCGAGGTCAGCAATTTATATGCGATGTTGCCCGCGCTGAGATTGGGGAAGATCAGTACGTTGGCGGGCTGCTTCAGCATGCTGAACGGATAGCGTGACGCGAGGATTTCCTGGCTGAATGCCGTGTCCGCCTGCATCTCCCCGTCGACGATCAGTTGCGGCCGGCGCTCTCGCAGGATCTTCACGGCGTCAGCCATCTTCTGGGCCTCGGGATGCTTGACCGAACCGAAGTTCGAGAACGAAAGCATTGCCACCCGTGGCACCTCGCCAAAGTTCGCCACGAGCCCGCTGGCCGAGATGGCAATCTGCGCCAGTTGTTCCGCGGTGGGATCGATGTTGACGGTGGTGTCGCCGAGGAAGATGACCTGCTTCTCGAACACGAGCATGTACAAGCCGCTGGCCAGGCCTACCACCGGATGCGCGCCAATGACTTCGAGCGCTGGCCTGACGGTTTCCGGGTAATGCTTCCCCAGGCCGCCTACGATGCCGTCGGCATCACCTACGGCGGTCATCACGGCACCGAAATACACGCCCTTGTACAGGCGCTGGTGTGCCTCCGAGAGGGAAAGGCCCTTCCGGTTGCGGAGCTGGAACAGGTATTCCGCATACCGGTCGCGCTCCTTCGAGGTGCCGGGATCCTCGATGCGGATTCCCGAGAGCGATACTCTATTCCGGGCGGCGATCTCGCGAATGGAGCGCGAGCGGCCGAGGAGAATCGGATGTGCGATGCCCTCATCGACGAGGATCTGCGCGGCCTTGAGAATCCTGAGGTCTTCACCCTCGGGAAAGACAATGCGCTTGGGGTCCTGCTGCGCGCGATTGACGATTCCGCGCATGAAGCCGCGCGCGCGTCCCAAGCGCAGTTCGAGCGCATTCCGGTATTGATCGAGATCTATGAACTCCTTGGCGACGCCGCTGGCCACCGCGGCCCACGCGACCGCGGGAGCGACCCAGAGCAGCACGCGAGGGTCGAATGGAAATGGAATGAGATATTCCGGGCCGAACTTCACGGACGAAAGCCCGTACAACTGGGCGACGTTGTCGGGCACATCCTCCTTGGCGAGCGCGGCCAGGGCGCGGGTGGCAGCCATCTTCATCTCCTCGTTGATCCCGGTGGCGCGGACGTCGAGCGCACCGCGGAAGATGAACGGGAATCCGAGAACGTTGTTGACCTGGTTAGGAAAGTCGCTGCGGCCCGTGGCCATGATCGCATCGTCACGCACGGCGCGTACCTCGTGCGGCAGAATCTCGGGCACCGGATTCGCGAGGGCAAACACAATGGGCCTGGCGGCCATGTTCTTGATCATCGCGCCGGTAACGGCGCCCGCCACCGACAGTCCGACGAAGACGTCGGCGCCCACGAGCGCGTTCTGCAGGGTGCGGGCATCGGTGCGCACCGCAAATCGCGTCTTGTAGGGATCCATGTGGGCGGGCGAGCGGCCCGCATGGATGACGCCCGCGCGATCGCACATCAGGATGTTTTCCCGTTTCACGCCGAGCCGCACGTAGTGTTCGGCGGTCGAAATCGCGGCGGCCCCCGCGCCCGAGAACACCACGCGGACGCTTGCAATATCCTTCCCGACGATCTGGAGCGCGTTGAGCAGGGCTGCGCCGGAGATGATCGCCGTGCCGTGCTGATCGTCATGGAAGACGGGAATCTTCATCGTCGCGCGGAGCGTCTCCTCGATCTGGAAACAGTCCGGCGAGCGGATGTCCTCCAGATTGATGCCGCCGACGGTCGGCTCCAGGAGTTGGCAGAAGCGGATCACGTCTTCGGGCTTCTCCGATCCCACTTCGAGGTCGAATACGTCGATGTCGGCAAACTGTTTGAAGAGGTTGCCCTTGCCCTCCATCACCGGCTTGCCCGCGAGCGCGCCGATGTTCCCCAGCCCGAGCACCGCCGTGCCGTTGGTGACCACCGCAACGAGATTCCCCTTGGCGGTGTACTTGTAGGCGTTCTCGGGGTGTTCCTTGATCTCCAGGCAGGGCTCGGCCACCCCGGGGGAATAGGCGAGCGAAAGGTCACGCTGGTTTGAGAGCGGTTTTGTAGGGACCACCGCGATCTTTCCCGGGCGGCCGGACGCATGGTATTCGAGGGCGTCTTCGCGTTTCATCATACGCAGACAAACATAGCGGCGGCGCTTTCTGCGGGTCAGAATCGCTTTCGGGTCCGCTTCGGGCGTGCAACCAGTGTGGGAGCGGCGCGTATTACATTGACCCCGATGCGACAGCTCTCGCCCACGCGACGTCTCCTCATCGCCGTGTTCGCCATTGCGCAGATGGCGGTTCCGGCGCTGGTGAGTGTTGCGGATGCGCGGCTCGTTTCGGGCTCAGCGGGCGCGACACAGGTGCATGTCGAAGATCACACAGGCCGCGCCTGCCGCGCCCTGCATCAGGACGACTGTGCGCTCTGTCAGTTGTTATCGCATTTGTCATCGGCACGCGCGCCGGCCACGACGCTCCCGGGTGGCGCGATCGTGCGCCAGGGCGTGCGATGCGGGGCGGCGCCGCTCCTCTCCTTTGTCGCGCGGGCGCGCGAGCGCTCGAGAGCTCCTCCGGTCGGCTGAGGGCAGGTAATCGCCCCGCGCGCTTCGCGCCGGGCGTGCGTCCCTCAGCCAGCGATGAACGCACAGTCCGGCACCCGCCGGCCGCTGCCGCGCGCGTCGCGCCACTCTCCGGAGCGTACGATGTCGTTTCGATTGGTCCGCCGCGCCCTTGGCGCGTTGCTTTCCGTCTGCTGCGTGTCGGGCGCTGCCCGCGCGACCCGGGTATCGGGCGACCTGCACGGAGTCGTAGCGGACAGCGCAAGCGGTTCGCCGCTCGCGTCAGCGCAGGTGAGCGTGCAGCAGAATGGAAGAATCATCCAGAACACGCTCACCGACGCGTTCGGCCGGTATCGCGTGCACAACCTTCCGCCGGGATCGTATTCATTGAACGTGCGCTTCATCGGATTCCGTCCGTTCAACAGGACGGTCGCGGTCGCGGGCGAAGACATCCGCCTGGACGTGCGCCTGGCCCCAGCCGCCGTTGAGCTGCAGGCAGTGAAGGTCCTGGCCGAGTCACCACTGGCGGTGGACACGCGGAGCGGCGACCAGACGTTTACCGAGGAACGGGCGCACAGCGCGCCCACCACAACGTCGTCGCAGGTGATTCAGCAATCGGTAGCCGGGTCGGTTCGCGCGCCGACGGGAGAGGTCCACATTCGCGGCCAGCACGCGGAATACACCTACTACCTGGACGGCGTACCCGTGCCGAGTGGCGTCTCGGGGAGCCTGAACGAGCTCTTCGATCCCGTGATCGTGAACACGATCAACTTCCGGACTGGCGGCTGGGATGCGGAGTTCGGCAACAAGAACGCAGCGGTGATTGACGTGACCAGCCGTGTACCTGCGGGAGGATTCCATATGAAGGCGTCGGGATTTGGTGGCGCGTTCAACACGAACGGGCAGTCACTCAGCGCCAGCACCAACAGCGGCAGCCTCGGATTCTTCGGGTCGTTCTCACGCCAGGTGACCGATATGCGCCGTGAGCCGGTGCTCTTCGACACGGTGACGTATGAGCCCTTCAATTTCCACAATCACGGTGAAGACCTGTTCGGCTTTGCGAAGGTGCAATACAACGCGTCGGGTACGGACGTGGTGAATCTCGAAGGCAACTGGTCGCGCACCAGGTTCCAGGTCCCGTTTGATTCCAGTGCGGGCAACAAAGCCGACGACAACCAGCAGGATCTCAACGCGTTTGTGAACCTCGGGTGGCGCCACCGGTTCAATGCGGACGAAGCTGGAAAGGGTGAGGAAGCGCATGGAAGCGAGCTGTTCGCAGGAACGTTCTACCGGACCGGCAGCCTGAAATTCACACCGGGCGCCAACGACAGCGCGCAGTTCACCTTCTTCCCCGATCCCAGAGCCTACAACCTCCGCGAAGACCGGAACTTCAGCACCACCGGGCTCAAGCTCGACTACTCGTACCGTCCCAATCACGAGTTCGAGATCAAGATCGGGGCGCTTGCCCAGTTTACAGGCGGGCACGAAAGCTTCGTGACGACCGCGCGGACTGGGGCAGCCGGCCCGTCGTCCAACTCCGGACTCAACGGCCAGGACGTGGATGGCTACGCCCAGTTCTCCTGGGCGCCGTCGGAGAAGTTCGAAGTGCGTGCGGGAGCACGCTACGACACGCACCAGGCGCCATTCGCCGGTACTGCGTCGCAAGTGAGTCCTCGCGTGCGGTTCAACTACTTCATTGACAACGCGAACACGCTTTTTCTGTACTACGGCAGGCTGTTCATTCCGACGAATGTCGAGGATCTGCGGGCTATTACGAGCGTCGCGCAGGGGGGCGTGGCTGCACAGCCGACCCTTCCCGAGCGCGACAACTTCTACGAGGTGGGCTACATCCATCGTTTCGACGCGGGCGTCGTGGCAAAGGTTGCCGCCTACCAGAAGCAGAGTACGCCCGGCATCGACGACAACACGGTTCCCGGCTCCGCTATCGTGACATCCGTCAACATCGAGAGAGTGCAGATCACGGGCGTCGAGGCTGTTCTCGAGATACGGCCCGACGGTCCGTTTTCGGGGAACGTGAATGCGGCCGTCAATCACGCGCACGGGTCGGGCAAGATCACGGGCGGCTTCTTTCCCGATAAACCGCCGGGTGGCAACTTCGATCTCGATCATGATCAACGCGTGTCGGTCACGGCGAACCTCACATACTCAGCGGGCGCGTTCTATGTGAGCGGGACGCAGATCTATGGATCGGGGCTCACCAATGGCGTGGCTCCTGCGGATTGCCGCTGTGCATATGGCACGGGTCTCCTCGATTTCAACAAGGGTATCAAGGTCAAGCCGAACTACGTCACCAACCTGAGTGCCGGATACACCTTCCTCACCGGCGGCACCACGGTGCGTCCGGAACTGTTCGTGGAGAATGTCTTCGACTCGCGCTACCTGCTGAAAGGTGCGTTCTTCAGCGGCGCGTCGGTGGGGCGTCCGCGGTCGGTTCAGCTGCGGGTCAATCTGGGAATTTAGAGCAGGCGACTTGGCCGCCATCACGCACGCGGTGTATGATGAAAACCGAACATCGACACTGGCGGGGAGGAGTGTGTGTGTGTGTGTGTGGCTGAGTGGATCGTTCATGGCGTCATGACCCCGTTGCTGCTGGGCACAGCCTCCGATGCCCGACGTCGCGACGCCGAGCCTTCCGCAGGATCGTGCCTGTGACCGGGTCGGGCCGCGCATGGCGCGCGCTCGTACTGATCGCCATGGGCGCGTGCCAGCCGCGCAGCAAGAGCTCCGGCGCGATGCCTCCAGGCACGTCCGACGCGCTGGCGCGCATCAACCACATTGTCGTCATCTACCTGGAGAACAGGAGCTTTGACAATCTGTACGGGGGGTTCGAGGGCGCCGAGGGCCTGGCGGCGGCGCGCGGTGCCCGCCCCCAGGTGAATGAGCACGGTGTGCCGTACCGGGTCCTTCCCCAGGCACCCGGCACGCCGTTTCCCACCGATCTGCCGAACGCACCCTTCGAAATCAGCCGGTTCGTTCCGCCGACGGCGCCCACCCGCGATCTCGTCCACCGGTTCTACCAGGAACAGGTGCAGATTCATGGCGGACGAATGGACCGATTTGCTGTTGTCAGTGACGCGCAGGGATTGGTGATGGGCTACTACCGGACGGCCGATCTTCCGCTTGCGGCGCTCGCGCAAGAGTTCACCCTCTGCGACCGCCTCTTCCACTCCGCCTTCGGCGGATCGTTCCTCAATCATCAGTGGCTCATTGCCGCGCGTACGCCGGAGTTTCGTGACGCGCCGGCATCCATGCGCGCCCTTCTCGATTCTGCGGGCCTTCCCACACGCGACGGCGCCGTCACGCCGGACGGATTCGTCGTCAACACGGCATACTCGGTACAGGGTCCCCGCCCGTCGAGCGCCGCCCCCAACGACCTGATGCCGGCGCTCACCAATCCGACCATCGGCGACCGCCTGGACGACAAGGGGCTCTCGTGGGCGTGGTATGCGGGCGGATGGACGGCCGCAGACTCCGGCCGCCCCGGCGAGGATTTTCAGTTTCATCACCAGCCGTTCGTCTATTTCGCAAAGTTTGCGGAAGGATCGGCTGCACGGCGCGAGCACCTGAAGGATGAGGACGCGTTCATCGAGGCGGCGCGGTCCGGCACGCTGCCGGCCGTCGCCTTCGTCAAGCCGGCGGGACTCGACAACGAGCACCCCGGCTACGCCGATGTCATTCGCGGGGAGCGGCACGTGCGCGCGTTGATCGACGACGTACGCAACGGCCCCAATTGGCACGACACGGTCATCATCGTCACCTATGATGAGAACGGCGGACTGTGGGACCACGTGGCGCCGCCGCACATCGACCGATGGGGACCGGGAACCCGCGTGCCGACGATCATCATCTCGCCATTCGCGCGACGAGGCTTCGTCGATCATACCGTCTACGAAACGGTGTCGATCCTCGCCCTCATGGAGAAGCGCTGGGGGCTTGCCCCGCTGACGGAGCGCGACGCGGGCGCGGCGCCCCTTGAGGGATTCCTGCGTGTCAGCGAGCCTGGATCCGCCTCACGCCCCATGCCAGGAGCGCCAGCGCTCCCGAGGTCGCGATAATCGCGGGGCCCGACGGCAGATCGAATGGCACCGAGAGCACGAATCCCACTATGGACGCAACGACGCCCGCCGCCACCGCAATCGCAAAAATCCCGCCCATGCTGTGCGCGACGAGTAGCCCCGTCACCGCTGGCAACACGAGGAAATTGAACACGAGCATGACCCCGGCAAACTGCATTGCGAACGCGATCACGAGACCAAGCGTGAAGTAGAGCAGGAGGTTCCAGGTCGTGACGCGGTACCCGAGCGTGCGTGCCGTCTCGGGGTCGAATGAGACGAAAAGGAATTCCTTGTAGTAGATAAAATGCACGACCAGCACGGGAACCGTCACGGCGAGCAGCACCATTGTGTCGGCGTGCGTGATGCCGAGGATGTTGCCCTGCAAAAAAATGTCGTGCGCCTCGCCCGTCGTGGCCTTGGAAATGAGGAGAATACCCGCCGCGGCGGCCACAGCATACGTCACGCCGATTGTCGCGTCAGGCGGCACGCCCGACTTGCCCCCGCCCCCCAGGCCGAAGAACATTGCGCCCCCGAGGGTCACGATGAGTGCCAGCGCCGTGGGATGTTGCGTGAGCACGCCGCCGAACTGCCTGCCGGCCAGAAACAGGGCGAGTGCGATGCCGGCCGACGAGAGCTGCGCGAGTGCGGCGCCGACGAATACGATGCGTCGCAGCACCACGTACACACCGAGCACGGAGCAGGCGAGGCCAATCAGGAGCGCGCCGTAGAGCGCTTCGCGAAAAATCAGGACCGTGCTAAGCATGGTCGTGCGTGGCTTGCCCCTGGCCACGGCGCGCGAGGACGATGCGGTGTCCCTCAAAGCGCTCGACGTCAACTGGAATGCCATACATCGCGGAGAGCGTGCTCTCTGTCATGATCTCGTCAACGTTACCGATGCGAAACGCACCCTCGAGCACGAGCGCGATCCGGCTGACATAGTTGGCCACCTCGTTGAGCGCGTGGCTCACCATCAGCACTGTGAGATTGTCCTCCTCGTGCAACTCGCGCACGAGGCCCAGGATCTGCGTGGTCGAGACGAGATCCATGCCGTTGGTCGGCTCGTCGAGGACGAGCACGGTCGGCTCGCCCACGAGAGCACGTGCGATGAGCGTCCGCTGCTTCTGTCCACCGGACAGGGCGGAAACCTGCTGGTCGGCCAGGTGCGCGATACCGACGTGGTCGAGCGAGAGCAGCGCCAGACGCCGATCTTCCGCCGTGGGCCGTCGGCCAAGGCCGATCCGGTCGTATCGCCCCATCATCACGACGTCGAGCACTTTGAGCGGAAATCCGTACGACACCGAGTCGCGCTGAGGAACGTAACCGAATCGCAGGCCGCTTCGAACGGTCACTCTTCCGCTCATTGGCGCGAGTGAGCCGAGTATCGCGCGGAGGATCGTGGTCTTGCCCGCGCCGTTCGGCCCCACGAGCCCGAGAAAGTCGCCCTCTGGAATGTCGAAGCTGATGTCGGAGAGTACCGGGCGATGCCCGTAGCCAAGTGTAGCGTGATCGAACGTGACGAGTGCCGTCATCTCAGCGCGGCGGCCAGCTGGGCGATGTCGTACTGCATCAGCTGGACGTAGTCTTTCACGGCGGGCACACCGCCCACGGACGGCGGCAGGATGAGCACCTTGACGCCGGTTTCCCTGGCCACAAAATCGGCGACTTTCTTGTCGTAAAACGGCTCCATGATGATCACCTTCGCCCCCGTGCGCTTGATGGCGGCGACCACACTCACGAGATGCGTCGGCGACGGCGGTACCCCCGGCTTGGGCTCCATGTAGGCGACGATGTCCATCCCCGTGTACTCGGCGAGGTAGCGCCAGCTCGTGTGCCACGCGACCAACGGCTTGCCCTTGATGGCCGCGAGGTCCGCCTTCCACGCCTTTTCTGCCACCTCGAGCCGCTCTTCAAAGGCGTGGTCGTTCGCTTGATACGCCGACGCGTTCTTCGGGTCGAGTTCGGAGAACTTCGCCAGGAACAGCTTCGCGATCCGGCGTCCGTTCTCCGGATCGAGCCAGTAGTGGGGATTGCCGAGGGGGTGCACGTCGCCCTGACTGCGATCCACGTTTCCGCGCGGAATATCGATGACCGGTACTGCGCGTGAGACATCCAGGTAGCCCGGACCGCCGAATATGATCTTCGGGTTGCGGGCGCCGTCGAGCAGTAACGGCATCCAGCCGATTTCCAACTCGAGACCGACGAAGGCCCAGACGTCGGCCTGCTGCAACTGCAGCACGAAGCTGGGCTTCGCCTCGATGAAATGCGGGTCCTGGTAACCCTCGCCGATGTGCGTTGCCTTGATCTTCTCGCCACCCACGGCTTTCGCGATGTCGTACAGGTCAGTCGTGCTGGTGACCACCCGGAGTTGCGCTCCCGCGGGGCGCGCGGCCAAGCCAAGCGTGCCCAGAAGCAGCAGTGTCTTGCAGGCGTTCATGAATTCTGACTCCCCGGCGCGATGCGCCGTCGCAATCGGTCTAGAAGGGGTGCGGCTTGTGCGGGCCCACCGCGAACGATGCCTGGAGCAGGATACGATCCAGCCCTGGCATCCCCGACGGCGACGTACGCTCGTACTGCGCGACGAGTTTCGAAAACTCGCTCGGAAACCACTCCAGCAGTCCCGACGCCGCAGCCATCGAACGCCCGTCGAGAGCCGGATCCTGCAATGAATCGAAGCGGCCGCCGATGAACAGACGCTGCGAGAGTTGCCAGCGGGCAAAGACGTACCCACCCGTAAAATCACGCGTGGGACCGGAGTAGGCCGCTCCCAGCGCACTGGTGTTGTACCCCGTCGGCAGCTGGTTGATTTGCCGCATGACCTCGGCTTGCAGCAGAAAGGACTTGTAAAGCCCTTGCTGCAGCGGTTTCCAACGGTAAGTGAGATCGGCGCCGACCAAAGACTGCCGTACGTTCACGGCGTTGGGGCCGCTCGCCAGGCTTGTCGCCAGCGGTTGCTCCCGCTTGCCTGTTATGGCACTCGCCGAGAGCTCGAAGTTGGCGTCCTCTCCCAGGTCCACGTAGTTGCGAAATCGGGCGGAAAATCCCAGACCGTCGAGGTTCTTGTTCACATCCT
>DASZZO010000222.1:0-2195 GCA_035544915.1 Gemmatimonadaceae bacterium | reverse complement strand
AGGCGACCGTGGCGCCATCCGGGGAGAGCGCCGGGCTCGCAAACGCGTAGCCACTCGCGTCCATCAACCGTCGAGCCGATCCGCCGAACGCAGGGGCCGCGTACAGCGATTGTCCGACGACGAAGCTGATCTGCTGGCCATCGGGCGACCATCGCGGCGTGCGTTGCGGCTCGAGCGCGGAGTCGGTGAGAAAACGCGCGGTACCGCCGGCAATCTGTCGCACGACAATGCGCGCGTGCCCCACTGGACCGGCCGTGTAGGCAACCAGCGCTCCATCGGGAGAGAGCGCGGCGTCAAGCTCGAGCCCGGGCGAGTTTGTGATCTGTGCAGTGGACGTGACGACATATGGCGGCGGGATTCGCGCCATCCACCACAGCGCGACGGCAACGAGAGTGATAAGGGCCGCTCCTGCAGCCGCCGCTCCCCAACGCAAGGGCGACGATGTCTTGCCGAGTGCGATATTCGTCGGCGTCAGCCCCGCGCTGGGCGTGGCGAGCGCCTCCAGCTGTACCAGCAGTTCGTCGGCGGATTGCCAACGGTCCGCGCGCTTCTTCTCGAGACAGCGCATCACGACATGCTCGAGCGCCGGTGGGACGCTCTCACGGTGCATCGAGACGGGGTCGGGCGCCCTGGCGACGTGCGCCGCGAGCATTTGCGCGGGCGGGAGGCCGCTGAACGGTGGCTGTCCCGTGAGCAGCTCGTATGCGAGAGCGCCGAGCGAATAGATGTCGGCGCGATGGTCCACGGATGGATCAGCCGAGGCCTGCTCCGGCGACATGTACGCCGGCGTGCCAAGCGCTATGCCCACCGAGGTGATGCTGGATTCGCCGGTGGAGTTGGCGAGCGCCTTGGAGACGCCGAAGTCGGTGACGAGCGCGTGTTGGCCGGAGATCAGTACGTTATCCGGCTTGATGTCGCGATGGACGACGCCGTTGGCATGGGCGTATGCGAGCGCGTCGGCCACGTCGCGCAGGATGCGGATCGACTCGGGAATCGGCAGCTCGTGCTGTTTGGCGAGACGCGAGCGGAGCGCCTCGCCGGAGATGAACGGCATGGCGTAATAGAGCAAGCCGTCCTTGGCACCCGCGATGAGGAGCGGAACGATGTGAGGATGCTGCAGCTTGGCCGCGAGCTGGATCTCCCGCTTGAAGCGCTCGACGCTCAACCCGGCGGCGAGATCGGGCGGCAGTACCTTGAGCACGATCTTCCGGTCGAGATCGAGCTCGGTAACGAGGAACACCCGCGACATGCCGCCCCCACCGAGCTCACGCTCGATGACGTAGCCCTTTCCGAGCGCTTGCTGGAGACGGTCGCCGAGGTCCATCGCGTTATAGTATGGGACGGCGCACATGGCGGCCATCCCGTCCGCATGAGCCGCATGCCGGCCCACAAGAGCACCAGAGACCGTGAAAGCAGTACGCGATTCGCTCGCCCTGACCCTGATCCTCGGCTTCGCGACGCTGGTGAGCTTCGTCAACCAGCTCGCCATCGCGCGCGCGTTTGGGGCTGGGCCGTCGATGGACCTCTATCTCCAGGCCGTCGCCATCCCGCTCTTCGCCATGGCGACGTTCAGCGGACTCTTCGCCTTCGCCATGGTGCCCGTGCTCACGCGGGCGCGTGCACAGGCTCAGGGAGCCAGCGTGCTGGCCGGCCATTTTCTGCGCGCGTTCGCGGTCATGTCGCTCACGGTGGGCATGCTCGGCTGGTTGTTGGCTCCGCTGCAACTGCGCATGCTCGGGGTCGGGCGCCTTGCACCGGAGTCCGTGAATACCGCGATTGTCATTGCACGGTTCGCGTGGGGCGCGGTGGCCCTGAGTCTCGTGACCGGCTTTCTCGCCTCAGTGGGCAACGCCGCCAGGCGATTTTCCGTTCCAGGGTTCGCCACGCTGTTGCCCATTCTGGGCGTGCTCATCGCATGCGTCGGCTGGGCGGGGACGTTCGGTGTGCAGGTGCTGGCGGTCGGTTTGCTTGCCGGGTATGCGTGCGCCGCGCTGGCGCTTTTCGCCGCCCTGCGCAATGAGATCGTCTGGCCGCCCGCAAAGAGTGCAGTCGGCGAGGTCTCCGCGTTCTTCGGCAAGGTCCCGCTCGCGCTGATTGCGGTCTTCTCCCTTTCCATCTACCCAGCGATCGACGCATTCTGGGCCCCGCGGCTTGGCGCCGCCAATCTTTCTTACCTTGGATACTGTCAGCGACTG
>DASZZO010000221.1:0-3270 GCA_035544915.1 Gemmatimonadaceae bacterium | reverse complement strand
GGGGCGAAGACGGTCCCGTGCGGCATACACGTGCTTCAGGCCTGCAGGGCCGCCTCCGGCGAGCGACGCCGTGCGACGACAAGCATACTCGGCGTCAGGACTAGCGTGGAGCGAGACAGGCGATTCGCGAACAGCGCCAACCGGAAATACGTCGAGCGTACCGCATCCGGTATGGTGTTCGATAGCATCGGTGACGGGATCGCCTGAATCCGAGTGAAACCAAGGCCTTGAAGACGCCTCCGGAGGTAGCGCTGGCGGAAGATGAATATGTGTTCCGGGTTGTAGTAAGGAACTCGGTCCTGGAGACGTCGTTGCTCCCTGCTGTCCACCAGCTGATGCCATATCGCACCTAGTCGGACCAACTGAAAGAGGTTGGGTACCCGAATTACAACCGCACCCTTTGGATGGATCAAGCGGGACAGTGCGGACCACAGGACCGGCAGGTTGGGCTCATAGTACAGCACGTCGCTCAGAACGGCGATGTCATATCCCTTCGTGTGCGTTGAGAGTGTCTGCGCGTCTCCACACAGAGTCGCGAAGCCAAAATGAGCAGCGGCCCAAGCGGTCGCGGTCCGGGAGATATCGTGAACGGTGACGTCCAGATCAGGACGCCGAACCGCTACCGCACGCATCAAGTCGCCTCGTGCTCCGCCGACGTCAAGCACACGAGCGCCCTCCGGAGCCAGGTCCGCTATCACGCGAGACAAATGTTGGAAAATCGCGAGTCGGCGTTCGCGAAAGTACACGTCGCCCTTATAGGCCGTCTCGAAGTGTGCGCGACGTACACGGGAGTCGATATGCGCGTCTGACCAGATTAGCCCGCAGCGTGTGCACTCCCGCAAACGAATCAGGGTACTGTAATAGACGTACTGCCCGTAACTGCGGCCCGGCTCTGCAGAACAATCGGGACAGCGGACGATCTTCACGGCGGCGACGCGTTGAAACCCATGGCTACCCGCGTAGTCCGCCCAGAGCGCGGGATCCTCGAATCCGGTGTTGTGCTCGAGAAGTTCTAACATCGCCCGCCGATCCCTTACCATGCTGGCGACCCGACGAGTTTCGAGTCTTGCGGTGCCAAAAACGGCCGAGGCACGTGTCGCGCCACCGGGGTTTTCGTCATGTACCCGATAACCAGAGAATGATCAGCTGGGTCGTCGAGGCACGGAATGACGCCTGGCGGCCTCCCGGAACTCGACGCGCGGCATCCGTGTCCTCCTGCCATTGCATATAGCCGCCCCAGATGCGCCCTGAAGGAATCGAACCTTCAACCTAGTGATTAAGAGTCACTTGCTCTGCCAATTGAGCTAAGGGCGCAGTGCACCAACAAGAACACTCTGCGCTGTTCGCATGGTGCGCCAGGAGGGAATCGAACCCCCGACCTAGAGCTTAGAAGGCTCTCGCTCTATCCAACTGAGCTACTGGCGCCTCGTTGATCCACGCACCACTGAAGCATCGTTGTTGTGATGATCGCGTCGCTTTCCATCGGGGCGGCCGGATTCGAACCGGCGACCTCCTGCTCCCAAAGCAGGCGCGATACCGGGCTACGCTACGCCCCGCAAACCGAACGCGAATGTTAGCGGACGCCGCAGGCGCGGTCAACGTCCCGCGAGGCGCGTAACATACCGATCCAGCACATTTCGCACCGCGCGGGCACGATGACTCACGCGTGCCTTGGTCTCGCTGCGCGCTTCCGCGAACGTCATGCCGAGGTCGTCACTCCGGAAATAAGGATCGTAGCCGAAGCCGTTCCGGCCTCGCGGCGTCTCCAGTATGACGCCTGTCGTCTCGCCCCGCGCCAGCAGCTCCCCGCCCTGCCATACAATGGCCGCGACGCACACGTACATCGCCCGGCGCGCCGATGTGTCGCCAAGAGAGGCGAGGAGAACGCGGTTGTTCTCACGGTCGAGTGCCCTTCCCATCAATGGGCTCCCGGACCAGCGCTTGCTGCGCACGCCCGGGGCGCCGCCCAACGCCTCCACCGCGAGTCCGGAATCGTCGGCGAGTACGCCAACTCCGAGCGTTGCCCGCGTGAGGCCCTCGAACCACCGCGCCTTCGCGAGAGCGTTCTCCTCGAATGTGTCATGGCTCTCGAGCGCGTCTTCCTCCGCCGACGGTGCGACGCCCGCGTCCTCGAGAGACACGGGCTGGAACCCGGCAGCCTCGACCATAGGACCGAGTTCGTGCAGTTTGCCCGCGTTGCGCGTGGCGACGAGCAGGCGGAGCGCGGGCCGGGTCACGCGTAGTCGTCGCGACTGAGGGGGATCACGGTGTCGTGGAAAGGGTGCTCCGGCGTCCGGCACGCAGATTGTCCGCACCGGCACGCAGGTTGTTGGGCAGATTGTTGGTACGAAGGCTAACTGTTCGTTAGAATTAGGTCACATTGACTTCCGCCTGTTCGTCCCCGCCAAGATGAGCCCGAATGGCGCCGTCATGAACCCCGGTTGCGCCACCCCGGTACCAGCCTCCACATGACTCTGCTCGCCGGCGCATTCAGCCGCCGAGGCCCCCTGAGACGTTCGGACGAGCTGCTTGCGGCGATAACCCGACATATGTCGCGCAACCCATCCGATCGGCCGGAGATCGTCCGGGACGAGAATGCCCTTCTGCTCAAGATCGACATTGGCGCGTTCAAGGCCAGGGGACAGATCGATGAGGACGGCGTTGCGACCTTTGTCGCGGGGGAGCCGATCGTCACGACGCTCGATCCGTCATCTCGAACGCGCGCGACCGACACGGCTGCGCTTCATCGGGTTCTTCTCAGCAGGCAATTCTCCCGCTTGGCCGATACGCGCGGCGTATTCTCGGTGGCGCAGTACGATCGTAACAATCGGCGCCTGGTAATCGCAACCGACAAGCTCGGTATCCGCCCCGTCTTCATATGGACCGACGGCGACACCGTCGTGTTCTCGAGCACGATCCGGCTGCTCGAGGCGTGCACGCAGCTCAAGAAGGTCATCGATGTCGACGGATTGGCCGAGCGTGTCGCGTTCGGATACAGCTTCGGTGCCCGAACGTCCTACGCGAACATTGCGATGCTCAGGCCGGCGGAGGTGATCGACATCACGGCCGAAGGTGTCACGAGCGCGGTCTACTGGAGATGGCAGGACATCCCCCGATCCACGAGCGATCTCGCCACGCTGAGCAAGGCCGCCTACGGCGCTTTCATGGAGGCGGTGCGCATCCGGCAGCGAAGCGACCGCGCGACGACTGCGTTCCTGAGCGGCGGTCTGGATTCGCGGGTTGTCGTTGCTGCACTGCGGAGCGAGCACG
>DASZZO010000220.1:0-8289 GCA_035544915.1 Gemmatimonadaceae bacterium | reverse complement strand
CTGCGCAAGCAGCATAGCACCCTGGATGCCGCCCGGCGTGCTCCCGTAGCGCGCAACCACCTTTTCGAGGTCGGTCTTGGCCAGCGCCTTGTTGCCCGAATAGTACGAGTTGGCTGCCAAGTTGAGTGCCCGATCTGCCCGCTCGTCCTTCTGCACGGCGGAGCTGTGCCAGAACCATCCGATGACGGCCACGGCCGCAATCACAATTACGCCGATGCCTATCTCCCTTTGCTTCAGCCTGATCGTCTCTAACAGTGAGTCCGCGTCGAGCTGGACGGCCGGCCGGGCTGCCTCTGCTGTCTTTGTCATGCGACTTCGATCTCCATGTCTGCGTAGCCTCAGGAATCTTCCACACGAAACGTAGCGTGGATTGCATGGTCCCGGGAGCGCGTGCAGACGCGAGGCGGCGCATCGCAAGGGCTCCCCCAAGGCAGCCATGGGCCCGATGACGCTGAATGACTCGCCTAACGGGGCCGCTAATGGGCGAGAACGCCGAGCAACTCGCCGCCATGACAAATAGCTGGACGGCGACACTGCCCAAATTCCTGCTCCGGGGTTCGCCAGCCTGAAAACGGCGGCAGACGCCTGATAAATGCAGGCAAAACCCTGACGATGACGACAAGATACGTCGAGTGAGAAATGAATGCCCTCGCGCGACTTCCGCGACCTTGGAGCGCAACAATAGAACTCCTCGAACGCCCTCCAAGATGCCGCTACTCAGTTTTTCGTGGGTGGGAGGCACCGCCCCGCACGCACATGCGATCGACAGAGTCCCGAGGAGGAACTTCAAGAGGCCCGCCGGCGGGCGCCACGCGGGTGCGCAGGCACTCCACGGACCTTCGGGCGCTGGATGTAATGGCCCGCGTCCGGCCAAGCCGGCTCCGGATCAGTGCGTCGATCAGGCCGCCCGATCAGTCCAAGCCTCATCAGTCCAATATGTAGACCATCCCGGTTTCCTCGTCCCACGCATATGCATTTGCATGCCCGTCCTTGGAGCCGCGTACGAAATGAAGCGTCGGGGTGCCCGGGAGCGGAAGGCCATGGAACCCGGCCAGCACCCGCGCAGAATCCTCGGGATCCATCCGGCCGCTGCCATGTTCACGCACGCTCGGCGTGGTACTCGGTGCCGATGCCGGGGGGTCGGCGCTGCGAAGACTCGTATCTGCAAAGGCCTCGCTGAGTAGTGCAAGGTACCGCCCCCGCACAGATGCATCCATGGAACCTCCCCTTGTCTATGGCGAAACACCGTCGATCTTCTTCAAGTCCACATTGGGTTCGGGTTTCATTGGCATCAATCGACAAAAAGGACTACACCCTTTGCGCCCTCTGGTGTACGCCGGGAGAAGTAGAGAAGAGAGGTGTTGGGAGTGCCCCGGCCTGATTCGAACAGGCGACCTTGCGTTTAGGAAACGCCGGGCTCACCACGCCATAGAGCGACGCGTGAAGACGGAACAGGCCGGAAAACGCCCGGATTTGGCGACTCGTCCCACTACTGGTCCCATCACGCCACAGAGATGGTGATATGCCACCGGAGATACCTGCTCCTCCACCCGTGGGGCTCACTGCCGAAGCGCCAGAGCCGAGTAGTGCGCGTGTGCAATCCGCCACCCGCGATCGCTCCGGAGGTAGACCTGGGGCTCCCATCCGTGCTGGTTATAGGGTTCGCCGTTCCTCTGGGTCGCTCTGAACTCCCAATTGAATACCACCCACGCGACATCTCCCACGTGCCGAATGGCCACGCTATCGGGCGTGAACTTGCGCACGGAGAAACGATCGCCGAGGAAACCTCGCCAGAAGCGTTCGAGTTGCTCCCACGTCCGCAAGCGCTGCGTGGGATTGACGTATGACGCCGCCGTCCCAGTATCCCAGATCTCCCGCAATAAGTTCGGGTCGGCGTTGTTGACCGCGCGCACGTACTGCTGGAGGACCGCCTCGATCTCCGCGTTTACCGCGCGATCCGTCCTCTCAAGATCGCTCGGCGTGTTGCGCAGTGGTACACCCGCGTGTGTGCAACCCGAAAGCAGGATCGCGCAGAAAACCACACCGTGGCCAAGTGGTCGCTTCACAGGAGTCTCCGTCACAAGTGGGGACATTGGCTCGCATGCCCATCGGTGTAGATCTCGCGGCCCTCGAGGACTTCGACGGAGCCGTACACCAGAGGGATCGCGTACAGGGGCCGGCCCTTTCGCATGGTGGTACGCTATCGCGTGGCGACGGTTGACGGCAACCACAGGCACACCAGGTCTTTTCATTCCCGGACGGCGTGAGGCGCCTCCTTCGCAGGGGAGGGGCCCGAGAACCTCCCGGTGATCATGGATGAAACGATGGCTGCGATCACCACGAAAACGAGAACGAGCCCGATCACAAGGGCGGGCGAGCGACTCCACCCGGAAGTGCCGCCCACAGACGCTCCGCAATGCGAACAGAACAGCTGGAGCCCGCTCGTCTCTCGGCCGCAAGCGGGACAGGTCACCAGTGCCGGCACTTTACCCTCCCCGTGGGAATCACATCGCGACGTATGTCGCCCTCGTCCTTGCGGCCGTCGTTCGCCGACAATGGATCGCGCCTGTGAGAGATGGTGCCGATCGGGCCCGCGTGCAACCATCCCACCTGTGGAACACTCACAGAGTCCCGCTAGATTATGTGAGCCGCGGCGCGGTGCCCTAGGAAGGTCGTTGCAGCGGGTTCGATTCCCGCGAACTAACATGGGCAACGAAACCTGTGCGGGGTTCGATTCCCCGGCGGCCTCTCTACAACAATCGAAACTCTGCTTGCACCCGGCCGGCGGTAGTCGTTGTGTCCGAGAATGCCCATTGACGGACACATGACCCGCGCCTCGGTGCTCTCTACCCTTCCCCGGCTACCAGCTTGGCCACCTCGCCCGCGACGTCCTGCCGGTTGTCGTCGTAGACGGTGAGCGTGCGGAGATCCCGGTGCCGCGAGAACTTCTGCACCTTCCGCACATCGCCCGCGCACACATCGAGCGCGTGCGTGATTGCCGCGTGCCGGAGCCCATGCACCGTCGGCGAGCTCCCGACGATCCTCGCGGAGCATCGGCGCGCCTACGCGAATCGTCGGAAGACGTTCGACAACGACCGTGCGATCCTTTTGGGCTTCGCGCGTGACGTCTGCGGGCGGCATACGAGCCTCTACCTGCAGATCGCCGCGTTCGAGCCGTACCGGCCGCGCCGCATCAACGCGACGCATCCGCAGACGGTGCCGGGGTTGCTGGAGTGGACTGAGAAGCAAGGTGAAGAACCTGTTAAGCTCGATCCGGACACCGCCGCTTGCTACTGGGCGATGGCGACGACGGGTATGGGCCCGGGCGAGTATTGGGGATCGTGGGAGCGTCGGACCGATCGCATCGTCATTCATGGCACGAAGCGCGAGGCGCGCGCACGCGCCGTGCCGGATCTCGGTCGGTGCGCGGAGCCACCGCGCATCTCACGCCAAGCGTTCGAGGATCGGCTGGCCGAGCAGACGGCGGGCGCCTTCGAGCCCTACGACCTCCGGCGCACGTTCGCCAACTGGCTCGAGGAGGCCGGCGTGCGGCGCACGCGGCTCAAGCTACCTCGGGCACGCGATCCGCGACGTCACGGACCTCTACACGGACCACGATGTCACGAAGTTCTTGCGGGACGATGCGAAGCTCTTGAAGAAGTGGATCGCCGACAAGTCCCACTGCCAGTCCCATCATGCAAGTGAGGCCGCACATGAGGCGTGAGCGGCTAACTCGTTGCGGCGCTTGCAGTGCCCCCGGCCTGATTCGAACAGGCGACCTAGCGTTTAGGAAACGCTTGCTCTATCCACCTGAGCTACGGGGGCTATGTTCTTCCGCCACAAGAATAACTACTCTGGGTCCACAGCGCCGCCTTCCGCGGAGCGCAGGCACGAACTGTGACGGCCTTCGACCGGATCGTTCGACTCAATTCGCCCGCTGCCCTGTTCGCCGCCTCCCTCCGCTGACAGGCGAGCAGCCCCGTGCCACTATCCGGCGAGAGGCTGGGCGAGCTCGCCTTCCCCAACTCGGCGCCGTCGCGGCCCAGAGCGACTTCATAAGAGGCCTACTCTATCTGCATAGTTTCGAGTACGAGAGCGCCGCACTGGCGTTTCGCGCCGCCAAGCACGCGGATGCCGGATTCGCACTCGCCTACTGGGGCGAGGCGATGACGTACACCCACCCAATCTGGAATCAGCAGAATGTCGCCGCCGCGCGGGCGGTCCTCAATCGTCTTGCGCCCTCAGCGGCGGCACGAATCTCCACGGCTCGTTTAGCGCGCGAGCGCGACTACCTCGCGTCCGTTGAAGTCCTATACGGCGAAGGCTCGAAGCCGGTTCGCGACACTCTCTTTGCGAAGCGGATGGAGCGCATGGCTCGCAATGACGAAGCGATACTCCTGCTGCGCCGAACGGCCGCCGTCGAAGACACGCTACCGGTGGAGTTCGGGCCTCCGGTGGTGGTGAGCCGACGCACGAATTGATCGGTGAACTGCTCCTCGGGTTGGGCCAAGCCACCGAGGCGCAACGCGAGTTCGTGCGAGCCCTCGGGCAGGGCCCTTGGCGCATGCGCGCGCTCGCCGGCCTGGTGCGAGCCGCCACGGCAGCCGGCGACACGAGCACTGCAGAGGACGCTCGACGCAAACTGACCGAAGCCCTCGTGGGCGCCGACGCCGGACTGCTCGACCGGCTCCTGCGCGGCGCTCAGTAAGCGAGAAGGGTCTCGATTCTCCGCCCGCAGAGTGCCGCGCGGCCGTTCAGAAACAAGAGCTCAATCAGGAACGCGCATGCGGTCACGGAGGCGCCGGCGCGTTCCACAAGACGGCACGCTGCTGCGCAGTCCCCCCAATGGCGAGCACATCGTCGACGACCAGCACGCTCCGTGACCCCAGTAGTGCGTCGGCGTGCAGTTCCAGCGCCTCGGTGCCGTATTCGAGTGCGTAGTCCTCGCGAACCGTTGCTCTCGGCAGCTTGCCCGGTTTTCGAACGGGAACAAAGGATGCACCCAGCGCGAGGGCCACCGGCCCACCGAGTATGAATCCGCGACTCTCTATGGGACAACGTGCGTCATGCCCTGCCCCGCGAAAAGCTGTGCAAGGGCGGCAATGGTACGTGCGAACAGCTCCCCATCGAGGAACACAGGCGTGATGTCCTTGAAGACGATTCCGGGTTTCGGAAAGTCCGGCACATCGCGCACTGCACCGCGAACACGCTCGGCGACCGCTGCGCGGTCCAGTTCGGTCATGCCTGTTCGGTCCACCCGAAGTCCCCGACAAGCGGCACAAAACGCACCGGCGCGAGATACTCCCGCTCGAACTCCGTTCCGTGCCGCGTGATGAGCATGAGGCGTTGTTCGTCCCGGCCCCCGATCGGAACCAGCAGCCGCCCGCCTTCCACCAGCTGATCGAGTAGAGGTTGGGGTGCGTCCGGACTCGCCGCGCTCACCAGAATGGCGTCGTACGGCGCAAACGCCTTCCAACCGTAGGTTCCGTCCCCCAGCATCAGCGACACGTTGGACACCCCACACACCCTGACGGCGTCGCGCGCGCGCTGGAGCAACGGTGCCAGTCGCTCGACGCTGAACACCTGTCCCGCCAAGTGCGCCAGCAGCACGGTCTGGTACCCGGACCCGGTGCCCACCTCAAGGACTTTCTCACTGCCCTTCAGTGCGAGCGTCTCCAGGTAGCGCGCATGGACCCAGGGTTGGCTGATTGTTTGCCCGTTGCCAATTGGAAGCGGCGTATCGTCGTAAGCGCGATGGCGCACGCTGTCCGGCACAAAAAGGTGACGAGGAGTCAGGTCGACCGCTCGCAGCACGGCGAGATTCCGGACGCCTTTCCCGCGTAGTTCCTCAACCAGGCGCGCGCGTGCACCTGCGTACTGGCGCCCTACGGAGCTTTCCACCAGAGCTCCGCATCGTCCAGACGCGCCTGATGCGTGACGTCGAGATGCAGCGGCGTCACCGAGATGAACCCGTCGTTCACTGCTGCGACATCCGTCCCCTCATCGCTATCCCACGTGACCGACCCGCCGCCGATCCAGTAGATCGGACGGCCCCAGGGATCCTTCATTTTCGCGATGGAATCCGAGAACACCCTGCGCCCCAGTTTCGTGAGCTTCACTCCCTTGACGTCGGCGGCAGGAATCGCCGGAATGTTGATATTGAGCAGCGTGCTCGTCGGAAACGCCGGCAATGATGTCATGTGCTTGAGTAGTCGTGCGAGCGGCTCCACGTGTTGTTCAAGCAACGTGCCGTCGGCGCGCAGAACGCGCCCTGCAAAACTCACTGCGATCGCCGGCACCCCCAACGCGAGTCCTTCCATCGCAGCGGCGACCGTCCCGGAGTAAAGGACGTCTTCGCCCATGTTGGGACCGTGATTGATGCCGCTCAGCACGAAGTCCGGTCGCGCAGGCATCAGCGCCTCGATCGCGAGCATAACGCAATCCGTGGGGGTGCCGTCGACTTGCCAGCGGTTCACGTCGAGCTGAATTGGGCGCAGCGGATGATGGAGCGTGAGGGAATGGCTTGTGGCACTCTGCTCACGATCGGGTGCAACCACGAATACTTCGCCGAGTGGTCGCGCGGCGCGTTCCAGGCACTCGAGACCGCGTGCGAGGATTCCGTCGTCATTGCTGCACAGCACGCGCATCAGGACGGTTCTCCCTCGAGGATCGCAAGTACCTGGCGAAGGTCGGTCTCGACGAGCTCCACGGTCTGTGCGTCGAGCCCCACCCGGGCGGCTCCCTTGATGCCACCGCCCTTTCTGAAGTGGTCAAGCTTTTGCCGAGCGCCGTCGATCGTGTATTTCTCGGCGTACAGCAGTTGCTTCACGAGCATTACCATCTCGATCTCGCGTCGTTGGTACACGCGATTGCCCGACCGGTTCTTGGCGGGGCTCAGGAACTTGAACTGGCTCTCCCAGTACCGAAGCACGTGTGGTTTGAGGTCCGTCAGCTCGCAGACATCCCCAATTGAGAAGAACTCCTGTACCGGCTCGGGCTTCGGCTTCATGCGCGCGGGCATCAGTCCTGCTCCCCGCGGAGTCCGCGCCTCATCAGTTCCACGAGTGCCCAGCGCGCGGGTTGCCGTTCGAACAGCACCCGATGCACGGCGTCGACGATTGGCATCTCTATATCCTCCCTCTCGGATAGCTCCTTCGCACTTTCCGCCGTGGTTACGCCCTCGGCCACCGTCTCACGACTGGCGAGCACCTCGCCCAGCGATGCCCCACGACCAATTTCCAGCCCGACCGTGCGATTCCGACTGAGCGCGCCGGTGCATGTCAGCACGAGGTCGCCTACGCCGGCCAGCCCGGCGAACGTTGCCGGGCGTGCTCCCAGCTTGACGCCGAGCCGCATGATCTCGGCCAATCCCCTGGTAATGAGCGCCGCCCTGGCGTTGTAGCCAAGATTGAGGCCATCCGAGATTCCGGTCGCGAGCGCCATAACGTTCTTGAGCGCGCCGCCCAGCTCGACCCCGATGACATCGTCGTGCGTGTAGACGCGAAAGCTTGGTGAACTCAGCGCCTTCTGTGCGTATGCTGCGGCCTCGGCGTTCGTGCTGGCCGCTACGATCGCGGTCGGCTGGCAGGCGGCCACCTCGGCCGCAAAGCTCGGTCCCGAGAGCGCAACGACGGCCCGGCCCGGCAACTCTTGCGCGACGACATCGGTCATGAGCGCGAGCCGGTCTCGCTCAATCCCTTTCGTCGCCACCACCAGAGTGGCGCCCGGAGCAGCCGAGGCGCGCATGGAGGCCGTGACGTCTCGCAGGACATGGCTCGGTGTGGCGAACAGAATGAGTTCCGCGGACGTCACGGCCATTTCCTGGTCCGGGGTCGCACGAAGGTCGGGGCTGAGCCGGATCTTGGGCAGGAATCGCAGATTCTCGTGTCCCCCATTGATCGCGTCCGCCACGTCAGCCTCATATGCCCAGATCACGGTCGCATGCCCGTTTTCCGCGAGGACGTTGGCAAGTGCAGTTCCCCACGCCCCGGCTCCGATCACGGCGCACCTCACGACCGCCGGCCCCACTTGGGGAATAATGGCTGCTCGGAGCCGTCTCGCAGACGCTGGAGATTGGACCGGTGGGCCCAGATAATGAACGCACTCACCGTGAGGCTCACCGAGAAGAGCGGAGACGAGGCGCCGTATTCCAGCCATACAAGTGCGGGAAATGCAAAAGCGGCGACTACGGAGCCAACCGACACATACCCCGTCGACCAGACGGCCAGAGCGCAGAGAAGCGTCGTGATCGCCATGGGCTGCGGGGCGAGCACCGCAAACACTCCGCCA
>DASZZO010000219.1:0-8796 GCA_035544915.1 Gemmatimonadaceae bacterium | reverse complement strand
ATGACACCACGATCGCCGACTGCGTCGTTCTCGCTCGCGCACTCGGCGAACGCGTCGGCACGGAGCTGGAGATCCCGGTTTTTCTCTACGAACGATCCGCCACGCGGCCCGGGCGCATCAACCTGGCCGACATTCGCCGCGGCGAGTTCGAGAAAGCGCGCGAAGAGATCGGCGCGAGCGACGATCGCGTGCCCGACTTCGGTCCCAACCGGACTCATCCCACCGCCGGCGCCACTGCCATCGGTGCGCGCCCGTTCCTCGTCGCGTACAACGTCTACCTCGGCCCAGCCTCAAACCTGGCTGTTGCGAAGGAGGTCGCCAGGGCCGTCCGCGCCTCCAGCGGTGGGTTGCCCTGCGTGAAGGGACTCGGCCTCGAGGTGGACGGCCAGGCGCAGGTTTCGATGAACCTCACCGATACCGACACGACACCCATCTGGCGTGCGTGGGAAGCGGTGAAGCTCGAAGCCGAGAAGCGCGGTATAAGTCCCAGCTGGAGCGAGATCGTCGGCCTCGTTCCCGAGCGCGCGCTCTTCGAGACGGCCGCGCACAGCATTCAGCTCCGCGGATTCACGAACGACATGGTGCTCCAATCCAGGGTGCGGCGCGCCATGTCCGGGGGCGAGACGCTCGGCGGGTTCCTGGCGTCGGTTGCATCGCATACTCCGGTGCCCGGCGGCGGCTCAGTCGCCGCGTACGCAGGCGCACTCGGCGCTGCGCTCGCCCGGATGGTCGCAGGCCTCACGATCGGCCGAAAAAAATACCTGGCGGTCGAAGGCGAAATGCGAGAACTCGCGCAGCGCGCGGAGACCCTGCGCAAGCGGCTGTCGTCACTCGTAGATGAGGATGCCGGCGCATACTCCCTTGTGAGTGCGGCGTACAAGCTCCCCAATGAACCCGGAGATCGTGCGGACACCCGCGCCGCCGCTATCCAGGCGGCGCTCCTGGCCGCCGCGCGGGTGCCGCTCGAAACGGTCCGTGCCTGCGCGGAAGTCGCAAAGCTCGCGGCGACCTGCGCCACCAAAGGGAACGCAAACGCTGTAAGCGACGCGGGCGTCGCCGCATTGCTGGCCGAAGCCGCCTGCAAGGGCGCCGCGTACAACGTCCGCATCAACGTCGCTGCAATGACCGACAAGACGGCCGGTCAGGCGCTCACGGTCGAGGCAAAACGGCTCGTCCACGAGTGCGCGTCGGCATCCATTGATGCGCTGTCCGCAGTGGAGGCGGCGATCGGAGCCTAGCGCGTCAGAACGCGGGGCCCCTCCGCCGTCACCGCTACGGTGTGCTCGAAATGCGCCGACCGCGACCCGTCCGCCGTCACAACCGTCCATTTGTCACCCAGCGTCCGGGTGTTTGGCGAGCCTGCATTCACCATGGGCTCCACAGCCAGCGTCAGCCCGGCCACGAGCTTCATTCCGCGCTTCGGCTTGCCGTGATTGGGAACCTGCGGCTCCTCGTGCATCAGGTGTCCCACTCCGTGACCGACGAGATCGCGCACGACAACGAATCCGCCGTCCACGACCGCGCCTTCTATCGCCGCACCGATATCACCGATGTGATTCCCGAGCTTGGCTTGCGCGAGACCCGCCTCGAGCGCCGCCTCGGTCACGCGCAACAGCCGTGCGGTCGCTTCGTCGACGTCTCCCACGGCGACCGTACGCGCGGCGTCCGTGTGCAGCCCGCCCAGGTGGACGCCAATGTCGACGGAAATGATGTCGCCTTCCTTCAGTACGCGCTTGGCCGAGGGAATCCCATGCACGATCTCTTCGTTCACCGACGCGCAGATGCTTCCTGGAAAGCCGTACAGGCCCTTGAACGACGGGGTCGCACCGGTATGCGAGCGTATGAATGTTTCGGCCACGCGGTCGAGATCGAGGGTCGAGACGCCAGGACGCACGGCCTGCCGCACCGCCTCGTGCGTGGCCGCCAGAATCTTGCCGCCCGCTGCCATCACATCGATCTCGCGCGGTGATTTGAGCTGCACCATCAGGGCACGCCCAGCGCCGCAAACGCGCGCGCCGTCACCTGGTCAAGGGTACCCACCGCGTCGATTTGAGCGATGCGTGCTCCATGTGAACGGTACCACGCCACGACGGGTGCCGTCTGCTCATGATAAACCCGGAGACGATTGCGCACGGCCTCTGGCTCGTCATCCTTGCGGCGAACCAGCGAACCTTTCGGCGTCTTCGCGCATTCCGCATGGCGTTCGCCAGGCTGGTGCCCCGTGAACGGCATCCCGCAGCCGCTGCACACCGTGCGGCCTGAGAGCCGCGCGACGAGCAGCTCGTCAGCGATCTCGAACAGCATGACGAGATCGAGCGCACGCCCAAGATCGCCAAGCACTGTCGAGAGGCCTTCCGCTTGTGGCACCGTGCGCACGACGCCATCGAGCACCACGCCCCTCGCCTGCCCGGGCTGCGCAAGCACCTCTCGAACGATGCGCATGATCACGGCGTCGGGCACCAGGTCGCCGCGGTCGTAAAACGCCTTGGCTTCGAGGCCGAGCGGCGTACCTGCGCTCATCGCGTCCCGAATGACGTCGCCGGTCGATATCTTGGGGAGGCCGAGCGCCGCAGCAATCCGCTCTCCCTGCGTTCCCTTGCCGGCACCCGGGGGTCCGAGCAGCACGACGATCATCGGAGAAGCGCGGCGCAGCGCCGGCTCAGAAGCCGGTGGTCTGGCGTCCGCGGAACCGTACGCGCCCCTTCTTCATGAACCCGTCGTATTTCCGGAGCAGGAGGTGCTGCTGCATCTGCGCCATCGTATCCAGCGCCACACCCACAACAATCAGCAACGAGGTGCCGCCGAACCGGAACGGGGCATTCGCCATGTCCGAAATCCAGATCGGCAGGAGCGCAATGATCGTGAGGAAGATGGCTCCCGGCAGCGTAATCCTGGTGACCACCTGATCGATATACTCCGCGGTCTTGGCTCCCGGCTTGATGCCCGGAATGAACCCGCCCTGCTTCTTCAAGTTCTCGGCCAGGTCGATGGGGTTGAAGATGATCGACGTATAGAAGTACGTGAAGAACAGGATGAGCACGGCCATAAGCCCGAAATAGAGCCACGACCCCGGCCGGAAGTAGTCGGCGAAGTCGGCAAACTGTGCGTTCCCGCTGAACTGCGCCAGTGCGCCAGGCACCACGATCAGCGACTGCGCGAAGATGATCGGCATGACGCCCGCGGAGTTTATGCGGAGCGGGATGAAATTCTTCGCCGCCTCGCGCATCCGCCCCTTCCCCATCGTGCGTTGCGGAATCTGGATCGCGATGCGCCGCGCAGCGATCGTGATGGTCACCACGCCCGCCACGACCCCGAGCATCATGAAACCGAGAAGGACGAGCACCACCAGGTTGAGGGCCCCCGTACTCACATACTGGAACGTCGTGAAGATTCCGGGCCAGAACCGCTCCACGATCGAGAAGAAGATCATCAGCGACGCGCCGTTGCCAAGGCCGCGCTCCGTGATCTGCTCACCGAGCCACATCACGAAAATCGCGCCAGTGGTCAGGATGAACGCCATCTCGAGCTTGAAGGCGAACCCGGGCGTGCTCACCGCGCCCTGAACACTCTCCGTAAAGAGCGCGAACCCCCACGCCTGCACCATCGCGAGCGCCACGGTGGCGTAGCGAGTCCACTGCGTGATTTTCTTTCGGCCCTCCTCATCCTTCTGCATCTTGTCAACCGTCGGGATCACCGCACCCGCGATCTGGGCGAAGATGCTGGCCGAGATGTACGGCATGATGCCGAGTGCGAAGATCGTCGAGCGCGAGAGGTTGCCGCCCACGAACAGGTCGTAGAGCCCGAAGAATCCGCCGGCGGGCCCCTTCGACTGATTCTTGAAGAAGTCCACCATCGCCTGTACGTCCACACCCGGCGCGGCCACGTGTGACCCGATGCGGTACACGAGCAGGCAGATGAATGTGAAGGTGATCTTCTGCCAGAGCTCCGGCGTGCGATAGATATTCGCGAGCGCCGCTGTGGGATTCGCCTGGGCCATGGGTAGCTCCCGTTACTCCTCGACGCGCCCGCCGGCCGACACGATCTTCTCGCGGGCCGTGGCACTCATTCTGAGTCCGCGCACCGTCACGGCGTGCGTGATCTCGCCGTTGGCGAGCAGTTTAGCCGGGCCCTTCGACGTCTTGATGAGGCCGGCCGCCTCGAGCGTCTCTTTTGTGGCCTCCGCGCCACTTGGGAGAAGGGCGAGGTCGGCAATCCTGACCACCTGCGACTCCACCCGGAACGGATTCGTGAAGCCACGCTTGGGCACCCGGCGCGTGAGCGGCATCTGGCCACCCTCGAAGTGCGGCTTGTTGCCCCCGTGACCGTGGTGCCCCGCGCGCGCCTTGATGCCCTTGTGGCCCTTGCCGGACGTCTTGCCGGTGCCCGAACCCGGGCCCCGTCCAAGGCGCTTGCGGTCGCGATGCGACCCGCGCGCGGGCGCCAGGTTGTGCAGGCCGATTTTCTCGTCGCTAGGCACGTGACTTCTCCTTTCTCTCTGTCTTCGCTCCCTTCTCTGGCTTTTCCGCCTTCTCCGGCACGGCGGCGACCGTCACCAGGTGTCGCACGCGCAGGATCTGGCCACGCAGCGATGGCGAATCGTCCTTGACGACCTCGTGCTGGTGATGCCGGAGTCCCAGCGCCTCAAGATTGGCGCGCATGCGCGCCGTCTGGCCAATTCCGCTGCGCACCTGCGTGATCCGAACCTTGCCTGCCGTAAGTGTATTCGGCTCAGTCCGCCTGGGACCGCGGGTGCGATGCCATACAAACGTCCTAGGCATGCGACGCCTCCTTGATCCTGGCGCGCGAGCGGTACCCAAGCGATCCCGTCTCCACGCCGCGCTCGCGCGCGATCTGCTCCACCGTGGTCAGGCTCTGAAGGCCTTCCATGGCGGCCAGCACCATGTTGTGCGGATTGGTCGAACCCAGCGACTTGGTGAGAATGTCGGAAATCCCCGCGCATTCCATCACGGCGCGCACCGCACCTCCGGCAATGACGCCGGCGCCGGGCGCCGCGGGCTTCATGAGAACCTTCCCCGCTCCATGCTGGCCCACAACCTCGTGGGGGATCGTCGACCCGGTCATGGGGATGGTCACCATGTGGCGCCGCGCCCCGTCGACGGCCTTCCGGACCGCCTCGGACACTTCGTTCGCCTTGCCGGTCGCGATGCCCACCTTGCCCTGACCGTCGCCCACCGCGACGATCGCGTTGAACGAAAACCGCCGGCCACCTTTTACCACCTTTGCCACACGGTTGATGGCGATCACGTTCTCCACCAGCTCGCTGCCCTCACCGCGGTCCTGGCCCGGTCCACCGCGCCCCCCGCGGTCACCGCCGCCGCGTCCATCGCGTCCGCCGCCGGGACCGCCGCGCCCACGGCCGGCGCCCCCACCCCCACCGCCCGGAGCCCCACGACCGCGACCGCCGGCGCCGCCGCCGCGGCCACCGCGGCCGGCCTGCCCGCCACCGCTGCGCGCGCTCGGCGCGCGCCGCGGCGCGGCAGGTGGTGCGTCGACTGCCGGCGTATCCTTCGGCGTTTCACTCTCGCCCATGGTCTCGTTCTCAGCCATTTAAAACTCCAGCCCGCCTTCGCGGGCGCCGTCGGCCACTGCTTTCACGCGGCCGTGATACTGGTATCCGGCGCGGTCGAACACGACCTTGCTGATGCCGGCCGCCTTCGCCTTCTCCGCGACGAGCTTGCCTACTCCCACCGACTTCTCGCTCTTCTTGCCCGCAAGCCCGGAGTCGGAGACGGACAGCAGCGTGCGCTGCGCGACATCGTTCACCAGCTGCGCGTAGATGTGCTTGTCCGACCGGAACACCACGAGGCGAGGCCGTTCGGCCGTCCCCTTTACCTTCGCGCGCACCCGCGTATGCCGGCGCGCACGCAGACCCGATCGCGACTTTGGTACCCGCTGTCCAGGCATTACTTACCTCCAGCCTTGCCGGCCTTTCTGCGAATCACTTCGCCGGCGTACTTGACGCCCTTGCCCTTGTACGGTTCAGGCTTGCGCAGCGCCCGGATTTCGGCCGCCACTTGCCCCACCATCTGCTTGTCCGGACCCTCGACCACCACCTGCGTGGGCTGCGGGGCCGACAGCTTGATGCCTGTGGGCGCGCGATACTCGATCGGATGCGAGAAACCGAGCGCGAGCTGCAGCCCATAGGCCCGCACCTCGGCCTTGTAGCCCACGCCCGTGATCTCGAGGCGCTTGGAAAAGCCCTTCGTCACTCCCTCGACCATGTTCGCCACCAGAGTGCGCGAGAGCCCGTGCAACGCCTTGTGCTGTGGGTCGTCCGACGGCCGCGACACGGTGCACACCTCGCCCTCAAGTGCCACACCGATATCCGCGTGCATCGTACGATGCAGTTCACCCTTGGGTCCCTTCACCGTGACGGCATGGCCGTCCACGGTGATGGTGACGCCCTTGGGTATCGCAATCGGAAGTTTGCCAATACGGGACATGTCTCGTTCCCCCTACCAGACCAGGGCGAGCAGTTCGCCGCCCGTGCGCTGCGCCCGCGCTTCGCGGTCCGTCATCAGGCCCTTCGAGGTGCTGAGTATGGCAAGCCCAAGTCCATTGCGGACGCGGGGAATTTCCGTCACCGCGACGTACTTGCGAAGGCCCGGGCTTGACACACGCTTGAGTTCACGAATCACGGGTTGCCCCTCCTGCGCGTACTTGAGCACGACGCGCAGCAGCGGCCGTCCCTCCGGCGAGGTCACCGTCTTGTAGTCCTGAATGAAGTTGTTCTCCTTCAGCAGGCGCGCGATCTCGAGCTTCAGCTTGGACGCCGGCATATCCACGCGTCGGTGCTTCGATCCGCAGGCATTGCGGATGCGCGTCAACATGTCGGCAATCGGGTCGGTCATGCTCATGATATTTTCCCTGGACTCCCTATGGTTTCCGGCACGGCCGGATTGCTTCGTCCCTACCAGCTCGCCTTGCGTACACCCGGAATCAGTCCCATCAACGCCATCTCGCGGAACGCGATTCGCGAGAGTCCGAACATGGCGACGTACCCCCGCGCTCGTCCCGTCATCGAGCACCGGTTGCGTACGCGCTCGGGGGCCGAGTTGCGGGGAAGCTTCTGCATGGCAACCTGCGCCGCCCGCCGCTGGGCATCGGTCGCCTTCGGATCGCGAACGACGGCCTTGAGCGCCTTGCGCTTGGCCGCGTACCGGAGCGTCAGGCGTTTCCGCCTGTCGTTCTTCTCGATGCTGCTCTTCTTCGCCATTGACTAGCCTCTGGTGTGCGTCCGTCCTGCTCCTCCGTCCTGCCTGCTCACCGTTCAGCTCTTGACCACAATCGGCTTGTCGTCGCCCCTGAACGGCATCCCCAGCTCTCTCAACAGCGCAAACGCCTGATCGTCCTTGTTCGTCGTCGTGACGAACGTGATGTCCATGCCGTGAATCTGCTCGACCAGGTCGTAGTTGATCTCGGGGAAGATCATCTGCTCCTTCACGCCGAGGCTGTAGTTGCCGCGGCCGTCGAAGGCCCTCGTGGAGAGACCGCGAAAGTCGCGCACGCGCGGCAGCGCCGTCGTGATGAACCGGTCGAGGAACTCCCACATCCGCGCACCGCGCAGCGTGACCGCCACGCCGATTTCCTGGCCCTGCCGTAATCCGTAGTTGGCGATGGACTTCTTTGCCTTCTTTCGTACCGGCCGCTGCCCCGACACTACGCCCAGTTCGTCGACCACCGCGTCGAGCACCTTGGGCTGCTTGATCGCCTCGCCCATCCCGACGTTGAGCACGATTTTCTCGAGCGACGGAATCTCGTGGACATTGGACAGACCGAACTGCTTGGCGAGGTTCGGGCGCACCGTGCTCACGTAGTAGGTCCGCAGCCGCGGGGGCGGCACCGGAAGGCCCACGCCTGCATGGTCGCGCGGCTTCTCTGCGCTCGTTGCCTGGCGCTTGCCGGCCTTCCCGCCCTTGCCGCCTTTCTCGCCCTTCCCGCCTTCCCTGGGCTTCTTGTCCTTCTTCTCGGGTGCCGACTTCTCTTCGGTTGCCATCGCTCAGTCCTCGTTCACTTCTTGACGGGATGCGGAAACGCATCGCCGGACTTCACGCTGATTCGCTCCTTTCTCCCTTCGTCATCCACCCGCGTGCGAACGCGCGTGGGCTCCCCTGACTTCGGGTCAAGCAGCATCACGTTCGACGCATCGAGTGGCGCCGGCATGTCGATGATGCCCGACTGCTCCTCCGCGCGGCGCGCCTTGCGGTGCTTCTTCACGATGTTCACGCCCTCGATCACTACGCGACCCGTCTTGGTATGGACGCGAATGATCTTCCCCACTTTCCCCTTGTCGTCACCCCGCACCACGCGCACGGTGTCGCCCTTGGCGACGTGCAGCTTCACGCGCTCGGCGTTGATCCTGTGGCGGATGCGGTTCCGCTTGCCAAGGGTCTTGCGATGGACGCTGATGCGCATGCTAGAGGACCTCCGGGGCAAGCGAGACGATCTTCATGTATTTCTTTTCACGCAGCTCACGGGCCACCGGCCCGAAGATGCGCGTGGCCCGCGGCTCGCCCTGCTCGTTGATGATCACCACGGCGTTTTCGTCGAACCGGATGTAACTCCCGTCCTTGCGCCGCGTTTCCTTCACCGTGCGCACGACCACGGCGCGCGCCACGTCCGACTTCTTCACCGTGCCGTTCGGCAGGGCGTTCTTCACGGCGACGATCACGATGTCGCCGAGCCCGGCGTATCGACGCCGCGTTCCACCAAGCACGCGGATCACCTGGGCCGTCTTCGCCCCGGAGTTATCCGCCACCTTGACCATGGACTCCT
>DASZZO010000218.1:0-21596 GCA_035544915.1 Gemmatimonadaceae bacterium | reverse complement strand
GTGTCGCGTCATCGGCCGAACCGCACTTGCAGGCCCGCGCCGAGCAGCGTTCGCTGGCGATCTCCCTCGAGCGGCGCACCGCTGAAGAACCACTGCGCGGCCTGAACCCTGAGCCCCACATCCCGAAACACCGGCACCTCGACCCCCAGCGCGGCGCCGCCACCTGCGGTGAAGGCAGTCGTGTAGGTGTATCGCGGCTGACGCCCGGTCCCTTGGCCACTTACAAAATTGTAGCCCGTCAAATCACGAGAGGACTTCGCCTGGCCCCCAAGAATCCCCACGGAGGGAATGAAAAGCACGGGACCCAGGTGGAGCAGCCCGCCAAGGGAGACGGTCCCGCCCTGCACCGTGCTGAGGGTGCGCGCCACGCGCAGGAAGCCGGCGTCCACTGCCCAGGTCCGGCGCCGGAATGAGATCGCCGCGTCCGCACTCTGCAGAACTTTGCGCTCCAGCGGGAGCGCATTGGCCTGCAACCAGTCGGCGCGGACGACGAGGCCAGTATCGAAGCGTCCGCTGCCCTGCGCGGCGAGCGACACAGAGAGCGCGGGGAGCAAGAGAAGGAGCGGCGCGATTTGAGGCACTATTGCTCCGGCGACTCGCGCGCGGAAACGGGCTGCGTTCGGTGTCCAGTTCACAACAGGTATCTCCGTCAAGGTCGCAGTGCCACCAATTCGGCCACAGCCGCAATTGGGCCACAGCCACAATCCGGCCACAGCCACAATCGGGCCTGAGACAGTAGCGCTACTGGCCCTCGCTGTCCACCAGGGGGGGGGGCTTGATTCCGCCCTCCTGCGACGTCCGCCACTTCTCGATTTCGGCGTGGTTCCCCGAGAGCAGCACGTCGGGCACGGCGAATCCGCGAAACTCCGGGGGTCGCGTGTAGGACGGGGCCGAGATGCCGCGGCCGTAGAAGGAATCCCCGCGGGCGCTCTCCAGATCGCTCATCGCGCCCGGCAGCAGGCGAACAATCGCGTCGATTACCGCGAGCGCAGCCGGTTCGCCGCCACTCAGGACGAAATCGCCAAGCGAGAGCTCTTCTGTGGCGAGGTGGTCCGCGACGCGCTGGTCAATGTCCTTGTAGTGGCCGCAGAGCAATGTCAGTTCGCTCAGGCCGGCGAACCGTTGCGCATGCGCATGCGAAAAACGATCTCCCCTCGCGCTGAGCAGCACGATGGGCGGTGTCGCGCCGAGCGCATCAACGGCCTCGAAGAACGGTTCGGGCTTCATGACCATGCCCGCGCCGCCGCCATAGGGAGCGTCGTCCACTGTCCGGTGCTTGTCGTGCGTATAGTCGCGGAGGTCCACAATCTGGTAGCGCACCAGGCCGGCAGCCGCGGCGCGGGCGGGAATGGAGAGCGCGAGGGGGCCCACGAAAAAGTCCGGAAAGATCGTAACGACGCGAACGGTGAGCATCAGGACGGTGCCTCGTCGCGGCGCCGCGGCTCTTCGCGAATGCCGCGCATCAAGGGGACGCCTTGCCCATCTGCCAGAGTTCGTCCGGGATCGCGATGGTGAGCGTGCGCGCCGCGCGATCGACATTGCGGACGAAGTGCGCATTGAACGGCACGGTCGCTTCCCGCAGGCCGTTCTTCACATCGAGCAGAATCCCGCTCGGCACTTCGTACCAGGCCGATACGGTCCCGACCTCCACTCCGCTCTCGTCGCACACACGCATGGTTTCGAGTTCGCGCAGGTAAATCTCGCCCTCACCAGGCGCGGACAGCTCGGATTCCGGTACGAGCAGACGGCGATCGCGCCACCGCTCGGCTTCCGCCCGATCGTTGATCGAATCGAACATGACGAGCAGCCCGCCCTTGAACGGGCGGCTCCCGGTCACCACCAGCTCGCGGGTTTCACCGGTATTGTCGTCGCGCCAGACCGCACCGCTCGTCGTGCCGGCCATGACGCGGCCACCAACTCCAAAAAAGGTGAGCGGCTCGCCGGTCATCGGCTCCACCACCAGCTCGCCCCGTATGCCGTGCGCCCTGCGCACGCGCCCGACGACCGCAAACCCCGTCAGGGCTACTCCTTTACCGGCACCGCCGCAGCCGCCTTCTTCTTCGCGAGGCGATCCTCATGGCGAACCTTGAGCACGCCTGCCTTCCGGAGAAGCGAACGCACGGTGTCCGAGGGCTGCGCGCCCTGATCCATCCAGTAGTTGGCACGGGCGACATCGAGATTGAGCGCCTGCTCACCAGTGCGCGGAGCATACTGACCAATGATCTCGATGAACCGGCCGTCACGCGGACTGCGCGAATCCGTGACGACGATGCGGTACGACGGGGCCCGCTTGCGGCCGGTACGACGAAGGCGAATGCGAACGGACATGATGGGTTCCCGGTTAACTGGTGATGGTGCTGCTCTCGGCTCATCGCAGCTCCGGCATTTCCGGACCCGCACCGAGATGAAACAGTCCTATCGCGCCCTCCCAAACATTCCGGGAGGGAGTCTCCCGCCCGGCGCATTTCTCATTTTCCCCATCATTTTTCTCATTTCCCGGAACTGATCCATCAGCCGGTTGACCTCCGTGATCGTCCGCCCGCTTCCCTTTGCGATTCGCGCGCGCCGCGATCCGTTCAGCAGCTCCGGCTTCTTGCGCTCCTCCGCCGTCATTGACAGCACGATCGCCTCGACGTGCCGGATGCGCCGCGGGTCCGCGTTGGCCTGCTTGAGCATTTTGGTGTTCACGCCCGGCAGCATCTTGAGCACGCCTTCGAGCGGTCCCAGCTTCTGAATCTGCTTCATCGCCGCAAGAAAGTCATTGAGGTCCATGCCTTCCTTGCGGACTTTCTTCTCGAGCTTTTTCGTGGCTTCGGCGTCGAACGTCGCCTGTGCCTTCTCGACGAGCGAGATGATGTCACCCTGCTGGAGGATCCGGCCCGCCGCGCGATCGGGGTGGAACTCCTCCAGTGCGTCGGACTTCTCACCCACGCCGATGTACTTGATGGGTTTCTTCGTGACGCCGTAAATCGAGAGCGCCGCACCGCCCCGGGCGTCGCCGTCGAGCTTGGTGAGGATCACGCCGGTGATGTCGAGTGCGGAATCGAACCCCTGCGCGATCTTCACGGCGTCCTGTCCGGTCATGCCGTCCGCCACGAGCAGGATCTCATCCGGCCGCACCGCCTCCTTGAGGCGACGCAGCTCGTTCATCA
The DNA here is from genome assembly GCA_035544915.1 of Gemmatimonadaceae bacterium. Classification (GTDB taxonomy): domain Bacteria; phylum Gemmatimonadota; class Gemmatimonadetes; order Gemmatimonadales; family Gemmatimonadaceae; genus Fen-1231. Next base: position 18,444 of record DASZZO010000218.1, on the reverse strand, counting down.
TGTCCGTGTCGATCTGCAGGCGGCCGGCCGTGTCGACGATGACCACCCGGTCGCGCTCCCGCCTCGCCAGATCGAGTCCGGCGCGCGCAATCTTCACGACGTCCTGCGTACTGCGATCCGCAAAGACCGGAACCTCGAGTTGAGCGCCGAGCGTTTCGAGCTGCTCGATGGCCGCGGGGCGATAGACATCGCAGGCAATGAGGCGGACCTGCCGTCCTTCGCCCTTGAGCCGGCGGGCCAGCTTTGCCGCCGTCGTCGTCTTTCCCGAGCCCTGCAGCCCGACCATCATCACGACGGTCGGCGGCACGCTCGAGAGCTTGAGCCCTTCGCGCCGCTCGCCGAGCATCGCCGTGAGTTCGTCGTAGACGATCTTCACGAGCTGCTGGGCGGGACTGACCGTGCGAAGCTGCGACACGCCCACGGCCCGTTTCTCGACGCGCTCGAGGAACTCGCGCGTCACCTGAAAGTTGACGTCCGCCTCCAGCAGGACGCTCCGCACCTCGCGGAGCCCGTCCTTCACGTCAGCGTCGCTCAGGCTCCCGCGCCCTCGCAACTTGGCGAAGGTGGCTTCGAGTTTTTCGGCGAGTTCGTCGAACATCAGCCGGGAAAGTTAGCCGCGGGCGGAGGTGAATCCAAGGCGGAGCCAGACCTCTGACCTCGCCACCCCCCCCGCATTGCGTCGGCTGCACCACTCCCTAGATTGCTCGTCACAGAGTCTTTTTCTGGCCGACGTCATCGGAGCCGGCACGCGTGCTCGGACCAGGTCGGCCCCCGGAGCTGGTGCCCCTGCGATCGCGGAATTGACAGGCCAGTCCCCTCGTCGTGGAGCGACATCCATCTCCCGCCCGTTCACGGGATGGAATCTGGTAGTGGCGTGGGCAACCACCGTCGCCGCGATCTGGGTCGCTGCGAATCTCATCGGCCGATACGTGCCTTCCCTGCGAGGCAGCACCGCGCCTCGCTCACCGGTTGAGGTACTCTCGACATGGGACGGCAGCCGGCACACGCACCTCGCGGCGGCCGGGTACGATCCCGTCGGTCCGGCTCAACGTGTTTACGTCGCGCTCCCGCTGCTACCAATAATCGCGCGCCTGCTGGGCGGTCCCTTCTCGCGCGAGGCGCTGGCCGGAATTCTGTTCTCGCAACTCTGCCTCCTCGGATGCGTGCTTCTTCTGGGGAGGATCGCGCATGGCGATCAGTGGGCGCCCCTCCGTCTGCAACCCGGATTCTGGCTGCTCGTGAGTCCGCTCAGCTTCTTCTTTTCCGTGTTCTACACGGAGTCGCTCTTCCTGCTGTTGAGCCTCCTGATGTTCGTGTTCTATCGCCAGCAGCGCATCGGGGCCGCGAGCGTCGCGGGCCTGCTCGCCGGCTTGACCCGTCCTACCGCGCTGCTTCTGCCAGTGCTGTTCGTGAGCGATCTGGTGCGCGGTGTTCGGAGGCGCCGCGGGTGGCGCGGTCCGCTGTTATGCGCCGTCGCACCTCTTGCCGGCCTCGCGCTCTGGATGGGTTACGTCGGCTACGTCATGCGGGACCCGCTGGCCTACATTCACATCGGTGCGCGGTATTTCGATCGGAGATGGACACTCCCGTTCGCGCCGCTGCTCCGGGACGCGCTCGACAATGTCCAGGGGCTCCGTTACGGCGAACTACCGCTCCCGGACAAGACGGTGCGCATGTTCTCCGCCTTCGTGGTACTCGCGGTGCTGGCGTGGGGGTGGCGCCGGCTCGAGGGAGCGATGGTCGCGTACGTCGTTGCTTCCATGCTGTTCCTGCATTCGCAAGAGCCCCACTCAGCGACCGCGCGTTACGAGCTGGTTCTCTTCCCGATCTTCCTGCTGCTTCCGCAAACACCAATCGGGCGCCGGCACCTGGCGCCGGTCGTCGCGATCTTGTTGGCCGCGATCCAGCTCGTTTTTCTCATCGACTACGGCAGCTGGCAGTGGGTGGCGTGAGCGACGTATATTCTCCGCACTCAACCACTCTCGCCGCGGAGGAAACGAGGACGTGTCCTTCGAGGCCGGGCAGTACGGGACGCAGCGCGTCGTCGTTGTGCTCCCGGCGCGAAACGAGGTCCGCACGATCGGCGATCTGGTTGCGCGCGCACGACCGTTCTGCCACGAGGTCGTGGTTGCGGACGGTCACTCGAGCGATGGCACGCCTGACGCTGCCCGCAGCGCCGGCGCGCGCGTGCTCCGGGACCCGGGCACCGGCAAGGGCGGCGCGATCCGCATGTGCATCGATACGATCGATGCCGATGTGCTCGTGTTCATGGACGCAGACGGCTCCCATCATCCAGAAGACATCCCCCGGCTCGTGCAACTGGTGGTCGACGGCTCTGCGGACATCGCGGTCGGCAGCCGCTTCACGGGCGGCAGCGATGAACTCTCGGTCAACGTGGGGCAGCTGATCCGTACCATTGGCAACATCGCAATGAACATTGCGATCAACCGCCGCTGGAAGATCGAGCTCACGGACACGCTGAACGGGTTCCGAGCCGTGCGCCGTGCGGCGCTCCTTCGCGTTGGATTGCGCGAGCACCGGCACACCATTGAACAGGAGATGATCATGAAGGCGCTGCGCTACGGCTTCACCGTGCGCAATGTCGCCACGCATGAATACACACGTGCGTACGGCACCAGTCACATCAATGTCTGGAAGGAATGGCCGCTGTTCCTGTGGTGCATGTTGATCAATCTCGTGCCGCGGAACCGGCGGCTTGCTGAGCCGGCGGCGCCGATCGCGACGGCGCCTCCTGCGAGTCCCAACTCATCGGCATGACCAACCGTCACGACACCTCAGCAACACTTGGCCGAGGCCAGTAGGGCGCCAATGTCCGGACAAATCGTGCCTACGCCCGCGGACGAACCTTTGCCGAACGAGCTGCCCCTCCTGGCCCTCCGGTCGACAATTGTTTTTCCCCATGGGACCATCGCCGTCCAGATGGGCGCCGCGGAGAATCTCGCGCTGCTGCGCGCGCACCCGGAACCCGGTACCCTCGTCGCGCTCGCCGTCGCCCTCGGCGATGGCGCGCACGATCCCGCGAGCCTCGAGCATCGGGTCGGCGTTCTCGCTCGGGTGAAGGACCGCACGCCGGCGGGGCGCGACACACACCAGGTCACGCTCGAAGGACTCGCCCGCGTGCGCATCGGTGCGATCGTGCGTCGCACGCCATATCCGGTAGCGGGCGTGGAGCCGATTACGGAGGCCGCACCCGATCCCGCCGCCGCGCGCGCGCTCATGCAACGCGTGACGGCGGCAGCCGAGGCGCTCCTCGAACTGAATGACCAGATGCCCGCCGAGGTGCCCGGGCTCCTGATCCGGCAAACGAGGGATCCATCGCGTTTTGCCGACGTTGCCGCGTCGCATGGCAACCTGCGCATCGCAGAGAAGGACGAGGTCCTGCAACGCGTCGTCGTGATGGAGCGCCTGGAGTTCGTCGCTGCCAGATGGGAACGTGAGCTGGCGCGCGCCCAGGTGCTGGCTGAGGTCCGCCAGCGGGCCGATGTGAGAGTCGAGCAGCATCACCGGGAGTTCTATCTCCGGCAGCAACTGCAGGCGATTCGATCCGAGCTCGGCGAGCGCGATCCGGCGGAAACCGACGCGCAGGACCTGTTACGTCAGATCGCAGCGGCGCACCTGCCCGAACGCGTCGAGCAGGAGGCGCGGCGCGAGACCGAGCGGTTGCGCGCCCTCTCGAGTGCGTCGAGCGAGTATCAGGTGCTGCGCAACTACGTCGAATGGGTGCTCGCGCTCCCCTGGAACACGCGCGTGGGCGACGACGACATCGCGCTCGAGAAGGTCGAGCGGGCGCTCGACGAACGCCACTACGGGCTCGAAGAAGCCAAGGAGCGCATTCTCGAATACCTGTCGGTGCGAAAACTCCTCAAGGTGAATGGCGCCGATTCGCACGGCCCCATTCTCTGTTTCGTCGGACCCCCGGGCACAGGAAAGACCTCACTTGGCGAGGCAATCGCGAAGTCCATCGGGCGCGCGTTTTACCGGATTTCCGTGGGAGGCGTGCGAGACGAGGCTGAGATCCGTGGCCACCGGCGCACGTACGTCGGCTCGCTCCCGGGGCTCATTCTCCAGGCACTGCGCCGCGTGCAGGCGTGCGACCCCGTCCTGATGATCGACGAGATTGACAAGATGCAGGGCGGTGGCCCGAGCGGCGATCCGCTTGCGGCAATGCTCGAGGTGCTCGACCCGCAGCAGAATGCGGCGTTCGTGGATCACTTCCTCAATCTCCCATTCGACCTCCGGCCGGTGCTTTTCATCTGCACGGCCAACAACCTGTTCGACATTCCGCCGGCGCTGCGCGACCGCATGGAAGTCATTCGCATTGCGGGATACACGGTCGAGGAGAAAGTGGAGATCGCCTGGCGCTATCTGCTGCCGCGCCTCTTCGCCGAGCACGGCATCGCCGACCTCGACCTGCAGTTCACCGACGAGGCGCTCGGTACCATCTCGAGCCGCTACGCGCGCGAGGCCGGGCTCCGCGGTTTCGAGCGCAACCTGGCCGCATTGATGCGGCGCCGCGCGCGCCGCAAGGCGCAGGGCGAACAGGGCGCGTGGATTGTGGATGCTCCGCTCATCGAGCGGGTGCTGGGCTCGCCCCGCTATGCCGCCGACGAGGCCGAGGTTGAACCCGAGATCGGGACCGTCACGGGACTGGCATGGACCGCCAGTGGCGGTGAGCTCATGACCATCGAAGCGCTGCGGATGCCGGGATCCGGCAAGCTCACGGTCACGGGGCACCTGGGCGGCGTGATGCGTGAATCCGTGGATGCCGCCTGTTCGTACGTACGGTCGCGGGCGGGCGGCCTGCGGATTGTGGACGCGGAGATGAAGGCGACCGACCTGCACATTCATTTTCCCGCAGGCTCGGTGCCGAAGGACGGTCCGAGCGCCGGCGTCGCCGTGACGCTCGCCATCGCGAGCGTCATGAGCCGGCGGCCGGTGCGGCGCGATGTCGCGGTGACGGGCGAGGTGACGCTCCGCGGCCGGGTCCTCGAGATTGGAGGCGTGAAGGAGAAAGTGCTTGCCGCGTACCGCTCGGGGTTGCGGGAGGTGATGCTCCCCGCGACGAACGAAAAGGACCTTCGCGAGGTGCCCGCGGTGGTGCGCGAGCACGTGCGCTTCACGTTTGTCAGCACGATGGACGAGGTGCTTTTGGCGCTTCTCCTGCCCGAAGCGAGCGCCGAGCTGGCCGATTCACCGCCTGCCCGCAGCGAACGCAAGGCTCGCGGCCGTGCGGCCGCGGCGGAGCCGGCGAGCGTCGGCGACGACCTGTCGGACGCCTGAGCCGCCCCACTCCGTGATTGCGCTGAATGAGTTCTGGACGCGGCTCGTACTCGACGTGGTCCTCGGTTCGGTGTCCGGCGGCGTCACGAGCTGGGTGGCCGTCGCACTGATCTTCAAGCCCTACGAGCGCACGTTCGGGCTGCACGGCGCGGTTCCCAAGAACAAGGCGCGACTGGCGAAGACGATCGGACGCACCGTGGGCGAGCGCCTGCTCACGCCCGACGACATCGTCGCCGAGCTGCATCGCTCTGGCCTGCGCGAAGCCATCGAAGCGCGGCTGGCCGAGTTCGCGGTCTCGGCGCTCGACGCCGAGCGCGGATCGCTCCGCGAGGTCCTGCCCCCGGCCATGGCCACTGAAGTCGAACGTGCGCTCAGGGCGCTCGGTCCGACCCTCTCGGAGAGTTACATCCGCGAGGTGCACCGCCCCGAGTTCGAAACGCGCGTGCGCGCCTTCGTCGCCCGGATGCGGGAGGAGCTTGCGCTGCTGCCCATGGCGAGCGTCCTCACGCCCGTCCGCCGCGCCGAGCTCGCCGCCCACGCGGCGGATCTGGCCGAGGAGCTCATCGCGGAATCGCGCAAGGAGGGCGACCGCTCCGTCAAGGCGAAGGTGGGCGACCTCCTGCTGCGGCTGGCCGGCACCGAGCGCACGAAGAGCTTCGTGGAACGCACGGTGGCCGATGCGCTCGCGCGCGCCGAGAACCGGAACGTGGGCGAGATGCTATCCGTGGTTGATGACGAAGCAATTGTGTCGTGGATTCTCGAGGCTGCCCGCTCATCGCGCGCGGCGGAGCTCGCGCTCGGTGCGGCGGGGAGCGCCGCCGCCGCGGTGCTCGACAAACCCATCGGCCGCCTCACCCGCTGGCTTCCCGCGGACGCGGCGCAGCGACTCGCCGCTGCCGGGGCGCCGGCCGCGTGGGAACAAGTCGTCGCGCGGCTGCCCGAGTTTCTCGCAACGGTGGACATCCCGACGATGGTCGAGCGAAAGGTGCTCGGCTTCAGCACGCAACGGGTGGAAGAGATCGTGCGTGGTGTGACCCAGCGCGAACTGAACCTGATCGTGCAGCTGGGCTACGTGCTCGGCGCCCTGATTGGCGCCGCGCAGTTCGGCTTGGAGTGGTGGTTGCGGAGCTGAGCCCGCGCGGTAGGGAGCGGAGTTGCGGCGGGGGCGCTGGCCCGGCTCAGTACGTGAGCGACGTGACGGTCACGCCCGACCCCTTGCCGCCCGCATCGCCCATTCCGGTAAAGACGCCGGTGAAGACCTGGGGCGGCTTCCCGCGCACATTCACGGTGACAACATAGTGCGTCAGGACGGCGGTGCAGTTTGCCCAGTGATCCACGCGCACGACGAAATCACCGCGCGGGGCCACGAGCCCGCTCGCCCAGAAGATGTTCTCTGCCCGCGGCCCATCGGTGGCGCAAGCGGCGTTCGAGTCGAGGTCGAGCTGGCCGCCGGTGGCCGAGGTCCTGGCGGCCCAGTAGATCTCGCCGCCCGACGGATCCACCACGTGCAGGTCCAGGTCCGCCTTGGAATCCCAGGTGAGGTTGATCTGCACGTCGCCGGTTCCCACGCTGATCACGCTCACGCTGTTCTTCTGGAACGTGCCGAACGCACCCGCGCTCGCTCCGGCGAGTTGCACGTCGAATACCGTCTTCGGGATGTCCTGGCTGAAGACGATGAGCATGTCCACTGATGTGGTGGGCGCCCTGAGGGTCAGCTCCCAATAGTCATTCACGCCCGGCACGATGACCGCGACCCGGGTGAATGGCGTCGCAGCGCTGGCGGTGATCTGGATGGTACCCCCGAGCAGGACCAGCGCGGGAATCGGCGCGGTGACGGTTGGCCCGAGACCGGCGGTAGGCGGAGTCCCCACACGGAGCACCGCATTTGCATCGCCAGAGGTGGTCTGAACCGCGGACACGTAGCGCGCGATGCTCGTCTCTGGCGTCTCCAGCGGCTGCTTCCACTCAATGCAGCGCGTGGACGCCGCCAGCACCGTGGCGCTCACGAGGGCCGGCCGCCAGAGGCGTCGAAGTTGTGCCCAGACCTTCCCGATTCCAGTTCGCATCACGCTCTCCATATGCACGTCGGATCCTTCCGCCATTACCGTTTTTCCAGTCTCACCTTCGACAGATCGATCAGCCTCAGCATTGCACCAGCAGGCACATCGGTGAACAGCACCGCCGGCCTGCCCTGCACCACCGCGGCGGCGAGCTCCACCTGGCGCCCCTTTGCCGCATAGCGGCGATTATCGGCTTTTCCGCCGGACCCTGGCGCCGCGCCAAACCGCTGCTCGATCGCCCGCTCCATCAAGTCCCTGAACCGGGCCGCTTCCACCGCCGAATCCCATACCGACAACCAGGTGATTCCCGCGCCTTGGGGAGTGTTGATCACGTAATAGCGGTCTCCGCTCCAGCCCGACGCGCCGCGCGAGGCGACCTCCACATCCTTCAGCGACTGAAACAGCAGCAGTCGCGTCTCGAACTCGCCCAGATCATTCTCGTAGACCACTGTCCCGACCGACGGCTCCGGCAGCCTGACACGCGTTGGCACGTCGAGCGAATCGAGAATCCGGCTGGGGTGCATGACCTGCTTCGTCGATGTCGGCAGCGGACGGAACGGCATCTGTCCCGGACGCTTTTCCTTGAACGTTCTCACGTACTCGGCGCCGCTCAGGTACGGAAAGAGCAGCGTTTCCTGAATCAGCATCGGTGCGGCTGCGAACACGGGCATCTGCGCCTGCGACTCGCGAATCAGTCCCCGTACCCTGTCCCAGCCACCCGGCAGTTTCGTGATGAAGCTTCCCCCGCCAAGCATCACCGCCATTTGTTCGTACGTCGCCTCCCCCTCGATCACCGCCTGCGCCGCACTCTGCCGATCATTGTCCCCGTGCAGTTTCTGCAGCGAGTCGAGCGGGAAGTACTGGTCCTGCAGGGCGTGCACCAGCTCGTGAGTGATCGTGATGCCGATCACATCCGGCGCCGGGGCTCCCTGAGGTGTCCCGCCGCCGCTGACTACGTACAGGACTTTCGTCGTGGGGTCGTAGTAACCGATCACCTGTTCGGTGAGCAGCGACAGCATGTATTTCCGCAGGTCGAGGGAGTCGGGGATGAGTCCGAACAGCTTGTACGCGCGCTCGGCGCCGGCGAGCTCGAGTGCCGGCGTGTCCTCATCGAACTTCTTCTCGAGAAAGCCCCGTACCTCGTCGCGGGTGCGTGTCTCGAGTTTCGGCACCGACTTGAACTTGAGCCCGACGGATCGCTCGATGAGGGGAATGGCGCTGGCGACCTGTGCGGCGTACGGGCCGGTGTTCGCGGGACGGTCCGGCTGGCACGCGGCGAATACCGGCAACACCCAGGCGAGGGCTGCCAATGCGACGGACCTGCCTTGGGCGAATGGAGGCGATTTCATTCAGCTCATCATCCGGTCGGGTACCATCTGTCGAGGTACCATTTAATGAGCGGATAGCCCCAGAACAGCATCAGCAAGGCGGCCGGCGCAAGGAAGACGCCGAAGGGCACCAGTGGCGGCTCGAACGGTGCGCCGCGCGCGCGGCTGCGCATCCAGCCGACCGGATACACGAAGACCGCGAAGATGACGGCAGCCAGCAGCGCCGCGACGAAAATGGTGAGCAGCGATCGATAGGGCCCGAGGGCGGCGCCCACCATCGCCATCAGCGTCGTGTCGCCAAAACCCATCGCTTCCTTTTTGAGTGCGACCTCGCCGAGCCAGCCGATAATGGTGATAGCGCCGGCACCGACACAGGCGCCGAGCAGCGCGTCGCCGGGCGATGCGAACGGCCCCTGCGGCCCGAGGAATACACCCGCAACGCTCGTTACCCCTGCAAAGACGAGGCCGGTCACCGTGAAGCCGTCAGGTATCAGGTAGTGGCGCGCATCGGTGATAGCGATGCCGAACAGGATCGTCGCGAACACGGCGACGCGCAGCGCAGTCAGGTCGGGCCCGAACACCCATACGCACCCGACCCACGTAAGGCCGATGGCGGCCTCTACGAGCGGATAGATCGCGGAAATGGGCTCGCCGCACGCGCGGCACTTCGCGCGCAGCACGAACCACGAGAGCACGGGAATGTTGTCGAACCACGCGATGGGCTTGCCGCAGCGCGGGCACCGCGAACGCGGACGGACCACCGACTCATCCACGGGCCACCGTGCGATGCAGACGTTCAGGAATGACCCGACGCTCGCGCCGGTGAAGAAGACAAGCAGCCCGAAAGCGAGCAGTATGAGCGCGCCGGAACTCATGGGCGGAGTGCGTAGAGGGCTATTCCCGCGGCGACGGCGACGTTGAGCGACTCGATGCCGCCAGCCATTGGCAATGCGATGACGCGCTCGACCGCGTCGAGCACGGCCACACTCAGCCCCGCGCCCTCGTTGCCCACGGCGAGTGCGAGTCGCCGGGGCGCAACCACCGCGTCGATGGGAGTGCCGTCCGCTGCCGCGCCCCAGAGCGGAATACGCTGCTCGCGCAGGAACCGGACGAGATCATTAGGCGAGCATTGGAGCGTAGGCACGCGAAAGTGCGCGCCCGCGGCTCCGCGTACGGCCTTTGCATTCCACAGGTCGGCGGTCCCGCTCAGCGCGATGACGGCGGAAGCGCCAAGCGCCGCCCCCGTGCGCACCAGCGTTCCGGCGTTGCCCGGATCCTGAACGGCGTCGAGCACGAGGACGCGTACCGTCTGGCCAATAGCCTTCGCGAGCGACTCGAATGAATGAGAGGGAATCTCGGCGACTGCGAGAATGCCCTGCGGCTGCTCCGTGTCCGCAGCCGATTCGAGTTCGCTTTCGCTGACCTCGGCGAGCTGAGTGCCGCGCTTCGCCAACCCGTCGAGCACGGCGTGCCCCCGTGGAGTTGCGCGGAAGGCGGCGGTCGCCAGGGCGCCACGAATGCTGAGCGTCGAATTCAGCAACTCTTCCGCGGTTCGCACGCCCTCTACCACGAACAGCGTACTGCGTTCGCGCGTCTTGCGACGCCTCAGATCGCGCGCTAGGGTCAGCAATCGTTCGTTTGTCACTCCGTCCTGATCACGAATAGGCATCCCACCTACGAGGCAAAAATGTCCCAGCACTCCCATCGGAGGACGCGCGGCGCCAGTCGGGCGTTTCCGCTTTTCTTGCTGGTGGCCGTCGCGTTCGCCGGATGCGCCGTTTCACAGCAGCAGGAAGTGCAGCTCGGCAGTTCCTACGCGGCCCAGATCGATACCCAGCTTCCGCTGATCCGCGATGCCCAGATTGTGCGATACATCAACTGGCTCGGAGACTCGCTCGCCAAAGTCACCGACACACGCGGCCTGCAGTGGCATTTCAACGTTGTGGACAGCAAGGAAGTCAATGCGTTCGCGGTTCCCGGCGGCTGGATCTACATCAACCGCGGACTCGTCGAGCGCGCCCAGAACATGAGCCAGGTGGCCGGCGTCGTCGGGCACGAGATCGGCCACGTCACGCGACGTCACACCGTGCAGCAGATGCAGCAAGCCCAGGGCGCGAATGTGGGCGTCCTGCTCGCCTGCACGCTGACCAAGGTCTGCGAGAGCGGGGTCGGCCAGAGCGCAATCAACATCGGCGGTAGTGCGCTCTTTGCGAAGTTCAGCCGCACCGACGAGGCGCAAGCCGATCAGGAAGGTGTGAGCACGACGATCAAGGCGCGCATCGACCCCCACGGCATACCAGAACTGTTCCGCATCCTGCTCGACGAACGAAAGTCGAATCCGACCGCTGTGGACGCGTTCTTCGCATCGCACCCGCTCGAGGAGCAACGGATCACCGCCACGACGGCCCAGATCGCGACGTACCCGGCGGCCCAGCTCGTGGGGCTGACCAGGGATACGCCGGAGTTCGAGGCGTTCAAGAGGAGGTTGATGGCGCTGCCGCCCTCGCCGGCGCCGAAGAGGCCGTAAGGGAGCGGGCGGGTGCGGCGCGTCGTGCGGCGGGCGGCGCTTAGTGCGCCGCACGCCGCTCTAAGCACCGCCCGCCGCACCTTCACCCCCCGCCCACCCTCCTTACAAACCCCTCCACCAACGCCCCAAACTCCCCCGCTACCGCGAGCCCCCGCCTCACGACGTCCTCGTGCGACAGACTCTCTCCCAATCCCGCGGCCGCGTTGGTAATCACACTCACTCCCGCCACTTCCATCCCTATCGCCACCCCCACAATCGTCTCGACAACTGTTGACATCCCCACCGCATCCGCGCCGCACATCGCGAGCAGCCGCACCTCGGCCGGCGTTTCATAGGCGGGGCCGAGGAGCCCGGCGTACACCCCGCTCGACAGCGTAACTCCGGCGGCCCGCGCACTTTCGACGAGCAACGCGTTCAGGCGCGGCGAGTACGGGCGCGACATGTCGGGAAACCGGGTGTCGCCCGGCTCCACAGGGCCCACGAGTGGATTGCGGAACGTCAGGTTGATGTGATCCTCGATCATCATCAAGCTGCCCGGCGCGAGCGTGCTACGGATTCCCCCGGCTGCGTTTGAGAGGAAGAGGACACGCGCGCCGAGCGCGTGCACCAGGCGTACGGGAAACGCGGCGGTTCGTGCGGAAAACCCTTCGTACATGTGAAAGCGCCCCGCCAGCGCGACGACCTCGCGACCGCCGAGTGTGCCGACAATGATTTCGCCGCGGTGCCCGGGGACACGCGTGGCATGCAGGCCCGGCACGTCGGCGTAAGGGACTCTTCTCGCATTTTCGATGCGGTCGGCGAGGCCGTCGAGGCCGGAGCCGAGGACGATCGCGGTTACTGGGTTGCGCACGCCGAGGCGCTCGCGCACGGCGTTCGCAGCGGCACGGGCGGCGAGAGCGCCATGGGGTCGGGGCTGGTCCGGCACTGCCGCGGCGTTGGCGCTCACGTGGCTTCCGATTCCGGTGCCCAATGGCTCACGCGGCCTCGGCCCGCAGTTCGGCAAGCTCGCGATCCACGCGCGCCAGCATCGCCCGTTTTTCGTCGTCAGGCAGGAACGCGCCCTCGAATCCGTTGCGCGCGAGCGTGCACAACTCCTCCCGGTCGAACCGCAACTCGTTGGCGGCATGCGCGTACTCGTCCGTGAGCGTTACGCCACTCATCAACCGGTTGTCGGTGTTGAGTGTCACGCGGAGTCCACGGTCGAACCAGCCGCGCAACGGGTGCGTCTCGTACGACGCCGCGGCCCGGGTCTGGACGTTGCTGGTGAGACAGGCCTCGATCACGATCCCACGCTCGGCGAGCTCGTCGGCCAGTGCCGGATTCTCGTCCAGCCGCGTGCCGTGGCCAATGCGCTGCGCACCGCATACCCGCACGGCCTCCGCCACCGAGTCCGCGCCCGCGCCCTCGCCGGCGTGACAGGTGCACAGCAGTCCATGCTCGTGCGCCAGGTCGAACGCGGCGCGATGGTCGCGCGCGGGGTGACCCGCCTCGCCGCCCGCGAGGTCGAAGCCCACTACCCCTTTCCCCTGGAAGGCGACGGCCAGGCGGGCAAGCTCCAGCGAGATGTCGGAGGGGAGATGGCGCAGGGCGCAGATGATCAGGCGCCCCGTGATCCCGTGGTCGCGTTCCGCGCGCACGAGCGCGCGCATGGGCGCCTCCACGGCCTCTTCGAGCGACAGTCCGCCCTGCTGGTTGAGCAGTGGTGCGTAGCGCACCTCGATGTAGCGAACGCCATCCGCCGCCGCGTCCTCCGCCAGCTCGGCGGTCACACGCTCGAGAGCGCGCGCGGTCTGCATGACGGACAGTGTCACATCGAAACGGGTGAGATAATCCTCGAGGTGGCGCGCGTCGCGCACGAACATGTGATGCGCGAGGGCCTGGGGCGTGGCCGCCGGCATGGGCACGCCGTACTCGCGAGCGAGTTCGAGCAGCGTGGCCGGCCGGACCGAGCCGTCGAGGTGGCAATGCAGCTCGGCTTTCGGGAGGCGCTGGAGGAACGCCGTGGACACGGCTTGCTCGCTCATGCCGTCTCTGCCCCGCCGTCACGAAGCGCCCGCGCGGAGACCAGGCGGAGCACGGTGCCGCCGGCGAGCGCCACATCGAGGGAGATCGGGAGGCCGCGACTGTCGGTGACGGCGCGCTCGCCCGCGCCCACGGCGCGCGCTTCCTCCGGGTCGAATGCCCGCACGGCGTCGAGAATCGTCGCGTCGCGCGGCACGGAGATCGCCCGCCCATTCACGAATACACGCAGCGATTCGGGCTCGGTCACGGCGCCAGGCGCACGATGCGCGGTGCCCCATCAGGCCGGACCACCCGGCCGGGCTGCGATTTGGCGTAGTCGATGAGGGCGTCGAGGTCGATGGCATTCACCGCTTCCTCCCGCAGCGCGACTTTGGCGAGGCTGAGGGCGTCGCCGCCCGTGTGCATGAAGTCGGTGTAGGCGACGGTATAGACGCGTTCATCGTCGAGCGGCGCACCGGCCACCCCCGCCGACACGATGCGCGCGCCGGGCGGCCGCGCAGGGTCGTAGCGCATCAGGACGCCGCTGACATGCACGCGTAGCGTATCGCGGGCGACCTGCTGTTCCAGATACGCACGGAGGTCGGCACCCCGCACGGTGACGCGCACGAGGTTGTTCGCGAACGGCTGGACCTCGAAGAGCGAGCCGTACGTCACGGCCCCTGCCTGCAGATTTGCGCGAATCCCGCCGTTGTTCATCACCGCCACGTCGGCATGCGCGGCGGCGCGTTGCGCGTCGGCAATGAAGTTGCCGAGTGCGTGCTGCGGCCCACGCCGCTCCATCGTTTCCGTCACGGTCGCGATCGGGCGCGATGCAAGTGCGGCAACGGCTGCGGTTGCGCGCCATGAAAGCGCGGCGATTGTGGAGTCGGCTGCGAGAGAATCCGTGACCACGGGGCGGACCTCGTGCAGCGCGCCTGCGCGCGACGCGCGGTCGACGGGAATATCCATCACGGCAATGGCCCGGCCGCTCGACCGCGCCTGCGTGATGGGCGTGCCATTGACCACGGTGTTCACCAGCGAGTGCGTGTGGCCGCTCACGATCGCGTCTATTGGCTGCGTGATTTGCTGGGTCATTCTGATGATTTCGCCGTTGCATCCCGTATCAGTGTTGCAGACCGCCCCGGCGTGCGCCACGACGACAACGAGATCGGCTCCGCGCGCGCGCAGTGACGCCGCATGGGCGTCCACCACGGCGGCGGGGTCGTCGAACCGGAGCGCTTCCACGTTCGCTGCCTTGGTGACGGACGCCGTCCGGGGGGTGGCGATGCCGATGATGCCGATCTTCACGCCGCCCCGCTCCACGATCGTGTCCCCGCGGATCCAGTCGACCTCGCGCCCGTCTCGGTAGCGGACGTTGGCACCGAGGATCGCAAAATGCGCCTGTTTCATTCGTGCGCGCAGTGAGTCCGTGCCCCAGTCGAATTCGTGATTGCCCAGTGCGGTCGCTGCATAGCCGAGCGCATCGTAGAGCTCCACCACCGGGCGGCCGAACGCGAGGTTCGACGCGGGCGTGCCCTGAAAGAGATCGCCGCCGTCGAGCAGTACGGAGGCGCACGCCGGAGCGGCACATTCCATCTCCGCGCGATGAATGGCGGTCGCCATCTGGGCCGCGCCGCCTCGCATGCCCGCACTGCCGTCGGGGCGCGCCTCGAATGCGCCGTGGAAGTCATTGGTGGAGATCACGCGAATGACTGAGGCCCGCTGCGCCCCCGGAACCCCGCCGCCCACAGCATCGAACGGCCGCTCGCGCGCGAGCGATGCCTGCGCACGCGCCGCAAGGGCGGGCGGCACCAGGCGCCAGTTCCGCGTGAAATAGTCAGCGGGCGACAGCGTGCCGCGCCGCGTCACCTCGTCAATCAGGAGCTGACGGATATCGAGTTGCCGGTCGTATACCACGGGCGCGCCGTTCAGCATCGAGTAACCGCCCGCGCCGGCAGCCCGGTAACTCGAAAGCGCAATTGTGAATGCATCACCGGCGCGCACCGGCTTGCCATGCACGGTGAGCCCAACCACGCGGTCCCCCGGCATTCGGGAGAGGTCGATCGCATAGTCGGCTCCGCTGACCATCTCGAAATTGAATCCCGGAATCGCCGGATCCGCGCCCACGCGCGCCGCATCACCGTCGCCAGTGACGCGGAAATACTTCGCGCTCTGCTCGAGAAACGCCTTGAGCGTAGCACCGCTGATGCGCAGTGCGCGGAGCGTATTCTCGTAGGGGTACAGCTGCGCAAGCTGCGCGACGGTCACGCGTCCGGGGGGGATCCGAACGTCGAGCGAAAACGCCGCCACCGACGCCAGGTCGGCGCCAGACGCGCGCCGCATCGTCTCGGCGACGAAGTCCATGAGCGGCGTGTCGACCGTGCGCGCCGAGTCGGCACGCCACTCGGTGTCCGTGCGGCCGACCACAGTGCCGGCGTAGCGCCGCGCGGCCTCGTGGCCGCGTTCGGCGGCCGCGACCACCGCGGCCTGCTCCGCATGGCCGGCCGCGCGCACGATCGAGGCGTGTTTCGCGGTGATCGTCCACCCGGCACTGCCCGTGCGCCGCGCGAGCTCCAGATGCGCCACGGAGACGCTGGTGGCCCAGTTGCGCGCCTGGGTGAGCAGCACGCCATGGATGGTCGTGTCCGCCATTTCGCGGTGCGAATGACCGTACACGATCACGTCGATGCCGGGCACGTCACGAGCTACGCGCGCCATCGGATTCTCGCTTCCAAGCCCCGTTGCGACGGTGTCGTAGGAGGACGGCTCGTCCAGTCCCGCGTGCGCCACCACGACGATGACCGCGGCGCCGGCCGCCCGCGCCCGCTGCACGGCAGCCCGAACGCCGGCGACGATCTCGCCAATCTTGACGTGTCCCGCGCGGAGATTCTCCCTGTCCCAGACCATCGAGCCCGGCGTCGTGGCGCCCACGATGCCGACCCGCACGCCGTCGCGCTGGACAATCGTGTACGCACGCCACGCGGATGGGTGCCCTGGCCAGGTCGCGTTGGCGGCCAGGAACGGGAAATGGGCCTGGCCCAGCGCGCGGGCCAGGGTCGGAAGGCCATAGTTGAACTCGTGATTCCCGACCGCCGCAGCGTCGTAGGCCATGGCGTTCATCGCGGCAACGACAGGATGCGGGCCGGCCGTGTCTCGCCGGGCTGCAGCGTACGTCAAGGGATTGCCCTGCAGCAGGTCGCCCGCGTCCACGAGGATCACCCGCCCCGGATTCGCGGCGCGCACCGAGTCGACGATCGTGGCCGCGCGCGACAGGCCACGCCCCGGTTCAGCCGTGTCAGCGTAGTAATCCCAGCCGCGGATCCGCCCATGCACATCGGTCGTCGACACCACGACAACCTCCGCGCGCCTCTCCTGCGCGAGCCCCGCGCCGCCGGGCAGGGCAATGAGCAGCGCGGCCCCAATTGCCCGGAATCGGTACCCCCCCGCGACGAACCGGTGTTTCATCGCAGGAATGTATCGAGAGCTGGACGCAACAGTCGAGTGTTCGTGGACAGGCGATGGGAGCTAACTCCACACTCTCGACTGCCCCACGATACCTGACCGTGACAACCCACTGCCTTCTCTTTCCCTCTTCGATTCGGGAAATTCCCCTCATGTCGCCCGCCCTTCTGTGGAGCCCATGAAGCCCCTCCTCATGGGGATCGCGGGAGGATCGGGGTCGGGCAAGTCCACCGTCGCGCGCAAGATCGCCGAGGCGCTCTCGCCCGCATCGGTGGCCTTCATCGACATGGATGCGTACTACCGCAATCACGTCGAGCTGACGCTCGAGGAGCGGCGCCACCTCAACTGGGACCATCCGGATGCGTTCGACCTGGACTTGCTCGCATCGCATCTTGGTTCGCTCGCACGGGGAGAGGCCATCGAGAAGCCCGTATATGATTACGCATCGCACTTGCGCGAGGCACATACGGAGCGGGTGCCGCCGGCCGATGTCGTCGTGGTCGACGGGATCCTGCTGTTCGTTGACGCGCGGGTACGCGACCGCTGCGACGTGAAGGTCTTTGTGGATACGGACGCGGACGTCCGGCTCATCCGCCGGATTCGCCGTGACATCGACCAGCGCGGCCGGCCCCTGGAGGAGATCCTGGAGCAATATCTTTCGACGGTCCAGCCGATGCACCTGCAGTTCGTCGAGCCGAGCAAGCGGTATGCGGACATCATCGTGCCGCGTGGAGGACACAACACGGTGGCCATCAACCTGATCATCGCAACCATTTTTCGGCGCCTGCAGGGAGGCACCACATAACGGCCGCGCCAGCCCCGGGTGAACGCGTGCTCGTCGTAGACGACGAGCCCGATATTGTCGCCCTCGTCGTCTATCATCTGGCCAAGGCGGGGTACCGGGTGTCGTCCGCCGCGGCCGGACCGGATGCGCTCGCGATGGCTCGCCGCGAGCGCCCTGCGCTCATCGTCCTCGACCTGATGCTCCCCGGCATGTCCGGGTTCGAGGTGCTCGAGCAGCTTCGGGAAGACGAGGCGACGCGCGCGACCGCCGTACTCATGCTCACGGCCCGCAAGGAAGAGGCCGACCGGATTCGCGGGCTCTCGCTCGGCGCTGACGACTACCTGACCAAGCCCTTCAGCCCGCAGGAGATGGTGCTGCGCGTGGCCGCCATCCTGCGGCGGGTCCGTGCCGCGCCCGACGCGAGTGATATCGTCACGTCCGGCCCGATCCGCATCGACCGCGCCGCCCACCGCGTGTGGGTGGGGGATCGCGAGGTCGAACTGACGGCTACCGAGTTCAAGCTGTTGCGGGCGCTGGCCGAGCGGCGCGGACGCACCCTCGGGCGCCAGCACCTGCTCGAGACCGTGTGGGAGGCCGCGCCCGACATCCAGACACGCACCGTGGATATGCACGTCCAGCGGCTGCGCACCAAGCTCGAGCCCGCGGGCGATCTGATCGAGACGGTGCGCGGGTTCGGCTACCGGTTGCGCGCTCCGCAAGCCCAGCACGCGTGAGGCTCACGCAGCGCCTGCTGCTCGGTGCACTCGCGGTGGTTGGTGTGCACGTGCTCGTGATGGTGTACCTCGTGGACCGGCAGCTCGGATCGCGATTGCAGGACGAGGCGGTCGCTGGCCTCGCACGTGAGGCGCGGATCGTGGCGGCGCACTGGACGCGCGACGCAGATCCACGCGCACTCGCCAGGGTCGACGGCAAGGCGCTCGGTCATCGCGTGACACTCATCCGGCCCGACGGCGTTGTCGT
>DASZZO010000217.1:0-21541 GCA_035544915.1 Gemmatimonadaceae bacterium | reverse complement strand
GGTTCGCTGACCGCGAGGTTGAGGTGCAAGCCGGCGGAACTGTTTTTGTCCCGGCCGGTGTCGCACATACGTACGAGGCGATTGATGCGCGTTATCTCGTCGTCCTGACGCCGCGCCTGGCAGCGCTCATTAGCGAGCTGCAGCAGACGCCGGATCGAAGCGTGCATGCCGCGGCGTTTCGTCGGCATGAGTCGACGCTGCTCGAGTGATTCAACTCCTGGGGCGACCATCGACGTCGATTCGTCTTGCCGTCCGCGGCGATGCGGGACATACTCTTCCCACGACATCAACTGTGCCTGACTGTCCGCGCACGCCGGAGGAGCGACCCATGGATGACGCCCTGACAGCGCTATTCAGCGACTATGACCGCGGAACGATCACGCGTCGCCAGTTGTTGCAGGTGCTCGGGCTCGCAGCGGTGACGGCCCCGATGACGGCGCTCGCTCAGGGGCGCTGCGGCGGCGCGCGCGCCGGCACTGTTGCCTGTGACACAATGCCCGCAAAGCTTCCATTTGAGCCCACGGGCTGGAAGACGGTCCTGATGGACCATTTTTCGATGCAGTGCGCGGACTACAAGCGTGAGGCGGCATACTACGCCGCGCTGATGGGCTGGAAGGTCCGAAGCGACGACGGAACGAGAGCCGTGCTCGACATCGGCGATGATGCCGGAAGCGTGATCATTCGGGGCGGCTACGTCGCACCGCCACCACCGCCGGCGCCGCCCGCTGCGGATAGTGCAACGGGGCGTGGTCGCGGGGGCGCGCGCACGCCTCGCCACGTGGTGTGGGACTCATTCTGCTGGGGCATTGCGCCGTGGGACGCGAAGAAGGTTGAGACGGAGTTGAAGAGACGCGGTCTCAACCCCGTCGCCGACAATGACGGCAAGGATTTTCAGAGCTTCCACGTGCAGGATCCCGACGGCTTTGACCTGCAGATCAGCAATGGCAACAAGAAGAATCGGCGGCAGGGTGCGGCGAACGGGACGCTTTCGGCACCCGCTCCATTCGAGCCGACCGGGTGGAAGACGGCCTGGCTGGACCACATTTCGTTCCGGGTGACGAACTACAAGGTGAGCACCGCCTTCTATACGGCTCTCCTCGGCTGGAAGCCGACGGGCGACGAGGGAAGCCAGAACGAGTGCGAGATTGGCGACATCGGGAACATCATCATCCGCGGGGGCGGGGGTGGCGGAGGACGGGGAGGAGCGGCTGGCGACACGATCGGTGGACGCGGCGGGCAGGCAGCAGGGCCGGCCCGCGGCGCATCGATGGACCACGTCTCATTCGGGATCACGCCGTGGGACACGGACAAGGTGAAGGCGGAGCTGGACAAGCGCGGGCTCTCCGCCAGGCCCGACACCGGAGGGAAAGGCGACATTCACGACGAGGCGGCGAAGTACAAGAGCTACCACACGACGACGCCGGACGGGTACGACCTCCAGATCAGCAACGCTACGCGCGCAAATCGGACGGTGCGATAGCCAGCCTTACGCCGCCAAGGGCATCACTTCCGCCGCAAACCGCTCCATCTCCTCGAACTGCGGACTGCACTGCAGCAGCAGCAGGCCGACCCCGGCCTTCTCGAACTCGCGCACCCGCTCGGCAACCTGCTCAGGCGTTCCAACCAGCCCCGCGCGAAGGCCTCGATTCGAGACCGAGTAGTCCTCGAGCGACACCCGCTGCTCGAGCTTCGTGTGCGAAATCCAGTCCTGGTAGTTCCCGTAGCCGGGTGAGCCCGGCTCGACATTCGTTATGCGCGCCAGTTCTGCCCGCGCTTCTGCCTCGGTGGGCCGCACGATCGCATACGCCGCCATGCCGTATTCCATCGGCGGCGCGCCTATTGCCTCCCGCCGGCGCCGCATGTCTTCGATCTTCGGGGCCACGCGCTCGGGCGGATCCCCGTGCATCACATAGGCGTCGCAAGCGCGTGAGATCAGCGTCTTGGCCGCCTCGGACTCGCCGCCTGCATAGATGGTCGGGCGCGGCCGGCGAGCCGGCTTGGGTTCGAGCACGGTCTCGTCAACGCAGTAATACTTGCCCGTATGCGAGAACGTCGGCTCGCTCCAGGCGCCGGAGATGATGCGGAGCCACTCCTCGGTGCGCGCGTACCGGTCGTCGTGCTCGTCGAACCGCACGCCGTAGCGACGCGCTTCGTCCGCCCACCAGCTCGACACCACGTTCAGCGCCAGGCGCCCACCCGAGATGTGATCGAGGTTGGCCGTCTGCTTCGCGAGGATGGCCGGCGCGTGGAACGTCGGCCGCACCGCCACCATCAGTTCGAGCCGCTTCGTGACCGCCGCCAGTGCCGCCGCAGTGGACCACGCCTCGAGCGATGGTGCATTGATTCCCTTGATGTCATTCAGGAAGAGCTCGGCAATGAGCGTCAAGTCGTAGCCGATCTCCTCGCTGCGCTGCGCGAGCCGCCGCACGTAGTCCCACGAGGCTTCCATGCCCTCGTCCTGCACATTGCGAAGCCACCCGCCGAACACGGGCATCCAGTAACCGTAGCGCATGCTCATCGCGCCCCGGCAAGAGCTGGGGACTCGAGCCCCGCACGCTCCTGGATGTAGTCGGCAAAACGCGCGAACGGGTCGAAGCCGATCACGTTGGGCGCATCCGCAACGAAGTTCGAGAGCGCGTTGATATCGTAGAAATACGGCTTGCCGTCACGGTCATCCACCAGGTATTCGATCCCGCCAATGTCCAGCGAAACGCGCTCGGCGATGCGCTCGATGGCGTCGATAATGTCAGCAGGCGGCGTGGTCCCCTCCACGCGCATGCCGTTCTTCACGGCATCCACGGCGCAGAACGTGCGCTCGAGTTCCTTGCCGTCGGTCGTCTGGCAGACGTCCGCCGGACACAGGTTGAAGGAGTCTTCGGCGGGGAAGACGTTGATGGCGTAGAGGTATTTCCCGCCGAGTACTTCAACGCGGGTGATGTGCCCGCCGCGCAGCGGCGCGAGTTCCTGAACGAGCGCCGTGTGGTCGACACCTAAATCGATGAGACCGTCCTTCGCGGCCGTGGCCAGGGCTTCCGGCGTGTCGAATCGCGCGATGCCCGCGCCGCTACCACCGATATTCGCCTTGACGACGATGGGAAAGCGAAGGCCGAGGGCCGCGCCTGGCGCCTTTGATGCATGGTTGATCACGCGCGCGCGCGGGTAGGGAAGGCCGAGCTCTTCGAGCACCTCGAGCTGTAACGCCTTCGACAGCTCATTCGTGTACACCGCGCTGCCATTCACTACGGGCACCCCAAGCCGCTCGAGGTGCTTGAGCCAGTGCAGCGTGTGGAAGGTGGCTTGGGCATGCCCCCGCAGGTACGCCGATGGTGACGCCCGATTGACGACGAGCGAGTACGCCGACTCGCGTTCCGACGGATCCCAGCTGTGCGCGGCGGCATCGAGCCGCACGTAAGGGACGCCGCGCCTGTCGAGCTCGGCGAAGAGCGGCTTGAACCAGTCAGGGTGCTCATGATAGATGGCGATCGGCTTCGGCTCGGACATGGTGAGGCTGGGAATGGGGTGAGAAAGCGTAAAAAAAAGCCCCGAAGCGGTGGGGGGCTCCGGGGCGCTGGTCCGAGTTCTTGCTCGGGCTAGGTCGTCTATTCTGACGCGCGCACTCCAGGTGGCCCGTGCCCTTGGGGGCACATACAGAAGCAGGCCAGACGGTAGGAGCAGAGGCGCGACAT
This sequence comes from Gemmatimonadaceae bacterium, assembly GCA_035544915.1. GTDB lineage: Bacteria > Gemmatimonadota > Gemmatimonadetes > Gemmatimonadales > Gemmatimonadaceae > Fen-1231. Next base: position 17,855 of record DASZZO010000217.1, on the reverse strand, counting down.
TGAAGGGATGCTAGTAGGGGTGCGGGGCCGGGTCAAGAAGGGTGTGTGTCGTGTTGGGGGCGCACGCCCGGTTGAGTTGCACCCACGCGTGCGAACGTCAGCGCGCTCCCGTCGGGTCCGACGCCGCGCAGCCGGACATTGCCGCGCTCGTCGAGCTCGAACACCAGCCGTACCTGCGATGCGAGCGCGAACACGGAATCTGACAGAGCCACTGCTGCCTCGGGCGGTACGCCGGGTTGGAACTGATAGAGCAGTCTGGAGCCTTCGACCGTCACGTGCCGATTGCCTTCGTAATCCCCTGCATACGCTGCCAGGATGGCGGCCGGGACCTCATGCGGACGCAACCGTGCCTCGACAGTCTCGCGAATGAGCCCGAGCTGCGCGCGCTGAGGGTCGGTCGAGCGGGATGCGATCGTCTGAAGGGCAAGCGAGTGCGCGACGTCCACCGCGGTCGCGGCGTCGGCGCGAATGTCGGGCTGAACACCCACCTGTTCCCACTCTTTGCCGGTGCGCGGATCCGAGACGCGACTGAACGATATGCCGGTGCGCATTCCGTGGCCCGATTGGACGAACGTGACGTTGTGGCCGGCGCCCGCCGTCCGATCACCGATCAGTGTCGCGCGTTTCATATTCTGCAATACGAACGCAAAGTCCTCCCCGGCGGATCCGGTCGAACGGCTGGTGAGAACGTAGAGCGGTACGTCAGGACGACGCGGACCGGGCACGCTCGCGAGGGTATACCGCGTGAAGCTGCGCCCTTCCGCACGCAGCTTCACGCTGAGAGACGCGATGGTGTCGGGGCCGGTGAAATGGCTGACCAGGAGGTTGACCAGACTGGCATCACCGCCCCGATTGCGCCGAAGGTCCAGGATGATCGCATCGGTGGACTCGAGATACCGGAGTGCGCTCACGATGACGTCCCGTGCAGCAGGGTCACTCGAAAACCCGTTGATTTCCATGTAACCCACGTTCCCCGGCAGCACGTCGATGCGGCCGAGTGCGTAGTGCTGGGAGCGATCCGCAAAGGCGACAGGCGCCCTTGTGCCACCCGCGCCCCCCGGCGGCGCGTACTGCTCGCTCAAGTGCAGGTCGTGGTTCACAGAACGGAGATCGGCTGTGAGTAGCTGCGCGAAACGCGCAGGCTCGACGACGGTGTCATACGCGCCGGCCCTGAGTTGCCCGCGCAACCGCGCCGCGATCATCCGCGCGGTATCGGCGTCCACGTAGACACGCTCGACCTGCGCGGCAATCGAGTCGACGACCTCGCGGCGAACGAGGGCGTCAAGAACCTGCCCGTCCGCCGAGAAAGTTGGCCACACCAACCCGAGTGCCATCACCAATCCTGACACCGTCTTCGCCGTTGCCGACACGCTGTCCTCCCGGGTCTGGGGCCCATTCCATCCATCCATCAAGTGTTCGGCACCTACGGCACCCCGAACGTTGCTTATAGACCCGCAAGTCAATGCAGGCGCGCAACCTCTCAACTCCCCACTTCCAGCTCTCGACCCCCAAACTCTCGACTCTCGGCCTCAGCTCTCGACTGTATCCTTATCTTTATTCCATGCTCCGTCCCGAACTCCTCGCCCCCGCCGGCTCATTGGATTCTGTTCGCGCCGGTGTCGCGAATGGCGCCGATGCCGTGTACCTGGGCGTCGAGAAGTTCAACGCCCGCGACGAGGGCGCGCAGCTCACGCTCGACGAGCTCGAACAGGCCTGCCTTATAGCGCATGGCCGCGGCGTTCGCGTGTACCTCACGCTCAACATCCTGTTGAAGCCGGACGAGCTGGATGACGCGCTGGCGCATCTTGGGGCTTGCATAGACCGGGGTATCGACGCCGCCATCGTGCAGGACTTGGGGCTCATTCGGCTCATCCAGGCAGTCTATCCCGGGTTCGAGATTCACGGTTCCACCCAGATGACCGTGCACGACACCCGTGGCGCACGCGTGTTGCAGGAACTCGGAGTGGACCGCGTCGTGCTCGCCCGTGAGAACACGCTCGACGACATTCGCGCGATTCGTGCGGCCGTGCCCGGCCTCGGGCTCGAGAGTTTCGTCCACGGCGCGCTGTGCATCGCCTATTCCGGCCAGTGCTTCATGTCGGGCATGATCTCGGAGCGGAGCGCGAATCGCGGGTCGTGCGCCCAGTCGTGCCGGAAGGACTACGTGCTGACCGATCTTGCGGATGGCACCGAGCTCGACCGCGGCTATCTCATCTCCGCCAAGGACCTCGGCGCGTACGACCACCTGCAGGAGATCGCAGACGCTGGCATAGGCTGCCTCAAGATCGAGGGACGCAAGAAGAAACCGGAGTACGTGGCGACGGTGACGAAGGGATACCGCGAGTTCCTCGATCGCCTGGAGAAGGGCACGTTCGTGCCGCCGTCGGTCGAGGAGGTGCGTCCCCTCGTGCAGATCTTCAGTCGCGGCTTCACGGGCGGCATGTACGGCGGGCGAGCGGGACGGGAGTACGTCACGCGCACCCAGCCGGACAATCATGGGGTTGAACTTGGGCGCGTGGTCGAACATGCGGATGGCGGCCTCGTCGTAGAGGTCAGCGCTTATATCGCCGTGGGCGACGGTCTGGGGTTCGAGCCACCCTCCGGCGGTAAGCCGGCGGACAGCATCGGTTTCTCCGTAACCGCCGTGCGGACGATCAGGGGACAGGGCGGGACATTGCGTCAGTTCATCGCCTCGCGTGTGAAGGTTCCGGTCGGCTGGCGCGTGATTCGCAGCGCCGAGCACGCACTGCTCGACGTTGCGCGGAAGAGCTTCGCGGCGCTCGCGGGACCGGCGCGGCAGCGGAAGACCGCGCTCGACGTGCGTGTGTTCGGTAGCGCCGGCGCTCCGCTCAAGGCCATTTTCCGCGCAGAGGGCGATGAAGTCATCGTCTCCAGCGAAGTTCCTCTCGCGCCCGCTGCCAAGCGCGCGATCGATGCCGCCCAGCTGCGCGAGCAGCTCGGCCGACTGGGCGACACGCCATTTGCATTGGCGTCGATGGATGCACAGGCGCTGCCGGCTGGACTCTTCATTCCGGTGAGCGAGCTGAACCATTTGCGGCAGCGCGCGGTGGATGAGTTACTGACGCGGCGGGATTGGGAGAGGGGCGCGCGTGAGGCCGAGCGCAACGATCGCATTCGTGAGGCCGTGACTGCGGTGCCGGCTGCCGCCGCGACAGATACCCTGCCATTCGCGCTCTGTGCCGAAGTGTGGACACTGGAGGACGCGCGCGCCGCGGCGGCGTCCGGCGCGACGGAGGTCGTCTTCGATCCGTTCCTGCGGCACCCGACGCCGCCGCGCGCGCGAATCGAAGCTCTTGCAGCGGAGCTGGCGACATTGCGCGTCTCGCTGCGCCTGCGTACTCCCACCATCGTGCGACCCGAAGAGCGTGAATCGATCGATCGGTGGCTCGCGCTAGGGTTGCCGATTGCGTCTGGCCACCTGGGACTCGTCGCCGAGCTCGCCCGCACCGGGCGCGACGTGATAGCCGACTACGCAGTCAACTGCTTCAACGCACACACCGCGGCTGAACTGTTTCGCATCGGCACGCGCCGGATCACTGCATCGGTCGAACTCACGACGGACGAAATCGGCGCCCTGGTCGAACCATGGAAGGGCGCGGGGTTCGACGTGCTCGTCTATGGCCGGCCGGAGGGAATGACGCTGGAGCACTGCGTGCTCTCGGCGGCGTTCGACCGTGAAGTGAAGACATGCCGCGACCTTTGCGTACAGAAACATCCGAACGTGGAACTCACCGATCCCAGCGGTTATGCGTTTCCGGTGGCGACGGACAGCGCGTGCCGCAACCGCCTCCTCCACTCGCGCGTGGTGGAAGGATCGGAGTTCATTCCGCGACTCTGGCAGAGCGGCATTCGTGGATATCGCGCCGTGTTCAATGTGGCGGGTGAGCCGGTGAGCGCGGTGATCGCCGGGTACCGAGCGATGCTCGATGCGCTCGAGGCTGGCGAGCGCCCCGATTCTGCGGCCGTCCGCGCGATCGTGGGCGATCGCTTTACGAGAGGGCATTTCGCTCGCGCCGTCTAGAGCGATGAAGTTCGCGCGCATCCTCGCTGCGTCGCTCACGCTGGTACTGCCGGCGCGGACTGCACCGCAAAGCGTAGCGGGGCCGGACTCGAGTGCACGCATCGAGCGCCTCGTCGGTCTGGCCCGGACGTGGGGATACGTCAAATATTTCCATCCAGCCCTTCCAGGCCGCCCGGATATCGACTGGGACGCCGCACTCATTGCGACGATACCCACGGTCCGCTCGGCGCGCAGTTCCGGTGAGTACAGCGCCGCCGTACAGCGCATGCTCGCCGTGTTGGGTGATCCGCTCACTCGCGTTGTCCCGACAGCTCCGGCAACGCCGGCAGACGCCAAGGGTGCTGACCCTCAGTTCGGCTATCGACTGACCGATGGCGACGTTCTCGTCGTCACCGCTGGCGACTACTACGCGCTCAATGAACCGTCGGTTCAGCGCAAGCTTCAGGAGTTGGCGATCGTCCTCCCCAAAGCGCGAGCGGTCGTATTCGACCTGAGGTCCACGCGCGCCGTCGACGGGTTCGGCAGGCTCCAGCTCGCAGGTTCATTCAGTGAGATCCAGCGACTGCTGACAACGAGGTCCCTGTCCACGCCGGGCGAGCGAAGACGCGTTTATTACGGGTTCGAAAGTCCGACCCCGTTTTCCTCGGGTCAATATCGGACGGGCTATTTCGTGCAGAACGGAGCGCCGGTGCTGCCCGCGAAGAATGCTCGAGACATCCCGACGGTCTTCCTGGCGAACGAGCACTCGGCGCTGCTCTCCGCCACGCTGCCTCTGCAGGCTGCGCACAGTGCGGTGATTGTCTACGAAGGCGACATCGGCAGGCACACCATTGGCGCAGTGGAAACGGTGCCTCTCGGCGAGGGACTGGAGGCGCAGGTTCGGCAGAGCGAGCCGATTTTTCCCGATGGAACTCCTGGTGCATTCCGGCCGGACGTGATAGTCAGGGCTCACTCGCCAGGCGCCGGCGATTCGGCCCTCGGGCGAGCGCTCGCCATGGCGCGTTCGTTTGCGCCACCGCGGACAACGCGATCACCCTTGCCCGCGAGCGTCGCTCCGCTGCGCGAGCGGTCCTACGCGACGATGGGCTTTCCGAGCGTCGAGTATCGATTGCTCGCGGCATTTCGCATCTGGAACGCGATCCAATACTTCTACCCTTACAAACAGCTTCTGGACCGCGACTGGAGCCTGGTGCTCGGCGACTTGATTCCTGTCTTTGAGTCGGCGAGCAATGCGAAAGACTACGCCCTCGCCGTGGCGGCTGCGGCTTACACCATTCAGGACTCTCACGCCTACATCAGTGGGGGGGCGTTCAGCGCCGAGGTAGTTCCGCCCGGATATCCGCCGATCAGGGTGCGCCTGATCGCCGGCCTTCCCGTCGTCACTTCGCTCGTTGATACTGTGGCCGCTCGCCGCGCGGGGGTGGAGATTGGCGATATCGTGGAGAAGGTCGACGGTGACTCGGCGTCAGCCCGGCTCGCGCGGCTCGTTCGAATCGTGCCCGCCTCGACCGAATGGAGCAGGGCGGAGAAGGTCGCGCTCTCGTTCATGAATGGCCCTGTGGGATCGAAGGTGACGCTGACGCTTCGCGGTGTCGACGATCGAGTGAAGGACGTCGTGCTCGACCGGCGGTACGAAGATTTCAACACCTTATATCACCGGGAGCGCAGTGGCGACGTCGTCCGGATCCTGCCGGGGAATGTTGGCTACGTCGATCTCGACCGCCTGACGTTCGATATGGTCGAGCCCATGTTCGAACGACTGAAGGACACCCGGGCCATCGTGTTCGACATGCGTGGATATCCCAACGGGACGATCTGGGCCATTGCGCCGCGACTGACCGACACCGCACGCGTGGTTGCACTTTTTGGGACACCCATGATTGGGCATGGCTCGCCCGCACCATCCATTGAGACGTTTCGCCAGAGGGTTGAACCTGCACCCGCCGGAGTACTGCGTTACAGGAAGCCGACCGCGATGCTCATGGATGAGCGCACGGTCAGCCAGGCGGAGCATACGGGTCTCTATTTGAAGGCCGTCAATGGAACGGTATTCGTTGGCGGCCGAACGGCCGGGGCTGACGGAGAAATCACGACTGTCTCCGTTCCCGGCGGACTGACGATCGGGTTCACTGGACAGGCGGTCACGTGGCCGGATGGGCGCCAGCTACAGCGCATCGGATTGACGCCCGACGTTCCGGCGTCGCCAACGCTCGCGGGAATCCGGGCCGGGCGCGACGAGGTACTCGAGGCGGCGTTGAGCCTTCCGGCGTTCGCTTTCAAGACTCCTCCGGGCCGAGCGCCCTGACTCATGAAAGCCATCGCCTATTGCACGTACGGCTCACCCGACGTCCTTCGCTGTGAAGACGTTGAAAAGCCTGAGCCTGGCGATGAGGAAGTCCTCATAAAGATTCGCGCCACTGCCGCCAATCCCATGGCTATCACCTCATGGGCGGCACGTACATCGTGCGCCCGATGACCGGGTTGTTCAAGCCAAAGGCGACACGCCCGGGAGTTGACCTTGCAGGCGAGGTCGAGGCAGTCGGCAAGAACGTCAGGCGGATTCGACCCGGGGATCCGGTATTCGGTGTGCGCGGGGCGCCTTCGCGGAGTACGCCTGTGCCGCAGAGAGCAAACTGGCCATGAAGCCGGCCAACCTCACCTTCGAAGAGGCGGCTGCCATCCCTGTGGCAGGGTCGATAGCGCTCCAGGGGCTTCGCGACGGGCAGAAAGACTTGATCAACGGTGTGACGGGCGGTATGGGTGCGTTCGCCGTGCAGATCGCCAAATCATTCGGCGCCGAGGTGACCGGAGTGTGCAGAACCCGGAGTCGGACCCGGTCAGGTCGATTGGCGCACACACTGGACGGCGCTGCTGTCCTATTTGCTCAGGTTGTACGTGTCGTCCCGGTTCGTGAGTCAAAAGGTGGTGTTCTTCGTCGCATCGATCAAGCCGGACGACCTGAACGTCCTGAACGAGCTGGTCGAGGCGAACAAGCTGACACCGGTCATCGACCGCCGCTTCACTCTGGATGAGGTGGCTGAGGCCATGCGGTGTCTCAAGGAAGGTCACACTCGTGGAAAAGTCGTCATGACTGTGCAGCAGGGACCATGACGACCCCGCGCAACGTGCCTCTTCTACGGACGCGCCACAGCCAGTACGCCATGGCCATGAGCGCCAGCAATGGTGGAATAGCGAGTAGAGGATAGATGCGCACGGGCTTCGGAATGACCTTTGCCTGTCCGATGAAGAACGACATCGCAGCGATATAGAGCGCGAAACACATGCGCCACAGATGCCGCGCAAGTCGAGGCGCGCCCCGAACTGCGCCCGACCGGATGATTCGGAGGTCGCCTGCGCTTCCCAGCAGTCCGACAATGGCGAACATGAAAAACGGAAAGGCCGGAATCCCTTGTCTCGCCCCGCCATTGGCGACGGCCTGGAACCCGAGCGCGAGGGTGGTAACGCCCACCGCCACCCCCACCAGCATCAAACCGGGACTCAACCAGCGTGAACCTGTCACGGGAGGACGCACCGTGGTCAGCCCGGTGATCACCAGATAGGCCGTCAGCGACGCCGCGGGAAGATTTATCGCTGGCGCCTTTCCTCGCACGGCGGCTATCAGCGCTCCGACAAAGCACATCGTGAGGATCGCATAGACGAACCACATGCCGCTCTTGCGGTGCAGCGGCGCGCCCTTCGCCGCAAAGAGCGCGACATACCCGAAGACGAGTGCCAGGCTCCCCGCGACGATGTGGACCGCGTATATGACTACCATCGACAATCCTCCTATGACCGCATCGTGATGGCCGGGTCGACCTGCGCAGCGCGAAGCGCCGGGATCCAGCATGCGCCCACTCCAATCGCCGCCATCATTACCACCACTCCGATGAACGTGACCGGGTCATGTGGCGCCACGCCGAAGAGCAACCCTCGAATGACACCGGCGCCCGCGTAGGCGCCTGCAACACCCAACCCCAGGCCTATCGCCAGCAATACGCCCCCTTCCTTCAGGATCATCCGCTGCACCCTGCCGCGATCCGCACCCAGGCTCATGCGGATGCCGATCTCGTTGGTGCGCGCGCTCACGGAAAACGCCAGCACACCAGCGATCCCCACGGCCGCGATGATCACGGCGAGGATGCCGAACGACGACACCAATGCGGCGTTGAGCCGCCGTGGGGAGACACTCTGGTCCTTGATCTGCGCCACGGTCATCACGCGCTCGATGGGAATCGTCGGCGCAAGGCGTCTCACGATGCGCGTCGCGGCAGCTGTGAGGGCCGCCACATTGCTGTCGGCACGGATCACCAGGCCTCCGCCCAGGGCCAGTTCCTGTGCAAAGGGCATGAACATCGCGGCGCGGGGCTCTGCATCCAGGCCCCCGTCCTGTGTGTTTCCGACGACGCCGACGATCGTTCGCCAGTCCCCACTAAAGGGAGTAAATCGCAGCACGTCGCCCGTCCATGCGATCCGTTTTCCGACCGGGTCCTCGCCGGCGAAGAGTTTGTCGGCAAGCGTTCGGTTGATGATCACGACCATTCCGGATCCCCGCCGATCCGTAGTCAGGAACTCTCGTCCCTTGAGTACCGGAATGCCCGCAGCGCGGAAATACTCCGGGTCGGCGGTTCGCAAATCCGCGCGCGGCACTGGCTCGCCTACCGCACGCGCCTTGCCCTCTACCTTGACGTCCAGCTGGACGCCTCCGCCGCGTAGAGGCATGGTCGAGCCGACTCCCACCTTCATCACTCCTGGCAGGGCCCGAATCTCCCGCCCCATGAGATCGTAGCCCTCCTTCGCCGCGGCGTCCGCCGCGGCGATGCGCGCGAAGTCTCCTGTCCCGAACGAAAGAAGCGGTACCTCGATGGTGAGCACTTCCTCGGTCTTGAGGCCGGTGGACACCTCGGAGAGCTGGATCATCGTACGGGTGAGCAATCCGGCGCCCGCGAGCAGGACGACGCACACGGCGATCTGTGCGATGACGAGTCCCCGCTGCAGGCGCTGCTTCCGGAGCCCCCCGCTTATCCGGCGCGCGCCCGAAGAGAGAAAGGACGAAAGGGTTCCTTCTCCTGGCAGCCAGGCGACCACGGACAGCAGCAGCGCGAGCACGACCGAAAGCGTGAACGTGAAGCCAAGCGCCACCCCATCGAGTCGGATCTCGTTCGCACGTGGCGAATACCGCTCCGCGAGGGAGATCAGCAGCCGGACGCCCGCGATCGCAATGGTCACGCCCACAAGCGCTCCCATGACCGTGAGCACCAGATTCTCGACCAGCAGCAATCGGCGGAGCCGCCGTGTTCCGGCGCCGAGCGCCGCGCGCAGGACGAGCTCCTGCTCGCGGCGCACGCCCCGCATGAGCGTCAGGTTCATCACGTTGGCGGCCGAAATGATCAGGACGAACCCGGCTGCGGCCATGAGGAGCCACAACGTCAGCCGCGCGCGCTCGCCGAGCGCTTCCTTGAAGGGGATCACCGCGACGCGATAATGCGATCCCGGGTCGTACGCGTCCTTGAAATCGCGTTGCATGCGGGCGTAAGCGGCGGCGACCTCGCTCCGGGCATGCGCGACGCTGGCGCCGGGCGAAAGCCTCGCGACTATCTCAGTCATGCGATGAGTGCGACCCTGGATCATCGTTGCGCTCAAGTGATGCGCGCTGGTCACCATGTTGAGCACTGCATCCACATGGTCGGGAAACCAGGGCGCCGCCTGGACCACCCCGATCACCGTCGCCGATGTGCCGTCGAGCCGCACCTGCTTGCCGACGATGCTGGAGTCGCCACCGAAATGCTTCGTCCAGAACTCGTGGGTCAATACCATGACCGCCGGGACTCCCGGTCCATCGTCGCCCGGTCGCGTCAGTCTGCCAAGGACGGGAGCAAGTCCCATGATTTCGAAGAAGTTGCCCGTGACCAGCCCCACGTCGATGCGGACGGCGTCATGGTCCCCCTTGAGGGTCTGCGACCACTTGGAATATTCCGCAATCCCCCCCAGCGCTTTTGCCGCGTCGCGGAAATCGTGGACCTCCGGAACGGAAAAAAGGACGTTGTCTCCCACCGGTCCGTCGGTCGACTGTCGCAAGTAGACAAGCCGATCGCCATCGCGATGCGGCAAAGGCTTCAGCAGCACGCCGCGGACGACGCTGAAGATCGCGGTATTGGCGCCGACGCCCAGGGCCAGGGTGAGCACGACTATGGCGGTGAACGCCGGACTGCGGCGCAGCGCGCGCAATGCGTACCTGATGTCCGCGGCGACACCTTCCAGCCATGGCAGTCCGCGCTGCGCCCGGACTGCGTCAGCGGCCACCGTGAGACCTCCGGAGGCCAGCATGGCCTGTCGGCGGGCTTCGTCTGGGTGCATGCCACGCCGGATGTGTTCGGCCGTCTGCATCTCCAGATGTGATTGCAGCTCATCGCGAACATCGGCGTCTGTGCGCTGCCTGGCAAACATTCCAGCGATACGCGAGAGCGCGGCGCGAACATGTTTCATGATTCCTCCGGTCGTGGCGCGAGAAAGGCGGCGATCAGGTCGGCGGTCTGGTGCCAGTCGCGGGTTTCACGCACCAGCTGCTTGCGCCCCGCCGTCGTGAGCGAATAGAACTTCGCCCGGCGATTGTTCTCGGACTGGCGCCATTCCGCCTTGACGAAACCCTCTTGCTCCAGCTTGAGAAGGGCGGGGTATAGCGTGCCGTAGTTCAGCGTGAGGCGGTTCTTGCTCGTCTCCTCGATGCGGCGAGCGATGCCGTACCCGTGGAGCGGTCCGAGCACCTCGACGGTCCTGAGAATCATCAGGGCCAGCGTGCCCTGCTGCACATCCAGCTTCCCGGCCATGTTGCGTCCTCTGTGAGGTGAATACGTGAGACCCTACGGCAGGTCCGTCCTATGGGTTTCCAATACTTCCTGACGTCGTTCGGCTGGTGGGTCATATGGGTTCCCAATATGACGGTACGGTCGAGGGCAGGCTCGCGCAATGGCAGGTCGCCGCGACGTCGCGGGAGAGGCCGGGGAAACGATCCGATCGCGGCGTTTTGCGCTCCGGTTCAGCCTCGCTCCCCACTACGTTTCGGGGTGACCTCTCTCCTTCTCGAGCGCGCGCGCACGGTCCTCCGCGAACGCTTTGGCCACGCTGAGTTCAGACCCGGACAGCAAAGCGCGGTGGAGTCAGTGCTTGCCGGGAAGGACACCATGGTCATCCTTCCGACCGGGGGAGGCAAATCGCTCTGTTACCAGGTGCCGGCGCTCATGCTCGACGGCCTCACTGTCGTGCTGTCGCCGCTGATTTCTCTGATGAAGGACCAGGTAGACGCGATGCAGGCGCGCGGCCTGCCGGCAGCCTTCATCAACAGCTCGCTCTCCGCATCGCAAATCAGCGACCGGCTCGAGCGCGCCGAGCGAGGTGAACTCAAGCTGCTCTACGTAGCCCCCGAGCGATTCGACCTGGGGCGCGCGGGCGACCGCATGGCAGGCATGCACGTCTCGCTTCTTGCGGTGGACGAGGCCCATTGCATCAGCGAGTGGGGTCACGACTTCAGGCCGAGCTACCGCCGCGTACGTGAAATCCAGAAACGCCTCGGGTCACCACCGACGCTTGCGCTGACAGCGACCGCCACGCCCGAAGTCCGGCGCGACATCGCCCGCGTGCTGGGCCTGAGGAGTCCGACCCTCGTGCTCACGGGGTTCGATCGCGCCGATCTCCGCTGGCACGTAGTCCGCACCAAGAACGATTCCGAGAAGGACGGGACACTCGTCTCGCTGCTGCGACGGGACGAAGGCGTCGCCATCGTTTATGCCGCCACACGCAAGACGGTGGACCGCGTCGCCGACCATTTGCGGCATGCCGGGATCTCGGCCGAGGCGTACCACGCCGGCCTCGACGACCAGCGGCGGAAGGAAGTGCAGAACGCGTTCATGCAGGAGCAGGTACGCGTGATCGTCGCGACCAACGCGTTCGGCATGGGGATCGACAAGCGCAATGTGCGCACGGTCGTGCATCATGCCATGCCCGGTTCGCTCGAGGCGTACTATCAGGAAGCCGGACGCGCGGGCCGCGACGGCGAACTGGCCGACTGTTTCTTGTTGCATGCGTTCCAGGACCGTTTCACGCACGAGTTCTTCATCAAGGGCGCGTGCCCGGAGCGCGAGGTCGTCGAGGCGGTATACGCATCGGCCTGCCGCGCATCGTCGCCCGACGGCGCGCTCTCGCTTGACGCGGCCGGGTTGGCGACGCTCGCCAAAGGCAAGATCTCCGACCGCGAGGCAGAGTCCGCGCTGAGGCTACTGGGCCACGCGGGAGCCGTGACCGAGTCTGCAGGATCGTTGAGCCGCGCGCGCGTGCGGATGCTTGCGACGCACGAACGCATTCGCTCGGAGCTGGGCGGGGATGAGTCCCTCGAACTGGGGCTGCTGCGGGCCATCTGGCGGGCCACGCGCGGCGGCGTGACGGAGGGATCGGTCGTGGACCTCGACGCATTGCCTCCGGGATTCGGAGGAGGGGCTGGCGCCGGCCGACTGCTCGACGCACTCCAGAGCCGCCAATTCCTCGTCTGGTCGCGCGTAGGTGCGGGGCTCATCGTCACGAACCGAACCGCGCCCCTCGCGCGATGGCCCATGGATTGGGATACACTGGACCGTCGGCGCCGCGCCGAGACTACGCAACTGGATGTGATGCAGAAGTACGCCTACACCGACCGCTGCCGCCGTGGCTTTGTCCTCCGGTATTTCGGCGACCCAGCCGCGACGTCGCAGTGCGAGCAATGTGATAACTGCCTGTCGCTAGGGCACAAACCGACCGTCTCGAGTCGAAGAGCCGGGGAGTCGAGAGCCCAAGTCTCGAAGCCCGAGCACCGCAAGAAGGCGTCCGCGGGCTTGCCTGACATGACGAGCGAGGAGCGCGATGTGCTTGACGCCTTGCGCGCCGTGCGCACCACGATCGCACGACGCGAGTCCGTCCCCGCGTACGTTGTCTTCGCGGACCGCACATTGCGCGAAATGGCCCGCAGTCGCCCGCGGTCCATCGCCGCACTCGGCGACGTGTTCGGGGTCGGGCCCGTGAAACTGGAAAAGTATGGTGAAGAGTTCCTGAAGGAACTGCGACTGCAACCGGATATATTTCCCGCATGAACGACTCGCTGTATTTCACCGAGATGCACCTCGCCGTGCGGGAGATGGTCCGCGGTTTCGCCCGCGACCAGGTGGCACCCGTCGCGGCCCGTTTGGACGCTGACCAGGAGTTTCCCTGGGAAAACGTGAAGACGATGGGCGAACTCGGCTTGCTGGGAATTCCGTGGCCGGAGCGGCTAGGGGGCGCCGGACTCGACATCATAAGTTTTATCATCGCCATCGAAGAGCTGGCGCGCGTGGATGCCTCGCACGCGATCACGATATCGGCGCATACCACACTCGGGACATCACCGATTGTGAATTTCGGAACCGACGCGCAACGGGAACATTTCGTGCCGCTGCTCGCGTCGGGGAGCGTGCTGGGCGGATTCGGCCTCACGGAAGACACGGCCGGCAGCGATGCAGGGGGAACGCGGACGACCGCCGTGCGAAAGAACGGCTGCTATGTGCTGAACGGCTCCAAGCGCTTCATCACGCACGCGGGCGTGGGCGAGATATTCGTGGTCACGGCCGTAACCGATCCGGGGAAGGGAACGCGGGGCATCAGCTCGTTCATCCTGACAAAGGAGACGTGCGACCTCGCCCGAGTTCGTGAAATCGGCATAGGACACAGTGATGCGCTCACCCCACTCGGGGGTTTCCGGGCCGGCAAGAAGGAGGACAAGCTGGGCTGGCGTGCCTCGGATACTCGGGAACTGATCTTCGAAGATGTCGAGGTGCCCGTCGACAACCTGCTCGGCGGGGAGGGACAGGGATTCACCAACTTCATGCGGACGCTCGACTCTGGCCGCATCGGCATCGCCTCGCTCTCACTTGGGCTGGCGCAAGGCGCGTTCGACCTCGCGCTTAAGTACTCGGCCACACGAAAACAGTTTGGCAAGGCCATCGCCGAGTTCCAGGGCGTCCAGTTCCAGCTCTCGGACATGGCCACCGAGATAGAGGCCGGCCGGCACCTGGTATACCACGCCGCGTGGCTCTCCCAGCACGGCCACCCGTTTTCGAAAGAGGCGGCAATGGCCAAACTGTTCTGCTCGGAACTCGCCATGCGCGCTGCCATCAAAGCGGTGCAGATCCACGGCGGATATGGCTACACCAAGGAGTATCCCGTCGAGCGCATGATGCGCGATGCAAAGGTGGGCGAGATCGGCGAGGGCACCAGCGAGATCCAGCGGATCGTCATCGCCCGCCACCTGCTGAAGGATCTCGTAGCGATCTGACGCCTACTGCCGGCTCCCGGCTCAGGTCATGCTGAAGAGCGGATTCGGTTATCCTCTCGCCCCTGAAGGGTTTGGCGTGCATAGTCATGGGCTGTCGATGGCACGTTCCTTGCTCGATACCCATCCATGCCGCCAGGCTTCGTCTACATCATCGACTCCCCCACTTCGTTCGACCTGCTCAACGGTCGAACGGAGGGTCAGGACGTATGTGGTGAGCTCGAGCTCGCCAACATCGAGAACGCGTACCACCTCGCGGCCGACAAGGAGATGCTCGAGATCATCCTGCGCCTCCGGATTGCGACGGAGGTCAAGCGGCGCGGGCTTCCTCCCACGCTTCTCTTCTCCGTCTATGCGGAGGACAAGGGGCTCCGGCTCACGAGCGGAGAACTCGTCTCGTGGAGTGAGCTGCGCGGCATGCTGGTGGCCGTTCGAGATGCGCAGCCCGCGGGGATCCTGTTCTGCCTGATGCGCAGCAAAGGCGGAGGACTCTCCGATCTCTTTGTCCGAAGGTGGTAAAGGGACAATCGAGAGTTGAGGGTTGAGGGTTGAGAGTTCTGGACATGGGAGTGCCTCAACCAGCTTGCGATCCCTCGTCCCCGCTAGTTACGTGCATAGTAACACGCCACCGGATCGGCTTCTTACGCCCCCAGCGGAAGTCGGTCCAACAGAACGGGTTCGGACGGCTG
This sequence comes from Gemmatimonadaceae bacterium, assembly GCA_035544915.1. GTDB lineage: Bacteria > Gemmatimonadota > Gemmatimonadetes > Gemmatimonadales > Gemmatimonadaceae > Fen-1231. The sequence goes on along the minus strand of DASZZO010000217.1, from coordinate 2,797 downwards.
GCCGGAGCAGGTTCGGCTGGTGACAAGGCAAAAGTCCGGCCTGCTCCCTCTCACGCTGCTGCAACATCCACAGGATGCCGAACGCATTCGATCGCACGCCGAGCCGCACCATTCCGATTGCCGCGCCGCTTGATTTCGGGCGCGCGCACCGGGCGGCAGCAGCGTGGACGATCACGCGAGAGCAAGGGAGCCCATTCACTCGGGTAGCGCGGCGGACAATCGCCGGCAAACGCTTCTACACGCGTGCGCCGGCCGGCCAGCCGCTCTGTCGCTCACAATCGACCAACCGCATTGCCGCGAGCGTTCCGTTCATCGGCGCTGGGTCGCCGTTCGCGTGCCTTCCTGCGGTCACTGATGAAACGAGAGATTCTGATCAGCGCAACCCAACGCGAAGTTCGCGTTGCGATTCTGGAGGACGACCAGCTCGTTGAGATGCAGGTCGACCGTCCGGAAGCACGGCGGATGGTCGGCGACATTTATTGGGGCAGGGTGGACGCGGTGCTGCCGGGTATACAGGCAGCGTTCGTTGACATCGGCACCGAGAAGAGCGCGTTCCTCCATTCGTCGGACCTCGTCTACGACGAGGGCGACGAAGATCCCGACGAAGACGACGACGCCGAGGAGGCGGACGAACCGGAACGGGACGACGCGACCCCGGACTCACCCTATGCGCCCGAACCAGAGGCGGAGTTACGGGGAGGCGACGCCGCTCCATCGCGCGGCCGCCGGGGTGGCGGCGGGGGGAACGGCGGCGGACGCCGCAGTGGCGGTCGCCGCCCGCGACCCGAGCCGCCCCAGATCCAGGACGTGCTCAAGCGCGGGCAGTCGATCATCGTGCAGGTGTCCAAGGAGCCCATTTCCACCAAGGGCCCCCGGGTGACGGCGCAGGTCTCCATTGCGGGGCGCTTCGTGGTCTTCATGCCCTTTGCCTCACGCGTGGGCGTGAGCCGGAAGATCGGCGAGCGTGCCGAGCGGCAGCGGCTGCGCGAGCAGGTGCAGAAGGTCCTGCCGAAGAACTCGGGCGGCGTGATCGTGCGCACCGTCGGTGAGGACGTGACACAGCAGACGTTCCACACGGAGATCACGACGCTGATCAATCAGTGGAGCAAGATCAACAAGAAGACGAAGTTCGTGGGGTCGCCCCCCAAGCTTCTGCACCGCGAGACATCGCTCACGCGCGGCATTATCCGCGACCTGTTTTCGGAGAAGATCGACAAGCTGACCGTGGACTCCAAGCAGATCTTCAACGAGGTCATCGAGTACCTGCAGGGGATCGCGCCCGAACTCGTGGACCGGGTGAAGCTCTACGAGGAGGCGGTGCCACTGTTCGACAAGGCGGAGATCGAGACGGAGATCCGGGACCTCTTCAAGCGGCGCTGCGACTTGCCGAGCGGGGGGCACATCATCATCGAGCCTACCGAGGCACTGGTGTCGATTGACGTCAACTCGGGAAGGTTTGTGGGGAAGAAGGATCCCGAGAAGACGATCTACAAGACGAATAGTGAGGCGGCACGCGAGGTAGCGCGCCAGATACGGCTGCGTGATATCGGCGGGATCATCGTCTGCGACTTCATTGACATGGAGACGCGGGCAAACCGGGAGAGGGTGCTCCAGGAGCTGCGAACCCACCTTGGGCGCGATCGCGCGCGGACCAAGGCTTTCGCGGTGAGCGACCTTGGCCTCATAGAAATGACGCGGCAGCGCGTTCGGCAAAGCCACCTGCAATCCATGACGGAGCCCTGCCCAACCTGCCATGGCACCGGCCGCGTCTTCACTCCGGAAACGATCGTGCGGCGAATGGAGCGTTCTGTGCGGCGCATTGCCGTGGAGGGGCGACGGGACAACCTGCTGGTGAAACTCCATCCCGACACGGCGATGTATCTGCTCGAAAACGAACGGGATCTCCTGAAGAAACTCGAGAAGGGCCTCGGGTTTTCGCTCGAGATGCGGGATGATCCACTGCTGCGGCCGGACGAGTTCAAGCTGGTGGTTAAGGGCGCGGGAAGAGACGTTACTCAGCAATACGCGGTGGCATAGGGACAGACGAGAGGTGGGAGTCGGGAGTTGGGAGTTTGCGGACTGGAGACGGGAGTTGAGAGTTGCTGAGGGTGGGTAGTGGGTCAACTGACCCACTACCCTGAGGGTGAACGGGGTTGAGGGTTAAGACCGAACTCGTTATGTTACTAGGCTCTGGACTCCAGGCTGAACGCTCAAACTTTCCACCCTCGACTCTGAACTGCCCGTGTATGCCATCATTAAGACCGGCGGCAAGCAATACCGCGCCGAGCCGGGCAAGACGCTTCGCATTCCGACATTGCTCGGAGACGCGGGCACGAAGGTCGAGTTCAGCGACGTCCTGCTCGGGTCGGACGGCGACAACGTCAAGACGGGCGTCCCCACGCTCAAGGGTGCCGTCGTGACGGGCGAGATCGTTAAGCACGGGCGCGGCGAGAAGATTGTCGTGTTCAAGTTCCGCCGCCGCAAGAACTATGCAAAGAAGCAGGGACACCGGCAGGGATTCACCGAAGTCCGCATCAATGACATCACTCTCGGCTAGCGCCGACTGACACGACTCTCATGGCTCACAAGAAAGGCGTAGGCTCGACGCGCAATGGGCGCGACTCCAATCCGCAGTATCGCGGCGTGAAGAAGTTCGGGGGCGAGCGCGTGCGCGCGGGGAACATCATCATTCGCCAATGCGGCACGAAGTGGCACCCGGGCCGCAATGTGGGCCTTGGAACCGACTACACGATTTATGCGCTCGTGGATGGCCTGGTGAAGTTCGAGCACAAGAGCA
>DASZZO010000216.1:0-6065 GCA_035544915.1 Gemmatimonadaceae bacterium | reverse complement strand
CTGCGCCAGCACGGCGAGGCTGGGCGGCCGCTCAAGTTCCGTGTCCAGATGCTCGCGGATCCGTGAGAGCCATGGGGGAGGATTCGGACACTTTGCCACCACTGCGGGACGGCGCTCGAACGCGCGATGGATGAACTCCTCAAAATCCAGCGACGTTGGCGCGTCGTGCCGCAACGCCCGGTACAATGCGAGCCCGCGCCAAGTGCTGGCCCCCCCGAACGCGCTCCAAGGCGCGGCGACGTCGCTTCCCACATCATCGAGGAACCTCAGGGCGGAAGCGTCGATCTCCACGAGCAGGCAACGCGCGCCCGATGGGCCGAACACGTTGGCATGTGGCGTCTCTGGAGGCACGTAGCATGAATATCCGGGAGCCGCGAGCGCCTCGCGAACCGCGATGGTATCCACGACGGAACCCGCGAGCGTGAAGGACATGTACCCGGTGTGGTGCGTGTGTTCCTCGATCGCGAGCCCCGGGGCGAACCGCGACTCCGTTATGGCAACGCCATGGGCCGCGCCGTAGCGGAGGGTGTTCCCATGAGCAGACAGAGTGGAGTTCATTGGGCGTCAGTACCGCGAGAAGCGAGCCTGTACGTTTGAAATGTACAATACGGCAAACTGCTCAACGTTGGACTACCTCCACGCGTCAGCGTTTTGTCCGGAACCCGACACAAAGCGGTGCGCTCGCCTACCTCGCCTCGCCGCGCGCGCTCCATTTTGCCGCGGACATGCCGTGGGGGCGGGCAGGCATTGCTCTCCCCTATATGAGCTAATAGAATGCGTGCACCATTCAGACATAACGGATTGTTATGCATGAGTCGCCCCTGGGGCCGGGTATTGAAATGCGTCACCTTCGACTCATTGCCGCCGTCGTCGAACACGGCAGCCTGACGTCTGCCGCACGCGTGCTGGGGCTGACGCAACCGGCCCTCAGCCATCAACTCAGAGACCTTGAGCTGCGGCTTCGCTCGCCGTTGTTCGAGCGGACGGCGAGGCGAATGGTTCTGACAACGGCCGGTGAGCACCTGACCCTTATCGCGCGCGAGGTGCTGTCACAGGTCGATGCCTATGTGCGGCAGGTTCTCGACGGGGAGTTTTCTGTCACGCGGGGAACGGTTCGCTTCGCGACAGCGTGCTACACCGCGTACCATTGGCTGCCGTCAGTGCTGCGGGGGTTTCGCGACCGCTGGCCCAATGTCGAGTTGCGCGTGACGCCGGAGCACACGGGATCGCCGATTGCGGCCCTCCGGGAGGGCGCGCTCGATCTGGCACTGGTGTATCATCGCACGACTGACCAACGCATTCGCTACGAGCCGCTGTTCGAGGATGAACTTGTGCTGGCCGTTGCTCCCGACCATCGACTGGCAGGAAAGGAGTACGTTCCAGTAAAGGTCCTCGAGGATGAGCACCTGTTTGTTTACACCTCATTCACGCGCAGCAGCTCCGTTGTCCGGGACATCCTGGAATCAGCCGACGTCAAGCCGCTGAAGACGACCCGACTCCAACTCACCGAAGCTATTCTCGAGCTGGTCGCGGCCGGATTCGGGGTCGCGATTCTCGCCAAATGGGCAGTTATCCCCGCCGTCAGGTCAGGTGCCGTTACAACGGTGCGACTCGGCAAGAGCGGCTACAGTCGGACGTGGTACGCGGCCGTGCGGAGTAGGGGCGTGACCCCCCCGTACCAGTGCGATCTCATTGAGCTATTGCGACGACATCTCGCGGCCGGACCTGCGACGAAGATTGGACCGCGAGCCTGACGCTCCTGGCGCGAAACGCAGGCATTAGCGCGCCTTATGGCTGAAGTGAGCAAGGATCACTACTGCCTGTACCAGGGATGACTAGCATTGGAGCAATACGCCAATGTCGAGTCCAGCGCGCCGCACGCTGCTCCACTGGGGGCCATTATGATCCACGCTTTCGACCAAGTACCGGGCGCGCACGGGAGAGCGCGTGGGGGTGGTGGTGCGCTTGGTGGATACCCCACGGTCAGCTTCGTTCGATTGGTGACCCCGCTTAACTCTATGCCCGGAGGCGGACGTGCACCGTAGCATGGTAGCGTTACGGCGGATTCGAGAACTCCTTGGGAGGTCGGCAAGTCTCCCGCCGTGGCTCCCTGAGCGGCTGTATCCATGACGGCTCCCGGCATCTCTGGCGACCGAACGTGGCAGGTGCTCGCCGACGTCGCCGATCGCTCCAGGCGCTATCTCGATCGTATCGGCGAACGTCGCGTCGCTCCGAGCCAGGACGCCCTCGCGGGGCTGAAGGCATTCGATGTCCCGCTTCAGGACAGTCCGATTTCTGCTGAGCAGGTGGTCGAGGAGCTCGACCGCATCGGCTCTCCCGCTACAATGGCGATTGCTGGTCCGCGTTTCTTCGGCTTCGTGAACAGCTCGGCATTACCGGCCGCGCTCGCGGCGAATTGGCTTTCAACCGCGTGGGAACAACACGGAGGATTTTTCGTCTCATCTCCGGGCAGCACTACGCTGGAACAGATCGCGCTTCGCTGGACGATCGAGCTGCTCGGACTCCCACGCGATTCCGTGGGCTCTTTCGTCACCGGCACTACGGTGGCGGACATGACCTGCCTCGCTGCCGCCCGATATTCCGTCCTTGCCCGGGTCGGGTGGAATGCCGACGCCGACGGCCTGTTTGGTGCGCCGCCCATCACGGTCGTCGTGGGGGCCGAGGGACATTCGACGCTCTTCAAGGCGCTTGGCTTCGTGGGTCTCGGGCGTAACCGCGTCGTCAAGGTTCCCGTCGATTCGCAGGGCCGGATGCGCGCGAATGCACTCCCGGCCATTTCCGGCCCGACGATCGTCTGTTTGCAGGCGGGGAACGTGAACACCGGCGCTTTCGATCCATTCCAGGAGATTATCCAGCGCGTCCGTGCGTCCCCGGCACCGGCATGGGTTCATGTCGACGGGGCGTTTGGCCTGTGGGCGCGCGTCGCGCCGATGCGCGCTCACCTCACCAACGGGGTCGAGCTGGCGGACTCCTGGGCCACCGACGCGCACAAGTGGCTGAACTCTCCCTACGACTGTGGCATGGCGATCGTGCGCGATGGTGAGGCGCTGCGAAAGTCGATGGCGATCAATGCGGAATACATTCCCAGCGACGACGCCAATCAGTCGGACTACACACCTGAAGGGTCACGCCGACCGCGCGGCGTTGACGCTTGGGCGGCACTGCGTGGGCTCGGCCGGATGGGCCTCGCAGACCTCGTGGAACGCACCTGCCGCCTGGCGACCCGCTTTGCGGAGGCTTTTCGCAGCGCCGGGTTCCCCGTGCTCAACGACGTCGTCCTCAATCAGGTACTCGTCTCCTTTGGCGACGAGGAGCGCACGCGCCAGGTAATCGCGGCGATTCAGGACGAGGGAACGTGTTGGACCGGCGTGACGGTCTGGCAAGGCAGGACGGCGATGCGTGTGAGTGTGATCTCTTGGGCCACGACCGAAGCGGACGTTGATCGCTCGATCGCGGCGATCCTCCGAATCGCTCGCGGCTAGCGAATGGATTCCACCACGCCTCATGCCCTTCAGCGGTTCTTCCCTTTGCCACGGGCGCACAGACGCTAGCGCTGACGGCGGTTTGTCCCGAAGCGTGTACATGGCCAGTTCCCAGATGGAGACCGCATGACCAAGCATATCGGTATCGTCGGCGTGAGCGCCGAGGGCGCAGCGCTCTGCTACCGGACCCTTTGCGCTGAGGGTCCAGCCCTTCTCGGCCGACATGTGCATCCGGAAGTGACGATGCACACGTATCCGCTTTCGGACTACATGGTCCACATCGAGGTTGGGCATTGGGATGAGGTAGCCGCGATGCTTTTGGCGTCGGCCAGAATCCTTCACGGAGCGGGCGCCGACGTTCTGATCTGTCCCGACAACACCGTCCACCAGGCCATCGACATCATCCGCGATCGATCACCGCTTGCGTGGCTTCATATCGCAGAGGAGGTGACAAGAGTTGCGGCCTCGCGAGGGTTTCAAAGCCTCCTTGTCCTTGGGACGAAATACCTGATGGAGGGTCCGGTGTACTGGGGCCAGCTTCGACCCCGGGATATCGAATACCAGATACCGGAGGCCCGTGAACGGGAGCGTATCAACGCCTTGATCTTTGACGAGCTCGTTTACGGACGGTTCGAAGAGGCCGCGCGTTCTTTCTTGAGAGACGTTATCGACCACGGCAAGAGCTGTGGCGCCGACGCCGTGGTGCTCGGTTGTACCGAAATCCCGCTACTTATTGGCGAGGCCGACTCGTCGCTTCCGATTCTCGATTCTACCCGAATCTTGGCGCGATCTGCGCTGCGCGAAGCCGCGGTCACCCGGCGTACTGATGACACGCTTCATAATCCAGGCGCGGAAGCAAGGCGTTCCCCCTCCTGAGATCGAACCAGGACTCTCCTGATCCAGCGACAGTCCTTGCGCTAGCCTATTTCGTGAAACGTGCAGCGAGATCGCGGGGATTGCTGCAAGATGCGGTAGGCGCCGCTCGCTGATATCGTAGGATGCCCGCGTAACGGTTGCGACGCGATGTGAGGACCTTTGAGGCCGATCTCAATTAGAAGGATAGCGTTGGTGCTCGTCATGATGAGTCTGGTCGCACTAGCTACTTTTCTCATCCTCCTCAAGGTCCGGCCCTCCGATTCGATCGGCAGGGGACTTCTTCATCTGTATTACAAGAGTCCGACCATGGCGCTTCTCCCCCTGCCGAGCGGCTGGCGCGCACGCTACGGCATCGACCGGCATGAGCAGTGCGCGATCCTGATGGACGCCGCGCGTGTTCCTCGTTTCATGGCCTGTACGTTCGGCTACGGCCCCGACAACCCCGAGTACTCGGGCGAGCGGGTGAGTGCAGCCGGGCGGGCAACCAAGGCCGCTGCTCCGCGGATTCGTGGCGAGAGTGTATCCACCGATGTTCGACAGACACAGTCAGGACCGATTCACCACGTGGTGCGGACGTACTATTCGCCGGCAAGCTTCCACGCGGTCACGACCGGCCAAGTGGTCGAGCACGAGTTCTTTCGGATGTTCGGCACCAGCCTTCTTCATCTGAGAACGTACGAAGACGCCGCGCAACGATCCAGCCTCGACCCGATCGCATGGGAGTTGGCCCAGGGCATGATACTCGTTCCCCGGCCATAGCCGCCCGCTCGCAACGCTCCGCGTGAGGCGCTCGCTGCGATGGGCTACGCTGACGTTCGCTCCGCACTTCGGTTTGTTGGAATACCGTGTGGGCCGATTGCAGGGCTCCGCAGTCCGCGCACCGAGAGGCTGACGGAGAAGGTCCCGGTCACCGCGAGCGCGAGGAGGTGATGATGTACCCCGATCGCCGTTCGGCGAGCACCCGCGTTCCGCACAGCCAGACGACCAGGATGAGCACCGCAAAGAGGCTTGAAAGCCCTCCCGGCGCCATCCCGCGGACGATGTCTCCGGTCAAGTGAAACGCCAAGAGCATTGAGAGCAGCGACGCGATGGTTAGCATGACGTTGTGTTTCACTCGGTAGTTTTCAGTTCCTTCCGGGTACCGGTGGTATTTGGAAGCGACAAGAATGGCCTCCAGTTTGATGGAGCGGTGCTGTCGAACTTCCGGATCCCGCCATCATCGCGGTACGTGACGCGCGTGTTGCTGGACCACGCCGAGGCACTGCTGCAGAAGCTGGACAGCTTGCAATCGGCGCGAGGACGCGTCGAGAGCCTGTTGATGCCCGTACTGCCCACCGGAGACGTGAGCGCGGACACGATCGCCGGCAAGCTCGGGCTCAGCCGCTAAACGCTGTTTCGCAAGTTGCATGCGGAGGACGTGACATTCCAGCAAGTGCTCGATGAGCTGCGCCACAGGTTGGCGCTCCACCTACTTGAGGGTTGACAAGGCGTCGGTGAAGCGGCCGGCCCGCCTGGTGGGGTTCTCCGATCCGACGGCATTCTCGCGCGCATTCAAGCGATGGACCGGATCGAGCCCGCGAGAATACACTGCACGGAGCGGACCGCCGGCCTGACTGGGTTCGCGCTCCCATCACGCCGACTCCGCCGTGTGGACCGACTGCAAATGAGACTCCGCAGATGGTGTCT
>DASZZO010000215.1:0-35648 GCA_035544915.1 Gemmatimonadaceae bacterium | reverse complement strand
ATCTTGAACAGCGTCGTCTTGCCCGCGCCGTTGGGGCCGATCACACCGACAATCCCGCCGCGCGGCAGGGAAAAGGTGAGGTTCTCGAACAGCAGCGTGTCGCCGAATCCCTTCCGTACCTTGTCGGCTATCACGACATCGTTGCCGAGGCGCGAGGGTATCGGGATCACAATTTCGTTGGCCGCAACTTTCTGCTGCTGCGCCTCGCTCTGCAGGTCTTCGAACTTCTGGATGCGCGCCTTGCTCTTCTGCTGCCGGGCGCGAGGCGCAAGCCGCACCCACTCCAGCTCGCGTTCCAGCGTGCGTTGCCGTGCACTCGCCTGCTTCTCTTCGGTGGCGAGCCGCATGCGCTTCTGATCGAGCCAGCTCGAGTAGTTCCCTTCCCACGGAATGCCGCGACCCCGGTCGAGTTCGAGGATCCACTTGGCCACGTTGTCGAGGAAATATCGATCGTGCGTGATGGCCACCACGGTTCCGGGAAACTCGGCCAAATGCCGCTCGAGCCAGGCCACGCTCTCGGCGTCGAGATGGTTGGTGGGCTCGTCGAGCAGGAGCATGTCCGGTTCTTCCAGGAGGACTGTGCAGAGCGCGACGCGCCGCTTCTCGCCACCCGACAGCCTCGTCACGTCGGCATCCCCGGGCGGCAGTCGGAGCGCATCCATGGCGATCTCCACCTTGCGGTCCAGCTCCCAGAGATTGTGGGCGTCGATGTACTCCTGCAGCTTGCCTTGTTCCTCGAGCAACGCGTTCATCTGGTCGTCGCTCATCGGATCCGCGAATTTCATCGCCACGTCGTTGAACCGGTCGAGCTTGGCGCGTTGTTCCCTGACCGCTTCATCGACGTTGCCCTTTACGTCCTTCTTCACGTCGAGATTCGGCTCCTGCGGAAGGAAGCCGATGCGCGTGCCCTTGTGCGGCCACGCTTCTCCCTGAAACTCGTTGTCCACGCCGGCCATGATGCGCAGCAGTGATGACTTGCCGGCTCCGTTGGCGCCAAGCACGCCGATTTTTGCGCCGGGATAGAACGAGAGCCAGATGTCGTCGAGAATGATGCGCGAGGGGGGAATCACCTTGCGCAACGCCTTCATCACATAAATGAATTGTGGAGCCACGAAGCGAATCACCTGTGGGTGGGGTGTCAACGGCTGGACAAAGCTAATTCATGGCGCAGACGGCTCTCCAGAAGATTCTGATCACGCTCAAGAAGCGGTACGGAAAGCCGCGCGCTCACCCCGCAGGACGTGACCCGCTGGGGCTGATCCTGTGGGAGGTGGTCGCCTATCTGGCCGACGATGACGCCCGGCGCAAAGCCTTCGACTCGCTGCGTTCACGAGTGGGACTCGCGCCCGAAGCCCTCCTCAAGGCGCCTCTCTCCGTGCTCACCGCAATCTGCCGCACCGGCGGCGGTATGCAGCCGGAGCGGCGTGGGCAACGAATCAAGGAAGTGGCCGCGCTCGTCGCAGATGAGTTCGACGGCGATCTGTCACAAGTCCTTGGCTGGGACTACGCGAAGGCGAAGAGGGCCTTGCAGCGATTTCCGTCGGTGGGGGAGCCGGGGGCGGACCGGATCCTGATGCTCTGCGGCTCCCACGCGGTGCTCGGGCTCGACTCGAACTCCTTGCGTTCGCTGTGCCGAATGGGCTACGGCACGGAGCAACGCAACTACTCCCGGACCTGTCGCGAGGCGCGCGACGCCGCGATGGCCGAACTTCCCGGAAAAGCCTCACTGCTTGCCGAAGCGAGCCTCGTGCTCCGCACGCACGGGCAGGAGACCTGCAAGTACTCGGCGCCCCGGTGCGATGAATGCGTGGTGACCACCACCTGCGCCTGGTTCAGGACGCACGCACGCTGATGGTCAGCGCCCGGTGTGTCCGGCGTGCTCCATCATCTCATCGTGGCCCCACACGGACTTGAGGTCGATTCCCTCAAAGACGTTCGCGTGCACCATCCAGCCGAAGATGACGTCGTGGAACTGGCCGTTCGCTGCGTCGCACTCCGCCTGGGTGGCGATCGTCCCGGCAAGGCCGAAGCGAGGCTTTCCGTTCTGCATTTCGAAGTATCGTCGCTCGTCTCCCTTCTTCGGCATGCAGAGGTTGGTGTGCAAATGCCACTGCGTCACGCTCAGCGGGACGCGCTTGTCGAGGTCGGCCGGCGTCGCCCGCTTCGGCATGGTATACATCGCGCCCACGAGCTGCTTGTGGCCCGATGTGTCGTTCTTGTACAGGATGGATGTCGGCTTGGCGGGATCGAACCGGAATGCTTCCCCCAGCGCATTTGACCACTTGGTGTAGTGAAAGACCTTCTGGTTCTGGATCTGTGGGAGGAACAGCTTGAAGCCGTCGCGCTCGGCCGCGGCCGGGTCCGCGTACTTCTCGAGTGCGCGGCGGAGCGTGTCGGCGATGGCCATCGCCCGAATCGAGTCCGCGTTGGTGCGCGCACGTGCGGGCGTCATGCGCATGTGCGGGCTTTCGGTCATCTTGCCGGCCATCGCGTCGTGTGCAGCGTGGCTCTGGCCGCCCATGTGCATTCCGGGATGGGTCTGCGCCGAAATGAGGCCGGCCAAGGCTTGCAGCAGTGCGAGCGTATAGAATGAATGTCCGAATCGCATGGGTGCTCCCGGTGCAGCCTGTGGTACAAGGGGCTGTGTTTCCATACGTCGGACGTCCTGCCAGGTTTTGTCGTTAACATCTCATCCACTTCTCTTGGACTTTACGCAGATCGCTGAGCGACTGTCGGGGAGCCCTGTCACCGCAGTGCCGATTCTCTTCCTGGCCGGCGTGCTGACGAGCCTCACGCCATGTGTCTATCCGATGATCCCGATCACGGCGGCGATCGTGGGTGGTGCATCGGTGGGTGCGCCGCCATCGCGCCGCCGCGCCGCTATGCTGACATTCGCCTATGTGCTGGGCCTTGCCCTGGTCTATTCGTCACTCGGACTCTTTGCGGGCATGAGCGGGACGCTCTTCGGCTCGGTGAGCAGCAATCCATGGCTGTATTTCTTGATGGCGAACCTGCTGATCGTGGCGGCGCTCGCGATGGTGGACGTGCTTCCCGTCAGGGTGCCCGCATGGCTGATGCAACGGGCGGCTACGGCGGGCGACGGCGAAAGGGTGACCGGTGCGTTCACGATGGGCGCGATGAGCGGCCTCGTCGCCGCTCCCTGCTCGGCGCCCGTCATGGCCGCGGTGCTCACCTGGGTCACGAGGACAAAATCGCCGATATTGGGCTTCGCCTATCTCTTCTCGTTCTCCCTCGGAATGTGCACGTTGCTGGTGGCGGTGGGGCTGTCGAGCGGTGTCGTGGCGAAGTTGCCGCGTGCCGGGGTATGGATGGTGTGGGTGAAGCGGGTGTTCGCGATCATCATGCTCGGTGTTGCCGAGTACTACCTGTTGAAGGCAGGAGAACTGTGGATCTGAAATCGGGGCGCAGGACGCGGTTATTGGTAGCGGCGGGGCTGGCGGCAGTGCTGGGCACAACCGCGCTCCGCGGGCAGGAAAGCGGCATTCCGGTCGGGAGCGCCGCGCCCGTTGCCAAGCTCGAGACGCTGGACGGAAAGCCCGCTGATCTTGGTGCGTTCATCGGCAAGGGACCCGTGCTGATCGAGTTCTGGGCAACCTGGTGCGAGAACTGCAAGGCGCTCGAACCCGCGTTACTTGCCGCGCAGAAGAAGTACGCCGGCCGCGTGCAGTTCGTGGGCATCGCGGTGAGTGCCAACCAGTCGCCGGAACTCGTGCGGCGATACGTTGAGCGCCACAGGCTCGCGGGGACACAGTTGTATGACAAGAAGGGCGCATCCATCGATGCGTACGACGTTCCCGCAACGAGTTTTGTCGTCGTCATCAGCAGGGCCGGGAAGGTCGTGTACACCGGACTCGGCGGCGGACAGGACCTGGATTCGGCCATCAAGAAAGCGTTCTGAAAGGACGCGGTCGAGAGTCCCGAGTCGAGGGTCGAGTGTTGTTGAGACTTCAGCACTTGAGAAGTTAGCCTTGGGTTGAACGCGCCCACCATCTCTCGACTTCTCGACTTCTCGACTTCTCGACTCCCGAACTCTCAACACTCGACTCCAGACTCTCAGCTGCCTCTTAGGCGGGCATCGAACAGCAGTGTGGGCGGCTGTGGGTCGCGCGTGTGGTAAACGCGCAGCATTGAGAGCGTCCACTCGGCGTCTTCCCGGACGGCCAGCAGCCGGCGCAGGGTGGTCGCCGTGAGGGTCGGATAGAAGCTCAGCGTGCAGTGGGGTGTGAACGGCCAGCGAGCATTCGCGCACTCGAGGCCGCTCCCCTTCAGTGCCTGGTGAAGTGTCCGCAGCGGCCCATGCGGATCAAGTGGAAGAATGACGATTTCTCGCTGGAGGAATCGGTCCGGTCGCCCGAAGCGCAGGGTGAGCGGCGGTGTGGCAGCGGCCACCGGTTCGATTGCGCGGCGCAGCGCCGCCACCGGCGTCGTGGGCGATATCGGGCCGGCACCGGAGGAGCCGATGATCGTCACGTGCGGCGGTGCCTCCGCGGCGAGTTTCGGATCAAACCGTTCCTGAAGGGCGTGAATGCGCTCGCCGATGGCGCCGTCGAGCTCCGCAATAATGAAGATGCCGCTCAAGGACACCTGCGGTGCGGGTGCGCCGGTCTCCGTGCGCTCATGCGTCCGCCGTGCCCAGCAGTGCCCGGTCGAAGGCCGACTCCGGATGGCGCGCGTGCCACCGCGCGATCACGACGCCTGTGGACATTCCGAGCAGTGTGCCCACGACTTCGTCGCTGAGCCAGTGCTGGTTCGAGTACATGCGCGCGAATGCAACGAGCAGCGCGCTCAGAACCGCCACGGTTGCGATCGCGGCCCGGTATGGCGGCGCGCCGCGCGCGAGCGTCACTGTAGCCGCGCCGGCGAGGGCGAAAGCGGCCGTCGTGTGCCCCGATGGCATAGAGTAGTAGTGCGCACCCGCCCAGCCGCGCCCGAGTTGCCAATGCCACGGTTCCCCGGGTGTGACGAACGGCCGCGCTCGCCCCGCGAGACCCTTTATGATCCCGCTGATGGCGCTGCTCACGGCTATGGCCTCTGCGCACCGAAGCCCAAGTGCCGAGATTCGGCGGCGGCGCGCGGCGCGGGCTCCAAGCCAGAGCACGGCAGCCACCAGGATCACGCCCGGCCCGCCCCACCAGTTGAACACGGCCGCAGAGGCGCGCAGAACACGGTTTTGTTGAAGTGTGCTGCTCTGCAGGACGCGTTGTGCGGCTCCATCCGCAGCGTACACCGGCCCGCCCGGCGCTGTCGCGCGCAGCACAGGCCCCGCTGACCCGCTCACCTTGAAGCCGACCATCCTGTCCACGCCGGCCCGCGGACGGTCTGCCCCGGCTTCGCGCCGGTGTGCGCGCCGTCGCGCACGACTTCGACGCCGTTCACGATCACGGTCTGCATCCCGACCGAAAGCTGGTGGGGTTTCTCGAATGTCGCCTTGTCCGCAATGGTCGCAGGGTCAAAAATGACGATATCCGCCTTCATGCCTTCCTTGAGCAGGCCGCGATCCGCGATCGAGAGGCGCGTTGCAACCGCCGAACTGGACTTGCGCACCGCCTCTTCCAGCGAAATCACCTTTTCCTCGCGTACATACTTCCCGAACAGCCGCGGGTAGTCGCCGTACGTCCGGGGGTGCGTCATGCCGGTGGCCTTCGCGGGATCGAGTGCGCCAGCGTCCGTGCCCCATTTGATCCACGGCTGGCGAATCTGCGAACGAACGTTGTCCTCGTTCATGAGAAAGAGGATTTCGCCGAGATTGGCTTCCTCTGCAACGTTGAGATCGATGAGGACTTCCGCCCAGTCTTTCCGCATCATACGGGCGATCTCACCGAGACGCTTGCCTTCGTACTGCTTGAGTTGGGGCTTGGTAAAGCCGACAACCATGACGCCGTCGGGACCCGCATTGAGGCACGAGTTGTCGTACGACGGATCCGGCGTATGCAGGCCGGTGATGATCTGCGCGCGAAGCGACGGATTGCGGAGGTTGTCCAGCAGCTTGCCGTCGGCGGCGTATTTCGGCGGGATGCACGACGAGAAGCCGTTGGCGCCGGCGATGTATAAATACATGTTCGCCTGGACATCCTGGCCGGCTGCGCGCACCGAGTCGATCATCGCGATGGCCCGCGGCATTTTTGACCAGTTGTCCGTGCCACTCGCTTTCAGATGATAAATCTCTACCGGCACGCCAGCGTCCTTTCCGATGCGGATCGCCTCCGCGATCGCCTCCAGCAGGCGGTCTCCCTCGGACCGCATGTGCGTGATGTAAACGCCGCCGAGGGGGGCCATGGCGCGAGCGGCATCAACGAGATCGTCGGTCGAGTTGTAGTTGTCGGGCGGATACTGGAGCGCGCTCGCAATGCCGAATGCGCCATCCCGCATTGACCTGCGCACCATGGCGCGGACGGTGTCACGCTCGGAGGGCGTGAATGCGGACATCGAGCCACCCTTGGCAAAGGCCCGCACCGTGCCCGAGCCGACGAACGAGCCGACATTTTCCGAAATCCCCCGCTGCGTCATGAAGTCGAGCCATTGTCCGAAACCGTGTTCGCCCTGAAAGCGAGGTCCGAGGCGGCGGGCGGCGGTGTCGGTAATGGCCGCGAGGATCCTGTCGCTCACCGGCGCCGGCGTGTCGCCCTCACCCAGGATTGCGGTGGTAATGCCCTGGGTAACCATGGAGAGCGCACGACCGTCGCCGAACATGAAGTTCTCGTACGATTGTGCCTGGATGTCGATGAACCCGGGGGCCACCGCGAGTCCACGCGCGTCGATGCGGCGTTTTGCGGGCGCCGACCCGAGCATTCCGCGTGGTGTCACGCGTGCAATGCGATCTCCGCGGATGGCGATATCGCCCCAGAACCAGGCGTTGCCCGTGCCGTCAACCACCCGACCGTTCGTAATGACGGCATCGTAGGGGGCGGTGCGTGGGGTCGCTCCGGTGGAGACCGGCGCGCGACACGCAGCCAACGTCAGGGTGCCGATGGCGACTGCCAGAATACGGAACTTGCGCATGGCGCACACTCCCGCGGTATTGTAGAACCCCCACCAATGAGCGCTCGATCCCGAATGCACAACGTAACGCTTGCCGACGGCGTCGTCATCCGCGAACTGGCCACCCATGAGGAACGCGCGGAGGCGGTGCGCATTCAGGACGAGACCTGGGGAGCGGGTTTCACGGAACGGGTGCCGGCCGCGATTTTCCTGATCGCGCAGAAGACCGACGGCATATCGGCCGGAGCCTTCTCGACCGGAGGCCGGCTTCTCGGCTTCGTCTTCGGCATCACGGGGATTCGTGACGGGCGCCTTATCCACTGGTCCGACCTCCTGGCAGTGCGCGCCGACGCGCGGGGGCGCCACCTTGGTGAGGCGCTCAAGATGTACCAGCGCGAGCATTGCCGGGCGTTGGGCATCGAGACGATGTACTGGAGCTTCGATCCGTTGGTCGCGCGCAACGCGCATCTCAACTTGAACCGCCTGGGCGCCCGCGTGGACGAGTTCGTTCCCGACATGTACGGCACCAATACGAGCAGTCCCCTGCACGCCCTCGGCACAGACCGTTTCATCGCTGCCTGGAGCGTAGGCGCGGTTCCGGTGCCGCTGTCCTCCACGGCGTCACTCCTTGCCGGTGCCCCCGTTGTCGCGGGTGGCGGCAGCGACGGCCCCGACATGCGCGAGCCACTGCCTGATACCCGCGCCGTGGCTGTGCGCATTCCGAACGACTACCACGCGCTGGTCGAGGCGGATGTCGAGCGGGCGCAAAAGTGGCGGTCGTCCACGAGCCGCGCGTTCAGTCACTACCTCTCGCGCGGATATGGAGTGGCCGCGTTTGTTCCGGACAGAACCGACGACGCGACGTACCTTCTTTCGCGTGCCGGCTGACCCCCATGCATCTTGACCGAATCACGCTCCGGGAGATCCGGCTTCAACTGAAGGCGCCGTTTCGCATCTCGTCTGGCGAGGTGCGCGAGCGGCGCATTCTGCTGCTCGAGTTGCGGGACGCTTCAGGCGCAAGCGTATGGAGCGAGTGTGTGGCGGGGGAAACCCCGAATTATTCATCCGAGACGATTGACACAGCGTGGATTGCGATCGTGAACTGGGTCGCGCCGCGCGTCCTGGGGCGCACGCTCGACCATCCGGGTGGTGTGCATGCCGAGCTCGATCGTGACTTCCGAGGCCACAACATGGCGAAAGCCGCCGTCGAGATGGGAATGTGGGCGCTGGCGGCGACCCTGGCCGGCGAGCCGCTCGCCCGGTTCATCGGTGGCACGCGATCGCAGATCGCAACCGGGATTTCACTCGGCATTCAGGCGAGTCCGCTGGCGCTCGTTGAACAGGCGCGCACGGCACTGGCGGAGGGCTATCGCAAGGTGAAGATCAAGATCGAGCCGGGCCACGACGCCGAATGGCTCGCGGCTGCGCGCGAGGCGCTGGGGCCCGAGGCACACCTGATGGCGGACGCGAACAACGCGTACACGCTCGACGACACCGATGTGCTCGTACGGCTCGACGGACTGGGGCTGATGATGATCGAACAACCGCTCGCGCACGATGACCTTGTGCGGCATGCTGCGCTTCAGAAGCGGCTCGCGACGCCGATTTGCCTCGACGAATCCATAACCGGTCTCGACAGGGTGCAGGACATGGTTTCCCTCGGTAGCGGACGCATCGTCAACATCAAGGCGGGGCGCGTGGGCGGGATCAGTTCCTCCGTCGCCATCCATGACTTCTGCCAGGAGAACGGGATTCCGGTATGGTGCGGCGGCATGCTCGAGAGCGGCGTGGGACGGGCCTACAATGTTGCCCTCGCGTCGCTGCCCAACTTCACGCTTCCCGGCGACGTGAGCCCCAGCGCGCGCTACTGGGCGCGTGATATCGTCTCGCCCGAGTGGACGATGGACCGCGGCATGGTGCAGGTGCCGCTGGAGCGCTCCGGCATCGGCGTCGACGTTGACGCGGAACGCATCGCCGCACTCACCGTCCGGACCGCGGAACTCGCTGCCTGATGCCGGAGCTTGGCTTCTCCGCGGAGGACCGGCGGCTGCTCACGGAGTTGCGGCGAGACCTGCATCGCCATCCCGAGCTATCGTGGCAGGAAGTGCGCACGCAGGAACGGCTCTCGCGAGCGCTCCGCGATGCTGGAATCCGTGACGTTGCGCCGTCGACCAGGACTGGCGTTGTCGGGCGCATCCGGGGGCGGGACGCGGGCGCCCCGGCCGTGGCAGTGCGTGGTGACATCGACGCGCTTCCGATCACGGAGGCCACGGGGCTCGAGTTCGCGTCGGAACAGGCCGGTGTCATGCATGCCTGCGGACACGACGTTCACGCCTCGTGGGCAGTGGGCGCTGCGCTGCTGCTCGCGCGCAGTCCTGCGGCAGGTGACGTGCGCGTGATACTTCAGCCGGCGGAAGAGGTGGGGGAGGGAGCGACTGCGATGCTGGCGAGCGGGGCGCTCGACGGCGTGCATGCAATTTTCGGCGCACACGTTGACCGCCGGTTCGCCGTTGGCGAAATCGTGGCGCAGGAGGGACCGCTTGCGGCGTCGACGGATACGTTCAGCATCTTGCTGCACGGCGCGGGCGCGCACGGCGCCCGGCCGCAGGAGGCGGCCGACCCGGTGGTCGGGGCGGCGCAGTTGATCGTCGCCCTCCAGACCATCGTCTCGCGCCGGCTCGACCCCGCACTTCCCGGAGTTGTAACGGTTGGCGCAGTGCACGCCGGTCGCGCCTCGAATGTCATTCCCGAGCTGGCGGAGCTCGGTGGAACCATCCGGGCCACGACCCCCGACTCGCGAGCCTTGCTCTGCCGCGAGCTCGAACGCATGGCCCACGCGGTCGCGGCGACTCATGGTCTTCGTGCGGACGTCCGAATCAGCGAGGGCACGCCGCCCGTCGTGAATCCCCGCAACGGGGCCGCATGGGCCGCACAGGCAGTGCGCGATGTACTCGGTAATGGCGCGCTCGTCCCGCTGGGGACCACCAATATGGGCGGCGAGGACTTCGCCTTCTATCTCGAGAAGATGCCGGGCTGCTTCCTCCGCGTCGGCGCAAGGGAGAGCGGAGGAGAGCGCATCGCGGCGCACTCGCCCCGGTTCTATCCGGCGGAAGACGCACTGTTCATTGGCGCTGCGGTTCTCGCGCAGAGTGCACGCGTGGCGAGCGAGGCGCTGCGGGCGCGCTAGTCGCGCTCAGGTCCACCTGCTCCGTCTGCGCCGGATCTCGGTCGACTGCGCGAGATCGCGCAGGAACATCTCTTCCGCGAGAGTCCCGATCGCGGCGTCTTCGATCAGGGCGTCGAGCTCGAAGTTGATCACGACACCAAACGGGTTGAAGTCGGTGGAGCCCACCCGCACCCATTGGCCGTCCACAACCGTGGACTTGGCGTGCATCATTTCACCCCTCCATTCCCAGATGCGCACGCCATTGCGGAGCAGCCGGTTGTAGAAACGCGTTGCGAACCGCCGGATCCACGGATGGTCGTACTTGCTTGGCACCAGGATCCGGACATCCACGCCGTCTCGCGCCGCGCCCGACAGTGCTTCGGTCTCTGCGAATGAGGGCACGAAGTACGCACCAGCCAGCCAGATCGATCGCTGCGCCGCTGCCGCCTGAATGTGCAGCGCACGGCCGATCCGCAGGCGGCCGGGCTCACCCTCGACGATTCCTACGACAGACGGCGCATCGGTAGCCGGGTCGAGATCGCCGCCCTTGGGGGCGCGCGTGAGCCGTCGTTTGGCGCGCGGCGGACGCTCACCCGCCGTTCGGCGCCACATCCCCTCGAACGCGCGCGCCATATCGGTGGCGGCAGGTCCCGCGATGCGCACGCAGGTGTCGCGCCAGGGGGACCGTCGCTTGTGGAGTATTCCCGTTTGCCATTGCTCGCCGATGCCGATGCCGCCCGTCAGCCCGATCGTCCCGTCAGCGACGAGCAGCTTGCGATGGTCGCGCGGTACGAGACCCAGCCATCGCCGCCACCCTGGCCGGTTGAAAATGCGCAGCTCGACCCCTGAGCGGCGCAGCGCCGTGTGAAACGAGGCCGGCGTGCCGTGCGATCCGATCCAGTCTCCGAGCACGCGCACGCGAACACCGCGCTTCACAGCCTCGCCAAGCGCCGCCGCAAAGCGCATGCCGACACTGTCGCCCCTCAAGATGTAGGACTCGAGCATCACGGAGTGGCGTGCGTGCTCGATCATCGCGATCATCGCATCGAACGTCTTCGTGCCCTCGTCAAAAAGGGTGACGGCGTTTCCGGCGGAGACATCAGCGGACGCAACGCGCCAGAGAGCGCGCGCGAATGACGTGCCCTGCCCAACCGGCAGAGCCGGCGGCGCCGGGGGCGCCGGAGTCGCTGCGTGCGCCGTCACGGGACGGCGAACCGACTTTCCGCTCATGCCAAGGAGATTGCCCGCCGTACAGCCCTGGGGGAAGGGTGTGGTTCCGACCCACTTGCCGCGTCAGCGACGCCCGGGCATATCACGGTATGCTCAACATCGACCTCTCCGGCCGTCGCGCCTTGATCGCGGGCGTGGCTGACGATGGCGGTTTCGGTTTTGCCATCGCCAAGGCACTCGCCGAAGCAGGCGCCACAGTGTGCGCTGCCACCTGGCCTCCCGCGCTGAACATTTTCCTGAATCTGATCGAGCGCGGAAAAATTGACGAATCACGCAAGATGTCCAGCGGCTCGCTCCTGACGTTCGAAAAGATCTATCCGCTCGACGCGTCGTTCGACACACTGGCCGACGCGCCCGACGAGATCCGGTCGAACAAGCGCTACAAGGACGTCGGTGATTTTTCGATCGAGGGGCTCGCCCAGCGCCTCGTGGCGGATTTTGGGGCGAAGCCACTCGACATCGTCGTGCATTCGCTCGCCAACGGCCCCGAGGTGAAAAAACCATTGCTCGAGACGAGTCGCGCCGGGTACCTCGCCGCCATCAGCGTGAGCGCATACTCGCTCGTGAGCATGGTGCGTCGCCTGGCGCCGAGGATGCGGCCGCAAGGGTCCTTCCTGTCCCTGACCTATATGGCCGGAGAGCGCGTGATCCCGGGATACGGGGGCGGGATGTCCTCCGCGAAGGCGGCGCTCGAGAGCGACACGCGCACGCTTGCGTACGAGGCTGGACGCCACCATGGCCTCCGGGTCAACACGATCAGCGCTGGTCCGTACGCGTCTCGCGCCGCGAGCGCGATCGGCATAATCGACGCGATGGTTACTTACTGCGCCGCCAACTCACCCCTCCCGGAGGCGCTCTCGGCTTCCGAGGTGGGCACGGCCGCTGCCTTCCTCTCCTCTCCGCTCGCGAACGGAATCACCGGGACCACGCTCTATGTGGACAAAG
Source organism: Gemmatimonadaceae bacterium (assembly GCA_035544915.1). GTDB lineage: Bacteria > Gemmatimonadota > Gemmatimonadetes > Gemmatimonadales > Gemmatimonadaceae > Fen-1231. The sequence continues at coordinate 23,308 of DASZZO010000215.1, read as the reverse complement.
GCTACCACGCGATGGGCATGGCTGTGGACCGCGGTACTCCGGGCACCATCTGAGCCTCCGCGACGCCGGTTACTCCGTTATTCTTCGAGGTTCAGTCTTGTCACATCAACCCTGCAGACCCCAGAAGTCATGACGTCATTGACGACTCGACGCAGGGTGGTGCTTCCCATCCTGTGCTTCCTGGCCAGCGCGTGCACGGCGCCCAGAGCCGATCGGGGCGCGTCGGCCAAGGATCCCAACACCCCGGCAGTCGTCCAGGCACCGCAAGTTGTGCTCGTCGGCGATACGGCGAAGAAGGACACGGCCCCGAGCGCCGCGGCCGGGATGGATGGGGCCAAGCGGGTGCTCGCCAGCAACTTTGCTGTCCTGGGTGCCGCCATCGCGTTTGGCGATCGCCAGATGATCGGCGCGAATTTCGCTCCGGATGCAGAAGTCGTCACGCCCGATACGACCTACAAGGGAGTCGTCGCGATCGCCAATGCGCTGGGAAGGCTGGGACCGGCAAAGTCGTTACGCGACTTCCAGCGCCGGTCCCTCGTCATGAAAATCGTGGACTCGACGGTCGTTGATTCCGGCATCTACGTCGTGCTGACGAAGCGCCCGCGGGCGGATTCCGTGTTCGAGCGTGGCCGCTACTCCACGACGTGGCGCATCCATCCGCCTCCCGGGGAATGGCTGATCACGCATGACCGCCTCTATCGGGATCCCGCGCGCAAAAAGAAGTAGTTCGTCGCCTCAGGCCGTGATCTTGGGCTTCGGCTTCGTGTCGATCGCCGGCAGGCCGTACTTCTTCAGCAGCGCGTTGTACCGCGCGAGATCTTCCACATAGATCTTCCGCATGCGCACCATCTGCTTCTCCAGCTGCCCATCCAGCTCGTTGAATACCGCTGTTGCCTGCGCCGTTGGCCGCCCCGGCGCCGAGCTCACACTTCCCAGCAACGCGGCGAGCTTGTTGTTCAGCTTGATGGGAAAGTTGAGCGGATCCTGGCTGCTCTGGTTCCTGATCTGGTAGACCTCGGCTTCCACGCCGGTCAGGTTGGTCCTGAGCGACGCCCCTTCCGCCGTGATCTCCTGCGTCCCGGACGCTGGCGCGCGCTTGATGCGGTCGTCCACTTCGCCCTTCACATACCGCATTGAGATCACCGCCTCATTCGCCGCTGTCAGCCGGTCGCGCAGTTTTATTTCAAAATTGAACTGCGCGAGCTGGTCCGCCGCGGTCGCCGTGCTCCGCGGATCGTTCTTCAACCGGAACGTCTGCGTCTGCGGGGCGCCCCCATTGATGCGCATTCGCACGCTGTATGTCCCCTGAGGCGCAATCGGTCCGCGCGTCTCGCCGGCCCAGAGAATGATGCCATCGAAGGTTGCCGCATCGGGGTAGCGCATGTTCCAGACAAAAGCGTTGAGACCCGCGCTATTCGAGACGCGCGGGGGCGGCGGCGGGCGTCGCGGCCCGACCTCCTCGTCTGGCGTTGTGACTTCGTCGCCGCCGCGGCCCCTGCCGGTGGCCGGCGTGCTGTCGCCTTTCGACGAAAACGAATTGATGACCTTCCCCGTTCCATCGAGGAAGTCGAGCGTGACGTCCTGGCTCGCCTGCTTGAGCGAAAAAAATACCCGGACGCCACTTGGCGGGTTCGCAGCCGTACCCGATGCACCAGCGCCACCACCGCCGCGGCCACCGCCCCAGTCTATCCGGTGCACGTCGCGCGGCTTGTAGAGATGGCCGTCCCTGGCGAGCGTCGCCGAACTCAGCTGCCGTAGTGGCGAGAGATCGTCGATGATGTAGAACGAACGGCCGTGGGTCGCTGCGACCAGGTCGCCCTCCTTCACCGCGAGGTCGTGCACAGGCACGCGAGGAAGGTTCAATCGAAGGCTCTGCCAGTGCGCACCGGCATCGAAGGAGACGTAGACGCCGTGCTCCGTGCCCGCGTACAACAGGCCCGGTCGGGTTGGATCTTCGCGAATGGCCCGGGCGAAATCGTCGGGCGCGATACCATCCACGATCTTCGTCCACGTCGTGCCGTAGTCACTCGTCTTGAAGAGAATGGGAGAGAAGTCGTCCTGCTGATATCGGTTCGCTGCGACGTACGCCGTGCCGGCGTTGAACCGCCCGGCCTCGACGAGCGAGACACGCGCGAACTCGCCGATGTCCTTGGGCGTGACGTTTTTCCACGTCTTGCCGGCATCCTTCGTGACCTGGACGAGTCCGTCGTCGGAACCGGTCCAGATGACACCCTTAACCAGCGGCGATTCCGCGACGGTAAACACCACGCCGTAGGTCTCGACGCCCGTCTGGTCCTTCGTGATGGGCCCGCCTGAAGGACCGAGCGTCTTCGGATCATTCCGCGCGAGCGCCGGGCTGATGATCTGATAGCTCTGCCCCTCGTCGTGGGTCACAAAGAGGTTGCTTCCGCCGACGTACATCGTGCCGGGATCGTGCGGCGAGAATACGATCGGGAACGTCCATTGGAACTTGTACTTGATGTCTTCCGATGAAATCCCCATCGGGTTGTCCGGCCACGGATTGACGTCGCGGGTGATTTCGGTGCGCATGTCCTTGCGCGTCAGCAATCCGCCGTAGCTGCCTGCGAACACGATGTCGGGACGAATCGGATTCGCCGCGATATACCCGGACTCGCCGCCGCCGGCGTCCAGCCAGTCCTGAACGCGGATTCCGCCCGCGCGCCGGCTCGGCCCGCACAACGTGCTGTTGTCCTGCTGCGCTCCACAGACCTTGTACGGAAAGTGATTCGTGGTTTCCACGTGATACATCTGCGCGGTCGCAAAAGTCTGCGGCGTCCATGCGCGTCCAGCGTTTACCGAAACATTGGCGCCGCCGTCATTCGCATTGATCATCCGATTGGGATCGTCTGGCGCAATCCAGACATCGTGGTTGTCGCCATGCGGCACCTGGATCGACTGCGAAAAGGTCTTGCCGCCGTCGCGCGAGCGGTAAAATCCCGTGTTCACTGCGTAAACAATGTTCGTGTCCCGGGGATCCGCATACACGCGCGTGTAGTACCACGCGCGTTGCCGCAGTTTTCGTTCCTCATTCATTTTCGCCCAGGTCGAGCCTCCGTCGTCGGAGCGATACACGCCCCCCTCCTCTGCTTCGATCAGGGCCCACACCCGGGAGGACTTCGCGGGCGACACGGCGATCCCGATCTTGCCCAGAATGCCCTTCGGAAGTCCGGGGCTCGCGGTGAGCTCGCGCCAGGTCTCGCCGCCATCCGTGGACTTGAAGATGCCGCCACCCGGGCCACCCGAGTTGAGGGACCATGGTGTGCGATAGGCGTTCCAGAACGCCGCGTATAGGACATTCGGGTTGGTGGCGTCGAGCGCGAGATCGGAGACCCCCGTTTTCTCGTCCCGATACAGGACCTTTTTCCAGGTCTTTCCGCCGTCGCTGGTCTTGAACACGCCGCGCTGTTCGTTCGGACCGAATGCATGACCCAGCACGCCGATCCAGACAATGTCGGGATTCGACGGATGAATGCGGATGCGGTTCACATGGTTCTTGACGTCGAAGAACTCGATCCGTGTCCAGCTGCGCCCCGCATCTCTTGTGATCCACACTCCCTCGCCTGGCGCGGCATTGCCGCGAATATCGCTCTCGCCCCCTCCCGCCCACACGATATCGGGGTTCGATTCGCTCACCGCGAGTGCGCCGATAGTGCCCCCGAAGTAACGATCGGTGCTCGGCTGCCAGCTCATGCCGCCGTCGGTTGTCTTGAACACGCCGCCGCCGGTGGTGCCCATCCAGTATTCGCTCGCGCGTTTCGCCGAGCCGGCGACGGCCACCGAACGGCCCCCACGATATGGCCCTATCTCGCGCCAGCGCATCCCCGCGAATGCACTGGAATCGAACGTTTGAGCGGCGGCTGTTGCCGGCGGCAGACACCAGACCAGGGCGACGACCGCTAGGCGATGAAACCGGACAGTGGGAACCACGAAATCCTCCTCTGAGACGAAACGCGCGAGAGCGAGATTGCGGGCTGGATGCAACCTTCGCAAGCCCCAGTCTGCGGTCGTGACCGGGATGCCCCGGCCGTACATTATGATGCGTGCTCCCCCACACTCGCCTGATCGCTTTCGTTACGGCCGTCGCGCTGCCGGCCACTGCGTGCCGGCCCGGCGCGCCTGAGGCGTCGCCGGGAGCAACGGTGCTCGATACAGCGCGCCGCCTGCCCACGGGCCGCACACTCGATCCGGCCGGAGTCGAATGGAATGTGGGGTCCATGCCGCTCGCCCTGGTGCTGTCACCCGACGGGCGAAAGCTCGTCGTGCTCCTGAATGGCTACCGTGAACAGGGCGTGCAGGTAGTGGACCGTCTCACCGGAAATATCGATCAGACTCTCGTCCAGACCGCGGCCTTCCTCGGCCTCTCGTTTTCTCACGATGGCCGCACGCTCTTCGCATCAGGTGGCAATCAGGATGTCGTATACCGATACGCATGGCGGGAAGGACGCGCGACCGCAATCGACAGTCTCGTGCTCGCCGTCAAGACCAGCGGCGATGGCACTCGCTATCCGGCAGGGCTCGCACCGTCGCCCGACGGTCGGTTCCTCTATGTCGCCGAGAACCTCGCCGACTCGCTCGCGGTGATAGATCTCGCCAGCGGCCGAGTGGTGCAGCGACTTGCCACCGAGCGCTGGCCGTACGGCGTGGCGGTGGCCCCGGACGGCGCGGTGTACGTGTCGGCATGGGGTGGCAACACGGTTTCTGTGTTCACCCCCACATCGGCCGCTGTTCTTGCAGCGGGCGTCCGCATCCACGTCGGCCGCCATCCCTCCGCGCTCCTGCTCAACGCCAGTGGTAGCCGACTGTTCGTCGCGTCGGCAAGCACCGATCGTGTGACGGTCGTCGACACGAAGACGCACCGTGTACTGACGGAGATCCTCGATTCGCCACCGGGGGGCCCCGGCGAGGGTAGTACGCCGAACGCGCTCGCCCTTTCGACCGACGGGACCCGGCTCTACGTCGCCGAGGCGGACAATAACGCGGTCGCCATCGTGGACCTGGCGCCCCAGACATCGGACGTCGCGACGGCGACGGGAAGCGACCGCGTTGCAGGACGCGTGCCTGCGCAGTGGTACCCGACGGCGCTCGTCGCGCGCGGCGATTCACTCATTGCCCTCACTGGCAAGGGGCGGGGCACGGGACCAAACCGGAGAGGCCCCGGGCCCGGTCGCGACCGCGCGGCTCCGGGATTCGACGTGACGCAGTACACGCTCGGACAGACGTCGGGAACGATTCTCACCTCAGTTCTCGCCGAGGCCCGGGGTCCCGGGCTGGACGCCCTGACGGCGCGAGTTGCGCGCGCCAACCGCTGGGGCGAGGCGCGCGGGGGGATCAAGCTCCCCGCCTTCGAGCACGTCATCTACATCATAAAGGAGAACAGGACCTACGATCAGCTGTTCGGCGATCTTACGCAGGCTGACGGCGACACGTCACTCACGTTTTTCCCGCGGGCCATCACGCCGAATCACCACGCATTGGCTGAACGATTCGGGGTTTTCGACCGTTTTTTCGTGAATGCAGAGGTGAGTCCCGATGGCCACAACTGGTCAATGGGGGCCTACACCACCGATTACACCCAGAAAACGGTGCCGCAGCATTACTCAAAACCCAGCCGTGGCCGGAGCTACGACTGGGAAGGCCGGAACCGTGACACCCTGCCGATCGACGACGATGACGTCGCAAGCCCCGCCAATGGCTATCTGTGGAATCTCGCCCAACGCGCCGACATTTCGTTCCGGAACTATGGCGAGTTCGTAATTCCGCTCCCGGCTGATGCGCCCGCCGGATTGCGACGCAGCTATTCGGGCAACAAGCCGTTCCTGCGCTCCCATACCAGTCCCGACTACCCGCCGTTCGACCTCGAGATTCTCGACCAGAGACGCGCGGATGTCTGGCTCGCGGATCTGGCTCGATTCTCGGCCGCGGGGAGCATGCCCACGCTCCAGATCATCCGCCTGCCCAACGACCACACATCCGCCGGCCTCGCCGGTTCCCATTCACCACGGGCGCAGGTGGCTGACAACGATCTCGCGTTGGGACGCATCATCGAGGCGCTCACGCGATCGCCGTTCTGGAAGAACACTGCTGTGTTCGTGCTCGAGGACGATGCGCAGAACGGGGCAGATCACGTGGACTCGCATCGATCGGCCTTGCTCATCGTTTCGGCATTCAATCGTCCGGGTGTCTATCATCGATTCGCCAACACCACGGACGTGCTCGCGACGATCGAGCGCATTCTGCACCTCGGCTCGCTTTCACAATTCGACCACTTCGGTCGTCCCATTGCTGAACCGTTCGGGGACGCGCCGGACCTGCGTCCGTACCGGGCGTCCAGGCCCGCCGTAGATCTCGAAGAGAGAAATCCGTCTGCCGGACGCGATGCCAGGGAGTCCGCGCATCTCGACCTCCGCCTTGAGGATCTTGCCGACGAAGAGTCATTCAACCGCATCCTGTGGCGGATGATGAAGGGTGATGCGCGACCGTACCCGCGGGCCCGGCGAATGGCGACCCTCGAGTTTACGCGCGCGCGGTGAGTGCGCGCCGTTGGGTGCTGGTCGCGGTATCGTTCGCCGCCGCACTTGGCGTGTCCGCGTACATTTTCTGGTCGGGTTGGGCACGCGGTGGGGCGCCGCCCACACTCCCCCTGTCAGCGCATGCCATTGCGCTTGCCGCGGTGCTCGCCGAAATCGCCACGCGCTCCATCAAGATCCACTGGAGCGCCGCCGCCCTGCGCATTCCGCTGCGCTTTGGTACGGCTCTGCGGGTGTGTCTGGGCGGGGACTTCGGTGCATCCATTTCACCCTCGCGTTCCGGTGCCGAACCGGCTCGCTTCCTGGTCCTCGCCGAAGCCGGTGTGCCCGCGGCTAGCACGCTGCTGATTCTCTTCACCGAACTATTCCTCGAGATGGCCTCGCTCGGCGTGCTCTGCGTTCTGCTCGCCCTCGCGTTCCCGGGAGCGAGTCGCGTCATGCCGCTGATGACCGCGATGGTTGGTGGCTACGCGGTAATCGTGCTTTCGGTTGGCGCGGTGATGCATTTCCTGGCGTACCGCAACGCGCATGGACCGCCGCCCGACTGGGCTCGCGCGATCAGGCTCAACGCCGGCCGGTGGCGCGTGGTTCAGCGGGCTCTGCGGTCGCTCCGCGTTGGCATCGCCGCATTGAGACACGCGCGGCTGGGTCCAATGGTGGCCGCTTTTTTTGCGTCCATGGTGCACGTATCACTGCGACTGACGATCCTTCCCGTGATTGCGCTCGCAATGGACCCCTCATTGCCGCTCGCCAAGCTCGTGCGCTGGCCGCTGGTGCTTCTCTATGGCGGTGCGGTGGCGCCGGCACCGGGCGGCGGTGGCGCAGTCGAGTACGGGTTCAAGCTCGCCTTCAACAACGTCATGTCGCCCGGCGTCCTCGGGGGCGCGCTTGTCTGGTGGCGATTCTACACCTTTTACCTCTACATCATCTTCGGCGCGATCGCCGCCGGAGGGACGGTACTCAGGGCCATGCGCGACGATCCACGCGTCGTGCGACGCGTGCGCCAAGCCGAGGCGTAACGCTCACGGTTCAAGACAGCGAACGGAAAGCGCGACGACGCGGCGCGACCTGTCGAATAGCGAGTCACCACGCTCCAGCAGTGCGCCGAGGCGCACGCTGTCCGCGAGTGCGGCAACAGAAAGCCTGAGGATATGCTTCGCGGAGTCCGTCGGTTGCCGCGATTCAAAGCAGCGTAGCGGCGGGGCGGCGGCTTTGGCCGCGTTCTGCGCCACTGGTGCCAGGGCGCGCGCCTGCACCTGCAGCACTGTCTGATCCTTTTCCGCCTTGACGGTAGCCACTGTTGCACCTGAGGCCTTGTCGACAGCCGACGTCCTCTCTCGCGCGGCTTGCCGCGGGCTCAAACCGTCCGCACGCCGCTCTCCCGCGGCGCCTATCGCGCTCTCTTTTCGAACCGATCCGGCCAACGCGTCTGTGACCTTGGCCTGATCACGGTCCAGCCGCCCCCGATCCACCAGCCCCGGGGTGGCCGGTGCAGCCGAAGGCTTCAAGCCCGTTACCGAAGTTCCGGTAGCGTGAGACTTGGCGGTGGTACGAGACTCATCGGTTGCGGGCGGTGCCACCGCCGTGAGGCCTGCCGCCGCTGCGGGCGTCATTGCCGGCGTTGGAGTCTTTGCCGCCGAGACAGCGGGGCTCGGAGCTGCCGGAACCGGCGCCACGCCTGCAGGCTCAAGAAGCTTCGACGCCGGGCGTCGCACGACGGTCGCCACCCCAACCGCGACCAGCAAGAGCGCCGCCACGCGCGTCATCCACCACCCCTGTGTACGCGGCTTCGGTCTGGTACGCGGAATCACATCTCCGGGGACCCGATCCAATGCGCCGGCAATGCGCAAACTCGCCGCGATCAGTCCGCGCGCTTCCGCGGCCGCCGCAGCCCACACCGGGTCGCGGGCCACGAGCTCCTCTACACGCGCGGCGTCGGTACTGTCGAGCTCGCCGTCGAGCCAGGCATGGATCAGCCCTTCGTCAGGATGCGGCATGTTGTTCTCTCCGGCGCCGCGCGTCCTGCAGCGCCTCATAAGTCTCCGCCAACTTCCGCCGCGCACGCGACAATGTCGTACCGACGGAGCTTTTCTCGATTTCCAGAACCTCGGCGATCTCACCATACCCGAGTCCTTCCTCCTTCAGCAGCAGCGCCTGCCGGTCGCGTTCGCCAAGCTGTTCGAGCGCGTGGCGAGCATCGGCTGCTTCCTGCGCGAGCTCCAGGGAGCGCTCCGCGTGCTCCTCGTCGGTGTCATGTGCCTCTTCGGCCATCAACACCAACTGTCGTCTCTGCCGGGACATGCGGCGCGCTTCGTCCCGCACCAGGTTGTTCGCCACGGCGAACAGCCATGAGCGCTCGTTCACAATCGTCTCCTGTCGCAGCGCCCGCACGAACGTCTCCTGCGCCACCTCCTCCGCCCAGTCGCGGTCGCCAAGCCGGCGCGCGAGATAGCGGACCAGGGTCGCATGATACTCTCGGAAGAGACGTTCGGCGGTCTGCATGCCCGAGTTACCAATCCTTCGCGATTGCGTCGAGAGCTGCCGGATCCAGTTGCGAGACGCCGTCATCTGAGACTTCGATGACCACGTGACGCCCGTGCAGGCGGGCGCGCTCGCCAACGGAGAACAGTCCACCAAGTTCAGGCACCCGCTGAACGATTCCGAAATACGCGGGCGAGTATGCCTTTACCTTCACCACGCGCAGGTTCTCTGCGGGACGCGTGTCGGTCCACACACCGTCTCGCAGCACGAACGTGTGTGATCCGGCCGTCCGGATGGCGTCCTTGGCATCGCGCCGGTCGCCCTTGTCGAAGTCGTCGAGATTGGTCGCGGCCCGCTGCTCCGAGGCGGTCTTGGCCGCCTCGAACCGTCCCGATGCCCCGGCCAAGTTCGTGCTCACAGGCGCAGGCGATGCAGAGCCGTGGCCTGCGCTCCTCAGGCCCGGAGCCGTCCCGCTTGCCACTTGCATGCCCGGCTCCTTCACGAGGTACGATGTCAGTTCTGTGGGAATCCCGTAGCGCTCACCCAGCTGTCGAAGCTCGGCGTCGACTTCCGCGTTGCCGCCAGCGCGGCGGCGCTCGGCGCTCAGGAATCCCACCCGCTGCACGGCCCACAGTCGCGCAACGAATCCATTGTCGGGCGCCCGCAACGGAAGCGACACACGACCGGTCCATTGCACGGGCCCATCGGGCGTACGGCCGTCGATCGTGATTGTCGTGTTCTCCCGCGCTCCGGCGTATCGGGCGAGGACGACCAGGTCCTGCCCCGCAAAGATGTCGATCGCCCCCTGGGGCTGCACGCTGTAGAACCGCACTCCGTACACGTGTAACTGCACATCAGTGGCGAGGGGACGCGTTAGGCGTTGGGCGACGATCCCCACAGCGCGCTCCACAGACTCGTCCGGGCGTACGAAGGTCGCCGTGCCGCGGCCTTGCAGCGCCAGCTGTTCGAGCAGCGCTGCATTCACGTCGGCACCGATACCGAAGGTGAAGATCCTGCGCTGCCGCCGCAGCTCGGCCGCACGATGCGCGATTGCATCCGCATTCGTTTCGCCAACGGTTGGTTCTCCGTCCGTGAGAAACAAGACGAGCGGCAGTCGTCCGTCCGGCGTGTCGCCTTTCAGCGCTTCTTCGAGCGCTCCCTGAATATTGGTCCCGCCAGTTGCGTGCAGGTCATCGAGATATGAAAGCGCCGCGCGGACGTTCTCGGCCGTCGCGGTGGTCCACCCGTCGCGGAATGTTCGCACGTCACTGGAGAAGTCGATCAGCCGGAAGCGGTCTTCACGCGTGAGGTTCTGCACCAGCTGGCGGCCTGCTGCCCGCGCCTGCTCCATCTTGCGGCCCGACATCGACCCTGACACGTCAAGGACAAGCACGATGTCGCGCGGCACAGCGCGAACGCTGCGCGCCGGAGGAGAGAGCGTGATGAGTGCATAGCCATCCTCACCGCCCGGCGCGTGCGAAAGCAGCGAGACGGCGGCCGTCCCTGCCGTGCGGATCGGAACCAGCAGCGTAAGCGGCCCACCATGCCCTTCCGCACGCACGACGTGCCGCCCGCCCTCGTGGGAGTCGTGCAGGGCATGCGTAGGCGAGAAGGCACGGCCCAGCGCCCCATCCTCTGAATACGCCAGCGTGAACGACTCGTCACCAGCAGCGTCATTTCCATGCCTCGTGCCGATCCAGTCGAGGCGCAATGCATCGCCTTCGCGCTCGGCAACGGCCCGAAACCGCACCACGACCCGCTTTTCCTCGCCTGGCTGTATCGGAAAGATGCGCGCGCGCAGAAGACCATGTCCCATCCATTCGACCAGCGCCGGGTCGTGCAGTTTGCGCACGATCTCTTCGTACACCGCGCGGGCCCGGTCGGCGTTCATAGTTTCGCCGGTCACCATTTCCCCGTTGACCGAGAGAGCCAGGTCCTCGAATGCAGCGCCCTTCGGTAGCGGCAACAAATAGTCGGCTTGTCCCACCGAGCCGCCGCGATTCACGTACGTCTCGGTGACTTCGTAGCGCACCACGCGCCCATCGAGATCGGCGTGCACACGGCTCGCGGTCCTGACCACCTGGGCCTGCATGTGCCGGCATGCAGGCTGGATGATGCAAGCCGCGTCGGGTGGACAGGGATGAAAGCACGGTCGGCCGCCCGGCTCAACCACTTGGGCGTACGCCCACATTGCGAGGCTCGACAGCAGTGTCAGGACATTCAGGACGCGGCGAAACATGGAACGTCTCCGTGTAACGGTTGCAGGGAGACGCCGGCCGCCCAAATACTTGCACACGCCGGCAAGCTGCAGCCGCGATTGCTTCGAATGGCTGCGGACAGCGTGGACGGGATCCGCGACCGGCGTTATGTGTTCCCGGTGCCATCGCCTGCTCCCACGACCTCTCCCAAGTCGATTTCTTTCACACACCGGGCCACGCTCATAGCAGCCGCCCGGCGCATCGTGCCGCATGCCTTCAAATCCGCGGCACGCGGCGAGGCGCTGGTGGCAGCCATCGCCGGGCGTATCGAGCGACTCGCGCCGCCGATGAGACAGGCACTCGAGACCGCGCTCGATCTTCTGGGCAATCGCTGGGCGACCCTCGCGACCGGGCACCATCCGCTGCCCTTCCACCTGCTCTCCCCAGATGAACAGGAGCGCCTTCTCGCCCGATGGACGCGAGCCCGCGTTGGATCGCTCCGCACGGTGGTACAGGCCATCCGTCGCCTGGTGCTGCTAGTGGAGTACGCCACGCCAGAGGCCCACGAGGAGATCGGGTACCGGGGGCCGTACTTCAAGCGCGGTCCGCAGTTGGATTGGGAGGGACCACTCGAAGGTGTTCCGAACGACCAGGAGCCGGTCGCGCGCGGTCCTCGCACTACGCCTGTTCCACGTCCTCGAGTTGCCCGCTGGGGATCCTCTGCGCCGGACGGAGGAGCTGTGATTCGCGCGGGGGTGGTCGTCGTCGGGTCCGGCGCCGGAGGAGCCGTTGCCGCAGCTCATCTGGCCGAAGCCGGGCATGACGTTGTCGTACTTGAGGAAGGTGAGCCGCTCGATCGGCAGGATTTTGACGAGAATGAGAGCGTGCTCCCAGAGCGCCTCTACGCCGACGGCGGTCTTCGCAGCACGGACGATCTGGCCATCTCGCTCTTGCAGGGTGCGACCCTGGGGGGTGGCACGACCGTGAACTGGATGGTCATGCTGCGCACGCCGGATTGGGTACTCGACGAGTGGAGCAGCAGGCACGGCACGGAAGGCATGACGGCACGTGACCTCGCGCCCGTGTTCGACTGCATTGAGCATGATGTGCACGCGCGCATCGTGCCTGCCGACGCCCACTCGCCCAACAATCGCGTTCTGCTTGAGGGCGCCCGGGCACTCGGCTGGGCAGCACGGTCGGCGCGCGTGAACGCCCGAGATTGCCTGCGTACCGGGTTCTGCGGATACGGGTGCCGCTACGGCGCCAAACAGGGCGCGCTGGAGGTCTTTCTCCCGCGCGCCGTCGCCGCCGGCGCTCGCGTTGCCAGCCCTGCGCGGGCGGATCGCATCGAGTTCGTCGAGCGTGGCGGAGCATTCCCGCTCAAGCGCGTGCACGTGACGTTTGCCCCGCGGGAAATGACGCCGCGAGCCGCTGTGATCGAGGCGCCGGTCGTCATCGTTGCGGCGGGAGCTGTCGGCACTCCTGTGTTGTTGCAGCGTTCGGGGCTGGCTGGCGATGGCGTGGGCCGCTACCTGCGCCTGCATCCGACGACTGCGCTGATGGGAACGTTCGACCACGAAATCTACGGCGCGAGCGGCATTCCCCTGTCCGCCATCTGTGACGAGCATCAGCGCCATGACGCCAACGGGTACGGTTTCTGGCTGGAGTGCCCGCCCATGCATCCGGTGCTTGCCGCGGTTGCCATTCCGGGATTTGGCGCGGAACACCGCGAGCAGATGCTCCGGTTCCGCCAGCATGCGACCCTGATCGCCCTCGTGCGCGACGGTGCGGATCTCGACGCTTCCAGTGGCGAGGTTTCTGTCGGTCGGGGCGGACGCGTGCGCATTCGCTACCGCCTCGGACCACGTGACTCACGGCATCTGGTGGAGGCGGTGACTGCCGGCGCGCGCCTTCACTTGGCCGCAGGCGCCCGCGAGGTTCACACACTGCACGCTTCGCCCCTCATCCTCCGGAGCGAACGCGATCTCAAGGCTGTTGCCGAACGAGCCGTTGGCCCGAACGATATTGGGCTCTTTTCCGCGCACGTGAATGGAACCTGCCGCCTGGGAGCGGAACGCCCCACAAGCGGAACCGACCCTCACGGCGAGCGATACGGCGCTCCAGGGGTTTTCGTGGCCGACGGTTCACTGCTTCCCACTGCGCCGGGTGTCAACCCGCAGGAAACTATCATGGCGCTCGCCACGATCGTGGCCGCGCGCATCGCAGCGCGGCGACGTCCCGGCTAGTTTTCAGCGCGCCGCCAACTTGTGCGCACGAAAGCCCCCACCCGGCGGGATCGAGAGACATGCAGAGCGCGCATGACGCGCGACCTACGGAGCGGCGTGGCGATCTATCGGCCCAAGTTGTCTCAGGCCAGGCAATCGCCACGTAGTAACTGCCACGACGACCAGTGTCGCAAGTCCGCCCAGCACAACGCTCGGCACCGTGCCAAAGATCCGGGCGGTGACGCCTGACTCAAACATCCCGATCTCGTTCGACGATCCGATGAAGATCGAGTTCACGGCCGAGACGCGGCCCAGCAAGTGTGCGGGCGTCATCGTCTGAATAAGCGTCGAGCGAATGAACACGCTCACCATATCAGCCGCGCCACTCAGAGCAAGTACCGCCACCGACAGCGAGAAATTTGCAGACAGCCCGAAGCCGATCATGCACAGGCCGAAGACCGCGACCGCACGGACCAGCGTACGACCGGCCTTCCTGATGGGGGGAGAGTAAGCCAACGCCACAGAAGTCACGACGGCCCCGATTGCGGGCGCCGCACGCAAAAGTCCCAGCCCCCGCGGCCCCACATGCAGGATCTCCGCCGCAAAAATAGGCAGCAGCGCCACCGCGCCGCCAAAGAGCACCGAAAACATGTCGAGGGAGAGCGCGCCGAGAAGGACCGGCTCTCCCCACACGAACCGGAGGCCCGCGCCCAAGCTCTTCATGGTCGTCTCAGTCCTGTCGCGCCAGATGTCGCTCGTATGCCTCACGACCCAGATCGCCGCAATTCCGATGACCATGAACGCGACATCGGCGGCGTACGAGAGCGTTGTGCCCCCGGTAGCGAACAACAGTCCGCCCACTGCCGGGCCCACGACGGCAGCGAGCTGCCACGCGCCGCTTCTCCATGTGATGGCATTGCTGTAGAGCGGGCGTGGCACAAGTTCCGCTCCGAGGGCCTGCCGAGCAGGTTGCAGAAAGCTGCGGGCGAAGCCGCTCACGACGATCACCCCATAGATCGCCCGCACGACGAGCCGGGGCGATGACGGGAGCAAGAGCGGCAGCAGCAGGAGAGTGGCGGAACACGCGACGAGCACCCCGAGCGCCACCAGCATCACGCGGCGGCGGTCGTAGCGGTCGGCCACGTGTCCCGCGTAAAGCGCCGCTCCGATGAACGGGAGCGCCTCGGCCAGCCCTATGAGCCCCAGGGCGAGCTTGTCGTGCGTCAGTTCGTATATCTGCCATCCGACCACCGTTCCCTGGATCTGCACCGCCATGGTGAAGGCCAGGAGCCCGACGATGTACCGCCGGAAGTTCGGTATCTGGAGCGAGCCGTAGGGGGTGGGTGGGGGGCTGGCGGTGGGGGGCGTCTCCGGCACGCCGTATCGTACTGACCGGAACCTGCCCTTGCCACCGTGCCGCACGGGCGCCATGCTCTCGCGTCGGTCGGCAGGAAGAAACCCAACGATGCCCCGGAAAAAGAACCGTTCTCGCCGGCCCAAAAAGCGGTTTCCCTGGGCCAACTGGTCCGCGGACCGGTTGATGCAACTGCGCCTGCGCGACCTGGGCGTCACCATCGAGGGCACGTGGCTCGAGGACGGCGTCGCCGAGCTGTATGAGGAGCTCGACCGGCGTCGTATCCGGCTGCGTCCTCACGTCTGGCTTTCGGACGAATGGTTCTCGCCCGCTAGCGTACCCGGGTTCGCGATTCCCTTTTATCTCACGCATCCCCGGCTAATGCGGCTGGAGCGCAGCCAGTTGCTGGAAGTAGAGGGCGGCTCGCAGGCCGAATGCATGCAGATCATGCGACACGAATGTGGCCACGCTATCCAGCATGCCTATCAACTGCACCGCCGGCGAAAATGGCAACGCCTCTTCGGCAAGTCGTCCACCAGGTACCCCGAATCGTACCGGCCAAACCCGGCCAGCAAGCGATTCGTGCAGCATCTGCGTCGCTGGTACGCCCAGAGTCATCCTGACGAAGATTTTGCAGAAACGTTCGCGGTGTGGCTGAAGCCGCGATCCGACTGGCGCCGTCGCTATGCCGGATGGCCGGCACTCCGGAAGTTGCAGTATGTGGACCAGCTCATGAAGGAGCTCGCCGGCACTACTCCCTTGGTGCGGAACCGGCGTCGCGTTGATCCGCTGCGTACAGTTTCGCGCACGCTTTTTGAGCACTACACGTTCCGGCGCGCATTGTACTCCGTTGAATACCCAAACACCTACGACGACGACTTGCGCCGATTGTTCACGAGAGCGCCGCGGCACCGCGCGCGCGAAACGGCGGCCAGCTTCCTTCGACGCCACCGGAGTGGTATTCGGCGCGTTGTCTCGAAGTGGACGGGGGAGTACCAGTTCACGCTTGACGCCGTCCTGGGAGACATGATTGGCCGGTGCAGTGTACTCAGGCTCCGGGTCGCCGGCCGCGAGCGGCAACTCCTCACGGACTTCATGGTGCTCCTGACCGCACGCACCATGGAGTTCATAGCGAAGCATGGTCGCCGGGACTGGATCGCCGTATGAAGCGCCTGCGCATTCTGGGGCTCATGCACCCACAGCTCGTGCCGCCGGGGTCGCTTGAAGGACACACGCCGGAGGAGATTAATGTGTGGAAGACCGAGTTCGACGTCGTCAGCCACTTGCGTACTCTCGGTCACGAAGTAAACGCCCTCGGCGTGCAGTACGAGCTGCTCCCGATCCGCGATGCCGTCGAGCTGTGGAAGCCGAATGTCGTCTTTAACCTTCTCGAGGAATTCCACGGCGAGGTGCTCCTCGACCAGAACGTCGTGAGCTTTCTCGAGCTGCTCAAGGTTTCGTATACTGGATGCAATCCGCGCGGCATGATCATCTCGCGCGGCAAGGCGCTCTCGAAGAAGCTGGTTCTGTACCATCGTATTCGCGTCCCCGATTTCGCGGTGTTTCCCATGGGCCGCAAGGTCAAGCGGCCGCCACGCCTCGCATACCCGCTCATTGTAAAGTCGCTCATTGAGCATGCATCCGTCGGAATTGCCCAGGCCTCCGTGGTGGATTCGGACGAGAGGCTCGCCGAGCGTGTGCGTTTTATCCACGAGCGGGTCGGTACCGATGCCATTGCCGAACAGTTCATCGAGGGCCGCGAATTGTATGTGAGCGTGATGGGCAACGAACGTCTCACGGCGTTTCCCGCCTGGGAACTTGTGGCGCAGAAACTGGCCGACGACGCTCCGCTCATTGCGACGAGGAAGGTCAAGCACGACATCGAATACCAGCTGCGCCATGGCATCGATATCCGTGCTGCCGAGCTCACGCCTGAGCAGGCCGCCCACTTGGCTCATGTGAGCAAGCGCATCTACAAGATTCTCGAACTCTCGGGTTACGCTCGTATCGACTTCCGGCTCGGCACCGACGGACAGTTCTATTTCCTCGAGGCCAACCCAAACCCCGAAATCGCTGAGCGAGAGGAGTTTGCGTCCGCGGCCAAGGCAGCCGGCGTGTCGTACTCCGAGCTGCTGCAACGTATCATCAACCTGGGGCTCCGGCAGCAGCGCGTGGAATAGGGAGTGATCGTCAGCGGCTGAACGAATCTCTCGTCCACACAAGCACAGCGTGACACGCCAGCGGATTCGCACTGCCCGCGATTGCAAGGACGCCGATTGCGCCAGGATGATTCATGGCGCCGAATGTCGTCTTCCTGTGTCGAGCGCCATCTCTGTAGAGTCCCGACGCTTGACTCTAGGACATCCATCAGCGAGATGCAGGCCAAACCCGATCACCACCGCAAAGCCACTGAGGACATAGTACCATATGTTCAGGGGCACAGTGGCCAGGGCAAACAGTGCGCCTCGGCGTCGTGCGAACCAGACCACGAGCGGCAGATTCGAGAGCACAACGGCGAGCAGAAGGATCACGCCACTGAACGCGAGTTCCGGTCGCCTCCACAGAATGGCGACCGCAAGGAGAAGAAGTGCGAGCCCCACAAGCGCCGTCTTGATTCGCTCTCCGTGTTTCAAGTTCAGATTAGCGCGCCGGCCGAGCCCACCGCGCTCGAGGAGCAATCGAACCCACGGAATCCCCCTATCAAACAGGTCGGTTCGTACCGATCCCCAGAATCGCCACCTCTTGAGGTGCGCCCCCTGGATCAGAGGGCTGAGCGCAATTCGGCCACCGCGGTCTAGCAGGCGGTACCCTAGCTCGATGTCTTCGATCTGCGGTCGAACATAGCGGCGTTCGTCAAAGCCCCCGGCCGCCAGGAATGCCGACCGGCTGACTGCGCCGCAGCCCGCCCAGAAGGTATCCGCCTTGCCAGCACCCTCAAGATGTACGTATCGATGAAGGAGGTTTCGATACTGCGACAGGAAATCCGGAGACGAGGGAGTGTCGTCATATGACCCGAATACGGCATCGATGCCTGGATCAGCTTCCACAACCGTTACGAAGCGCCTGAGGGTATCCGCATGAACTACCACATCTGCGTCGATGAACACAACCCAGGTGCCCCGGCTTGCCTCTACGCCACGATTCCGCGCAAAAGCAGGTCCATGCGGCCGGCCAGGCAAGCGCAAAACACGGTCAGCCCATTTGGCCGCGACCTTAGCCGTTCCGTCGGTACTGGCATCGTCGACGACGATCAGTTCCCATTGATCGCGCCGGTAGTCGCTCGCCGCAAGCGCCGCGAGTGTCTTCGGAAGCGCCGTCTCGGCCTGGTGCACCGGAACAATTACTGACAGCATCGGCATTTTTGTCCTCACGTGTGCCCCAACCGTCGTATTGCGGCTCGTGCGCGCCGACCCGGCCGGCGATACCACACCCGGGGCCGAACTTCTGGTGGGCCCCAACTCGCGAAGTCATCCGGTCCCCCGATGTACCAGGCGTCGAGTCGAGGAATCACCAACGCCGACTGCCCTGACCACAGCGGCCGGAATTCGGTCGTGCAGGCCCACTGATAGCATCGCACTGGGATGCTTGCAACGCGAGCGTTCACCGCCCCGTACGGATAGAACATGGCGACACCGAGATCGGCGACCCGGACGAGTCGAGCGAGTGGTACGTTATGATTGCGCATACTAATTGGTCTGTCCTGTTCGCGGCGCCGCAGAGCGCCGCGACAGACTGCCCGATCCGTTCTGATCGGCGGCCCTGCGCGCGATGTCGAGGTAACGAGGCACTATGATACGCTGACGCCAGGGTTCCTGGAACGCCTCATACCCGAGCCGCCCAAGCCGATCGCGAAGTGCGCCATGCCACTCCGTGCCGAAAGTATCGGACGAGATCATCTGGTGACACTTGTCCGAGGAAACGCACTCGCTGCATCCCGGCTGCCTGCGCCCGCAGTGCCTCCAGATATTGTCCATTGGCCGCGATGAACAGGTCCGCGTCTGCATGGTCGGCAACACCGGGATGACGTCCTGCAACCCCTTGATTCGTTCAAGACGACCGACAATCAGAAAGTAGGGCTTCCGAGACGGGTGCTCGTCCGGCGTCACGTTCGCGCTGTCCGTATCCGAAATGAATGCGGAAAGAACCTCCATCTCTCTCGGGAATCCAAATTCGCGGTGCTTTTCGCGACTGAACCCGCGCATCGCGATGAAGGCGTCCACGTGGGTGGAGCTGCCGCTCGGGACACCCGGTTGCTCTCGAGATCTTTGAATGCCTGTCCATACTTTATTTGAATGCCTGTCCATACTTTAACAGACCGGGACCTCCAATCAGCGATACGTTATGAGTCATCCTACCCAGGCGCGCGGTGGCAGGTGATTCCCCCGTTCCGTCCAGCGGGACGCGGGAACGTGGAATTCACCGCGCCGGCACGGAGTGTCGTCTCGCTCGCGTTTCCAGCCCCTTGAGCGAGGCTTTCTCACCGCGGCTCCGCCGTCGGTTGCGGCACCATGCCGTCGTTGCGCTGGCCGCGGCGGTGGCGGGTGTGTTCGTCGCCGTCGCCTTCAGGCTAACTGACCTTCGCCAGCGCGTAAGCACGGCTACCGCCTATGTGTCGCTTGGCTGTGTAGCGCTTTCTCTGATTCTCGGTCCCCTCAATCTTCTCCGCGGTCGCGCAAACCCGGTGAGCAGCGACCTGCGGCGTGATCTTGGCATCTGGGGTGGCGTCATCGGCTTGGTACACGTGGGTGTCGGCCTTACCGTGCATTTTCGGGGGAAGATGCACCTGTATTTCTTTCCGCCTCCAGAAGCGCACACCTTTCTGCCCTTTCGCGCCGATCCGTTCGGCGCGGCGAACCATCTCGGACTGATCAGTGGCGTTGTGCTCCTGCTGCTCCTGCTCGTCTCCAACGACCGCTCACTTCGTCTGTTGGGCGCGGCGCAATGGAAGGCATGGCAGCAATTGAATTATGTCGCCGCGGCGACAATGTTCGTTCACGGGGCCCTATATCAGGTCTTGGAGCACCGGCAACTCGGGTTCGTGGCCCTGTTCGCGGCGGTGGCCGCCGTGACTCTCGCGTTCCAGACATCCGGCATTCGAATCACGCGTGCCGGAGCCGATCCCACACGGCCATGACCGCTCGTGTCTCGTTGAAGGGAATCGGATTCGGGCCTTGCCCCAAAGCCGCCGCGTAAAACTGCAGCACCAGTTCGCGCAGCCCCGGATAGGCCGGTTCCGCGCGAAGTGTGCGACGAAACAGGTTGCCCGTCGCGGCCGCCAGAAGACCAGCGGCGAACAGAAACGGCCTGGCGATCTTCATCGCCCTCGAGGAACCCGGGTGTTCGATTATCGCGAAACCGTGGAAGAGATCCGCGTGGATGGTGGCGCCCTCAGCCACAAGTCGCAGCTGATTGACGGGAGGACGACCACGCATTGAGATCCGCGCAGAAATGCCGACATCGCCGACAGTTCCCACGACGAGGAACTCGCCCGATGCGGGCCGTCGACACACCCAGTCGCCTGAAGTGATTGGAGTGCGGCACAGGCGCGCACTCATGGCAAGCACGTGGGGCAGGATCTCGAATGCGATCGCATCGCTCAAGGCTGGTGTCGCCTCTGCGCCTGCCGAGCACATCGTCATCTCGAGCTGCCGAAGGGGCCCCAGTTTCTCCAATTGGCGAATCGCCATTGTGGTACCGCGCTGGAAGAGAAACTGGTGCACCGGGCAGATGACGAGACTTCGATTCGCTGCTGCAACGAGCAGGCGTTCCGCGGCCGCCGCATCCTCGGCAATGGGCTTCTCAACTAGGGTGTGACAGCCCGCGTCGAGTGCTATCAGCGCCAGGGCAGTGTGGCTTGCTGCCGGCGTACAGATATGGACCGCATTCGCGGTCCCGCGTGCGAGAAATTCCTCAAGGCTCCCGCTGACACGAGCGCGCGGGAAATGACGAACGAGCGCAGCAGCGCGCCCTGAATCGGGGTCAACAACGCCCACGATGGTCGCCCCGGCGCGGCGCGCCGCATCGGCATGCCAGCGTCCCATCAGGCCGGCGCCGACAATCACGGCGGATATTCCCGAGGTGCTATGCGTCACTTCGATGATGGGATCCAGAGGGAGTCGTGCCTGCAGAGAGCCCGCTTCGGTGCCCCTCGCACCGGACTGGTTGGGCTGCCAATTTGGTACAGCGTATGCGACGGCGCCAAACAGCGGGGCCGCATTGGGTGCAAGGATTCTCGGGGCAATCACGCGCGCGCGAAGCGAACTCGGCTGGGGCTGATAGGCACGGCACGTAACTTGCAATTCCGCATATCGTTCCCCCCGTTCGATGACGTTCGCTTCCCAGCCAGCGGAAGGGTGAAACTGTGTCATATTGGAAAGGCAAGAGCGCTCTGGTTACTGGCGGCTGTTCCTTCATCGGCTCGCATCTCGTGGATGCGCTGGTCGCGCGCGGTGCATCGGTGCGGATCGCAGATGACCTTTCGAGCGGAATGCGCGCGAATATACAGCACCTGCTGGACAAGCAGTCCGTCGAGTTCCTGGAAACCGATGTGCTCTCGCCTGGCGCTGCTGACCGTGCAGTGGCAGGCATGGAGCACGTCTTCCATCTGGCGGCGAATCATGGTGGGCGCGGCTACATCGACCTGCACCAGGCCGCATGCTCAACGAATCTTGCGCTCGACGGGTTGATGATTCGTGCCGCTCAGCGGGGCGGAGTCGAAAAGTTCACGTTCGCGTCGTCGGGTTGTGTGTATCCCGAGCACCTTCAGCACAACCCCGCCGAGGTACTCTACCTCCGCGAAGAGCTGGTGCAGCCGCCATACGACGCGGACAATCTCTATGGCTGGGCCAAGCTCATGTGCGAGCTGACGCTCCAGGCTTATTACAGAGATTTCGGGTTCAAATGCGCATCGTTGCGTTACTTCACCGCGTATGGCGAGCGCTGCCTCGAGAACCACGCGGTGATCGCAATGATCGCCCGGGCGTTTGTCAAGCAGGATCCGTTCATCGTGTGGGGCACCGGTGAGCAGATTCGAAACTGGACATACGTGAGTGACATTGTCGAGGGAACCATCCTCGCCGCCGAGAAGATCGACGACGGCACCGCGGTCAACCTCGGCACCATGGAGCGTACGCGAGTCATGGACGCCGCCAAGGAGATTCTGCGTCGCACCGGAGTCACGTCGACCATTCAGCCCGATCCGACCAAGCCCACCGGCCCGTATAACCGGGTCTGTGACAATTCGCTCGGCAAGAAGCTCCTTGGATGGGAACCGAAGGTGTCCTTCAGCGAAGGGCTGGACAGGACGATTCGCTGGTACTATAACACCAAGAATGCAACAGCGGTGCGGGCGGATTTTGAGCGCCTGCTTACGGAACGATGACTCGACGGAGACGCCGATCCTTCACACACTTCACGTACTTGGCTCACGCCTTCGGCACACACCGGCGCTTGAACGCCAACAATGGCTGTGGAACCGGGTCGAGCCAGCCTGGCAGCGAGCGTTTGGAATGCTCACGCGGCGCAGGGGCTTCCCGACGCACGTCAACCAGGACGTTTTCAATCTGGTCTACGATGTAGGGGCGCGTTACGAACGGTCCGATAAGCACGCCTATGAACCAGCGATCTACCATGAGTGGACTGGCGCTTTGTTACCAGGTATGACAGTCCTCGACATTGGCGCTCACTACGGTTTCTTCAGCTTGGCGGCAGCTTTGAGAGTCGGGTCGGAGGGACGGGTATACGCGTTCGAGCCTGCGCCAGCAACTCTCCAGATTCTGCGCGATCACGTGCGCCTGAACCGATTGGACAACCGGATGACTGTCGTTCCGCAGGTGGTCGGTGATGCCGAAGGCGAGGTCAAGTTCTACTTTGACGGCACGAGCATGTCGGCATCAGTGGGACGGAGTAACATCGAGGAGTTGTGTCCGCAGCACCATGATGTGATTACTGAAACGATCGTTCCATGCACAACGATCGACGCTTTCTGCCGTGCCCAATCGATAATTCCCGGCTTGATCAAGATTGACGTAGAAGGCGCTGAATTGCTTGCGCTCCGTGGGGCTGTTGAAACACTTCGTAATGTTCGACCGCAAGTCCTCTGCGAAATTCACCCGCTCCAGATGATGACGCTCGGCTACGCCGTCCATGACTTGGAGCGATTCCTGGCCGGCGTCGGTTATACCATGACGCGGATCGACCAGCCAAGCCCGCAAGGTATTTTCCATGCGTGGCTCGCGAGGCCAGTGCAGCCAATCCATTCGTCGAGGGCGGCGGTAAACTGAGGCGGGGAGTGATCCTACGCTTTCCGATCATCGCGATCGTATTGGCGGAGTCCGTTGCCGAGCAGGTCAGCCGCAGTCGTGTCGAGCCCCCACTCCAGCGCCACCGGCTCGAATCCCAGGAGCTGCCGGGCTTTCTCGATGTTGACGGACCGGTTGATCCACGTGCTCGCCAGCCGCTTGAGAACCTCCGGCGGTTCTCCCACAGCAGACCACGCGCGCG
>DASZZO010000214.1:0-11062 GCA_035544915.1 Gemmatimonadaceae bacterium | reverse complement strand
CGGCGAGACCGGAGCGCAGTCGTGCTGGCTCCTCAAGGCGCTCGGCCAAGTCAGCGCGCAACACACCGGAACGGGATGTGCGGGCGATTTCCCGAACCATGACGTCGTCATCCGCGGAAAGCACCGCTGCCAACTCATCGTCGAAACGTGGCGAAGACTCGGATGGCGGAGGGACGAGAAAATCCGGCAGATACCCCGTCGTATTGCAAATGATCGCCGTGAGCAAGGGGAACGACTGTCCGCCAAGCGCCCGCCTCGCTTCCGCAACCCAGGGTGCCAGCATTGGGTGTGGGACGTGCTGATGAAGTACCCGGTAGCTCGCCACACACTCGAACAGGGGGCTCACCGCAAAATGGGTCGCGGCCAGGTCGTCTGAAGCAAGCGCGCAGCGTATCATCGTAATTCATAGCGTACGCGTTCGCCGGTAACGGCTCAATCGTTAAGTGGTGATCGGTCCTCGGGGCGTGACAAGTGGTTCAGAGCGTTCAGAATCTCGCGGCGGTAACGCCGGCTTGAGCGCAGGACTGCTCCCTCTTTCAGCGCGATCGCGTATTGGCCGTTCGTCTGCCACTCGACCTGACGCACATGCTGCACGTTCACAATTACCGAGCGACTGACGCGCAGGAAGTCCGAGGGGTCGAGCTGCGGAACGAACGACCGCATCGAGCGCCGAATGAGGTGAAAGCGGCCTCCGGATGCCAGGCGCAGATAGTTGCCATACACTTCAATCCAGTGCACGTCGGCGAGGTCGACGAAGTACGCGGCCTCGCGGTCGTGAACCAGGACGCGCGATGCGAACGTGCGCTTCTGTTGCTGCCCGCGAATCGGATCCTGGTCAGCCTCATGATCCCCCGCATGCCCACCACCACGCACGTCACGAATGGCGCGCCGCAAAGCCGTGGCGAGGCGAGTCTGGTCGAATGGTTTGAGGAGATAGTCAGCCGCGTCAACGTCGAACGCAGAGAGGGCATGTTGTGCGTGCGCTGTGACAAAGACCACGGCGGGCCGCTCCCGCGGCTCGAGACCCGCGAGCACGCGGAACCCGTCACGATCGGGCATCTGAATGTCGAGAAAAACGATGTCCGGCTTGAGCGTCCGGATCGCCACCGCCGCCTCGACGCCCGTTGTCGCCTCGCCCGCGATGGTGATATCGGGTAACTCGCCCAGCATTATGCGAAGGCCCGCGCGGGCGATCGGTTCGTCGTCCACAATGAGCACGCGGTAGAGAGGAGGCCCGGCGGCCCCACTCGCCTTCACGCGACGCCCGCCATGTCGCCGCGCCGAAGAGGAAGAACGAGGCGCACGCATAGCCCACCGGCCCTGCCGGGCCCGAATACGAGAGGATGCGATCCCGTGTTCGCCAGGTCGACGCGCGCCTGTACGTTCGAAAGGCCGGTCCCGGCGCTGGACCCGAACGTCCAGCCGTTCGGCAACCCCGCACCGTCATCCTCCACTTCCAGCTCCAGCCGCTCCTCACGCTCGGCGGCTCGAACCGTTATGCGCCGGGCGGCCGAGTCGGCGGAAAAGCCATGGTGAATCGCGTTTTCGACCAGGGGTTGCAGAATGAGGCTCGGGATCAGCGCGCGCTCGAGTTCCTCGGGAACCTCGAAGCAAACAGTCAGCCGATCTTCGAATCGCAGGCGCTCGATTCCGAGATAGCGATCCAGGAATGCGATCTCCTCCACGAGTGGCACCTCGATGGCGGACGACGATGTCAACGTCGTGCGCAGCAACTCGCCTATCTGCACGAGGACCCGGTGTGCGCGGGCCGGTTCGATGAGCGTCAACATTGCCGCCGAGTGAAGGGCGTTGAACAGGAAGTGGGGATGAAGCTGCATCTTGAGCGATCGCAGTTCCGAGGCGGCCAGCTGGGCCTCGAGCATTGCGTTCCGTATGCCGGAGTCCTTGAGGCGCCGATAGTACTCGAACCCGCAACAGATGCCGATGATCACCGCGTATTTCCAGAGTGCAATGATGACGAGGGCGGGATAGAAATGGATGGCGTTCGGCAGGGCGCGATCCACCCGCGGTCCCGCGCCGCCGTCAATCACGAATAGCGTGGCATAGTTGAGGCCCTCTGCAGCGACCGGTTGAACGACGGCAAACACCGCGCCTGCACACAAGTGCGCGAGCAGACTGCGGCGTCGCGTCCCCTCGGTGAAGTTGAACTGGCGCGCCATCCGGAGAAAGAATGGCGTGCAGAGCGCGAAGACGAGCCAGTATTCGAGCTCGAACCACAGCGCGGGCAGCCAGGGGACGACACCACTCTGAGAGCGGCCCTCGGCGATATTCTGCGCCACGAAGACGCCAGCGACCACGACCCATACGAGCGCGATTACCGAGGGACGCCGAAACGCACGAACAGGGGGTGCGCGAGGCGGCTCTGATGTCGCGGCAGACGTCATTGAGCTCGTGGCTTGCTCCCTCTCAAGGTTGGAACGCGAACGCCGCCAACGCCTGGCGACTACGGGCGCAGCCGCGCGTGCCCGTCAAGGTGCGCCGGAAGCGGCACGCCGGCGAGCCGCGCAAGAGTCGGAGCGACGTCCGTCGTATGCGCCGGCGAATCGGAGACGCCCGCTGTGACCTTCGCTCCCAGGAATATGATCGGCACCGATCTGTCGTGCATGTACGGCGACATGTGGACGCCCGGGTCCATGTCCAGTACGGTGCCCTCGTGCCGCAAAGGTGCTCCTGACTGAGGGGCCCATACGCGTGTCCAAGCTCATCGGTCTCGGACAGGACGATGCTCAGGTAGTCGACGTGGCCGCGCCGCCCGAGATCCCTCGCCGCAATGGCGCGTTGCGCCAGCTTACGCATCGACCGAGCCTCAGGTCAAACCAGTACAGATCGCCACGAACCCTGCCTGCATGCAGCAGGGAGGAGTACAAGCCCTCGAGGAGGTCGCCGCGCAGTTGATCGACGGCGATCATTACAATCAGCGTAGGGGCCTTGGGGGGCGCGACCCGCTGCGGCGCAAGAGTCGAAGTCGCGCAAAGGAGCGTGGCAGCAAAGGACGCCCAGCTGGAGAGCGGGGATCGCCAGTGGCCGTGCCGGGAAACTCGGGTATCAGGCACGCAGCAACTATGTCAGCCAAGCCGGCGGGGCGGGCAGGCAGCCCTCGAACTCCAGCACGATCATCCGCGCTGGGGCGGCGCGCGCGGAGGCACATCCTGCCGCGTCGAGACATCCGCGGCACCGTACGGCAACCTGAGCGGCCGTGTCTTGTTCAGCTTCTCCCAATGAAATGTCCGAATCTCGTTCTTGATCTGGTTGATCCGGACGATGAGCGGTGGGGGCGGAGGCGCCTTGGGAGAATGCAGCCTCGAGAGCGCGAGGAATGTCTCGAGGAGAGTTTGAATGCCGTAGGGGGAATAGCCGGCTTGGACGGCCAGCCTGGCGCCCTCGTAATCGCAGAGATTCTCCTTGGCCGCGCCGTAGCTCTGTCCAAACTCCTGCCACTTCCATTGGCTGACGTCAGATACTGCGCGATGCCCCTCGGCCATCAGCGTGGCCAACCGGTCTGATACCTGTCCGAGATCGATGTGCATGATCTCGTGCGCGATCACCGCGGCGGCTTCGTCCTCGGTCTTCATGAGCGCAAGGATCCCGCCACCTATGACGACGTGTCCGCCCGGAAGGGCAAAGCCGCTCCCGAAGCCGGGATTCGGATCGTAGTGAATCCGCCACGGCAGGTGCCGGCGTGAATGACCTCCCAGCGTGTCCGCGATTTTCTGCAGGTAGGCCTCAAAGCGCTGGTCCTGCTCCATGGGGCTGATCCCGCGCTCAGCGTTGAACTGAGCCGCCAGTGCAGCGCCCAAGGCGATCTCCTCGGAATCGGTAACCGCACGCCCGGCGACCGCTGGCCTGCTTGCAGGGCCCACCGGCGCCCGTGCGGGTTCGATCGCACGTTGCGGTCCTGCAGCGCCTGCAAGAAACCCGAGCGTGGACCCGGTCAGCAGATGCCGAACGGTCACAGTGCTCATACCTGCTGTCTGGGTGCGTCCAGCGACATCGAACCACCTCCCCCAAAGGAATGATGTTGACCTGGTCACAGTGTTCACTCGAAGGTTACAGAAGCCACCAGACTCAGCGCGGCGCGCCCAGCACCTTTGCTGCTGCTTCCATCCCGGGATCTCGTCCGGCGGCGTAGGCGTCGAGCGTCCACGGCGCCCGCACCTCAGGATCGAGACTCGCAATCGCAATCGGATACCGGACTATGTATGCATGACAATCCGGATATCCCTGGCAAGCGGTGAGATAGTCGTGCCGCTGCGTTGCCAATCCGATCACCGCCCCGGAGTTTGGCAGTGTGATCGGCCGTCCTTCCGCCCAGAATCGAAGCCTGTCGCCGGGCGCTTCGCCCGCCACCACCACGCGCGTGCCGCCGGCCTGTTTCAGGTAGCTGGTGCTCGCGATCGCGGCCGAAAATGTCCAGGGACTGACGAGCACAACCACACGTCCATCCGGCGGCAAGCGGCTGGGCAGCGAGCTCATCCACGCACGCGTGAGCTGGAGGTTGCCACCGCCGTTCATGCGCATGTCGAGAACCACATTCCGGCGCCCCGCACTCCGCCGGGCAGCATCCGCCTCTTCAAGAAAGGCGGCGATTGGCTGTGACCCGTCGAGATTCGCACGGAGCTGAATCACCACCGCATCCATTTCGGGGGCATCCCTGTGCCGCATCGTCTCCCCGAAGTCCTGCAAGGACCACGGCGCCTTTTCAGCGGCTAACAGCGTGCGCCAGCCGCTGTCTCCCGTGGCGGGTTCGAGCGCATCAGCGGCTCGGGGGGACCTGCTCGCGCGGGGTCCGGGAACGGCGCCAAGGCTCGCCTCGCGCGTGCGACCATCACGCATCTCGAAGCGGTACGTCGCCTGAGTTGCTGATCGCGCTGCTCCCAGCGCATGCAGCTGCCCCGGGCTTTCAAGAAAAAGTGGCCCCAAACGATCTCGAAACGAGGCGATTCCCCCTGCGAGAGTTCGTGCGCTATCGCGGAGCACGTTGATCGGGGTGTCGTCTATTGAAATGAGACGCCCGCCGAGCAGATCGGCGTGCTCCGTGGTGGCGCGAAGGACGAAGAAGTCGACGCCGAACGGCGCCAGCCGTATCCCGACACGCCCGTTGCCGGGCGCGCTACCTCGGCTAAACAGATTGGTGTGACCATTGTCGGCAAGCGCCGCGATTTGAGCCAGCTTCAGCACGAAAGCGACATCGGATAGTGATCCGAGGCTGCTGGCGAGTGCTGCCAGGCGCCTTTTCGCCTCAATGCGTGCCGGGGGCGAGTAAGAACGGTCGACTTCAAAGAAGTCGCGTTCGAACGCCGCCAAATCGGCGCGCTGGGCTGCGGCGTCGCCCGCGGGGGGCGCCTGCGCGACAACAGTCCGACTGCTCGTGGCGAGCATCGCGGCTAGCATCGCGGCTAGCATCGCGGCTAGCAGGAACGTTCTGCCAACGACCCAGCGCGTGTGCATGGAACCTCCGATCCCGGAACCGGGCCAATGGTAGGATGCGTCGGTGGCGACGCTCGCGAAATGAATTCGGAATTTGCTCAAATCAGTCGTGGGCGCGCGAATGGCGCCGAAGCTCTGCGACATTCTCCACCGGCGGGCGTTGCGTCGTGTCCACAGCGGCGTTCCGCAATACTCCCAGCTCCCTTTCACGGAGCCGCAACTCGATGCCCGGGCTGGACATGGCGCCTCCCGGAACAGTCGAGTCAGGGGGCGCGCTCGTTACCGACGTTGGCCCGCCCCTTGCAAGTGTCATTACGATGCAAACTGTTCCAATCCGAGAGCGCGCCCCGCGCGCAAGGCTGATACCCCCATGAGACCGAACCACTTGCGTGCCAGAGAAGCAGATGCAGACGGAGCCGCGCTCCAGCTGGCCGCAGACGAAGTCGTCACGCTGTATGGGAACGGCGGCGAACCCGTCGAGTCGGTGAGGCTGGTGACGCCGAGTGGCACGCGTACGGTTCGCCCGGAGCCGAGGCCGCAGGAACCGCCACGCCGGTTCGCCAGCGCCACGATGAACACGCTGGCCAATGCCGCGCCGCTTGATGAGTGGCGTGAGCTGATCGCGCGCGAGGCCAAGCTCGTCGAGGAGCTGCTGGCAGTGGCGCAGGAGCGGGTGCGCCTTGAGGTGCACCTCAAGTGCGCCGGGCATAACCTGAGTGCGATTGTCGCGAGAGATGAGGGTGACCCGGCGCGGTTATAGTGATCTGCATGCTCAATCGCGATGGTTCTGAACGGCTGGTCGCGCCCTAAGGCCAGACCTTCACTCCTGCGAGCACGCTGGGTCCCGCGACCACCACGCCGCCCGGACCGCGCGCCGCTCCGTAGCCCACAGTCACGCCGAACCGCTCCACGATTTCCCGCCACGCCCTCCGTCCACTGGCCGCCGTTGCGCCCGGGGCGGCGCACACACCCGGCGATTGCTCGACGCGTGAGAGCCCGATCTTCGCCCAGGCGGGCGAGACAACATTCACGCGCGCCGGAGGCACACCGTTCGGAGCCGCCTTCCCGCATCCGACGCGGACTTCCAGCCGGATGGTATCGAGATCGACCCTCACCGCCATGAGACCACTGGCCGGAGGCCGCGGCAAGGTAACCTCGGCGTGCACCGAATACGGCGCGTGGCGCACGTCGAACACGGCGTGCCGCAAGCTGTCCGAGCCCGAACTGTGGACACTGTCCGTGACCACTTGCCGGCGAAGCCCGACGACCATCGCTTCGAGGCGGTGCCGGGCAACGCGTTCGAGCCCTAACGCGCGGTCGAGGGCATCGGCCCGCTGGAGTGCCTGAACCGCGCGACGCTCAAAAAGGCGCAGGCTGTCCCCTATGCGCGCCGCATCCGCTCGCGCCGCGGCCAGAACGGCCGCATCTATATAGTAGATGCGCCGCGTGGTGTCCCGGGCGGCCTGCATCGAGTCCGCCGCAAGGCCTGACCTGGCGGCCCGGTTCTGCGCCGAGCTGAGCTGCCAGCTCTGCACGCCCACCAGCACGATTGCGGCCACGAGCGCAAGGAACAGCTCGCGCCGCAACGGTACGCTGTTATTCGTCATGGACCGCCTCCCTCGGTACGTTCAGCGCGGCGGCCACAGAGCGACGCACCTTGCCAATGTCGATGATCGATTGCCCGTCGCGCCTGACACCGGTCGGGTCAACCTTGCGGCCGGTCTTTCCCCAGAGAGCAATGCCGCGCTCGTCCGTGAGCCCGGCTGCGCGCGTCGTCGCCGGCGTCCAGATCGCCTCAGCGTCGTGGCCCACGAGCCCTCCAGCGTCAAAGGAGTTGAGAGTCCAGCCGTGGAACCGGAAGAGCGCAACGCACGTGGCGGTGATCGCCCTCATTTGCGCTGACGTCGCCGGGATCAGTCCGTCAGTCGCAGCGCTGAGACCGTAGAAGCGGCTGTTCGCGTTCGGCGTCAGGCATGCGCCCGCGTGTGGGGTGCGCAACGCGGGGTCGGCCAGCTCGATCACCGAACCGTCATGGAGTACAAGCCAGGTGTAGCCGTTCGTGCAACGCGGATCGCTGAACCAGGCCAGCGCCCAATCGTCACGCGTGGAATCGTCATAGTGCAGCATCACGCCCTGGCGAGGCGCGGCGAGCGATGACTGCAGCACCCGCGAGTGCCGGCGCTCGCGCACCGGCACTCCGGGAATCACTAGCGGCGGCACGAGCGCACCGCCTTGTACGGGCCGGCTTCTTCGTCGCTCCGATGGTCGTCGTACTTCGAGGGCTCGGCGCGGTACAGTCCATCCACCTGCCGAATGGCGCCCTCGCCGAATCGCTGGAGCAATCGTTCGCCGAATGAAAGCACGTCGCGGGGGCGGACGCGCTCGAGCGCGTTGAGAATCGGCAGCGCCAGCACGATCGCAATGCAGAGCGTCGCCTCGGGCCAGCCTGTGATTCCAGCGCGCGATACCTGGCGCAGCATCGCGCCGGCAAAAAGGCAGACGATCACACGCGTCATCGAGAACATGAGCGGGACGAAGATCGTCGTGACGCTGTCGAGCTTGCTTTGATTCTTTTCGAGGAATGGGGTGACGAGAGCGAGAACCACGGATTGACCGACGCGGAATGCGTCGCGACTGAATCGGTCGACACTGAACCTCCGTCTGGCTGGCATGGCGTGAGCCTCCTTGTATGTGATGGTGAGATCGAGCTGATGGCGGGATGCGAAGGGCCCACAACGCGAACGGCCACCCGTGTGGGGTGGCCGTTCGCGAGGGGACTGCGCTGGATCAGTTTTTGTGCTGCAGTGCTACCGAGGCGGAACTACGCTGCCTTCTGCGTCGGCGCTCCCGCCGCCGCGGTTGGGGTGGGTGATGGTGCCGGTGCCGGCGATGGAGCCGGAGCAGGCGTGGGCGGCACAGGCGTCGGTACTGGTGTCGGCGTGGGCGTGATGGCCGGGGGCTTCGTGGTGCCCGTCGGCACTCCCTTCTTGGCGTACACACGCTTGGCGTTCGACCATGCGCCGAGCAGACCCTTGTTCCCGCGGAGCTGCTTGACTACGAGGCCGTTCAGGACCTTGACGTCGGTGTGCGTGATGGCGAGCTGGGCCTTGACGCTCTTTGTCGCGTCGTTGACCCTGAGGGCCGCGCTCGATCGCGCGATCACGGCCTTCCGTACTGCCTCCACCGCGGCCTGAAGCTCGGCGATGAAGTCCGCCGGCATCTGCTGATCGATGAAGGTCTGCTGGTACTTCGCGGCAGCGGCAGCCATGGCCGTGCCCTCGGCAAGCAACTTCTCGTCGGACGTGCCCTTGGCCGGCAACCTCAGGTCCTGAATCGCCGGTGTCTTGCCGAGTTTCTTCCTGGCGATCGCCGCAATCGGCTGCATGTGCGCCAGCCGGAGTTCGTCGCGCGCGGCGATTTTCTCCTTGGTACGGCCGGTCATCTCAGCCTCCGCCTGCGACTGCTGGGCGGCGAACTGCGCCAGCCCGGTCACCGCCTGGTCGAGGTCCGTGCGGGACGTCGACTTGCTGACGGTGCCGAGTGCCACTGCGTTCTCATCCAGGAACACCTGGATGCGGCGCAGGGCGGTGAGCCGTGCTTCCTGACCTCTGTTCATCTGCTACCTCCATGAAATGGGTTGGGGCGCGTGAAGGAATCCGCCGGCGCGCGCGCCCCACCGCGCCGGCGGAATAGATTGTGAGAGGGAGGATCTTCCTGACCGATGACCAGCCCGACGCGGTGCGACAGGCGATCGCGGAGGTCGTGGCGGCGCGACGCTGAGAGTCGCAGTGACAAGAAATACCAGATTCAGCTTTCTTCTAATCCGTTGTACCAGCCCTCTCGCGGCTCACCTATAAGAGAGGGATTGAGCAGACATCCTCGCGCGCTGCGGTGGGTCCGGAAGCCGAGTGCCAGGATGTTGTGCAGCTACGCTTACGGAGGAGGTCAATCCATAAATGGCCGAGATAACGGCCGCGGAGAACGGCGTTCGCGGGACCGGAAAGGCGAGGCGCGGGAGCGCAGCATGGAGATGTCATCATCGATCGTGGCAACTGGCGGGACTCCGCAACGCGATTGTTGCGACTGCCTGCGGCATCGCATCGCTCGCCCGAGCCCAACCGCCAGCGCTAGCCCAGCCGGCGGCCAAGGGCTACTCGACGGTCAGACTCAGTGAGGGCGTTTACGCGTTTGTGGCGCCCGAGTCGCGGACATCTCTGGTCACCGGCAACTCACTTGTCGTCGTTGGCAGCGACGGCGTGCTCGTGGTCGACTCGG
This sequence comes from Gemmatimonadaceae bacterium, assembly GCA_035544915.1. GTDB lineage: Bacteria > Gemmatimonadota > Gemmatimonadetes > Gemmatimonadales > Gemmatimonadaceae > Fen-1231. Next base: position 1,339 of record DASZZO010000214.1, on the reverse strand, counting down.
GTCACTTGCCCTCAGTCACGAGGCAAATGATCAGGGAGATCAAGACGCTCACCGATCAACCTGTCCGGTATCTCATCAACACGCACTGGCACGAAGACCACGTTGGGGGGAACGGCGAGTTCCGCGCAGAATGGCCGGGTGTGTCGATCGTGAGTACGACCGCAACGCTGCGTGCGTTCCAGGCGAATGTTCGCGACGATGTCGCTCGGCAGCTGCGTGATATCCCCCCCGGCCTCGACCAAATACGAAGGATGCTCGCCGCCGGGGCGAATAAGGACGGAAGTCCAATGTCCCCGAGCGATCGGGCGTTTCGCGAGGCCCAGATTGTGGACTTCGGCGCCTTCTATCCAGAGTTGTCGGCGATCAGGTTTGCGGAGCCGACACTCACGTTCGAGAGTCAGTTGAGTCTTTACCTCGGCGGGCGAGAGGTGCGGATTCTCTGGCTCGGTCCCGGCAACACGGCTGGCGACGCGGTCGTCCATGTTCCCGATGCAAGAGTTGTTGCGACGGGAGACCTGCTCGTTGCGCCCACGCCGTATGCCAGCGGCTCATTCATGTATGACTGGCCGAAGACGATGCGAAGGCTCATGCAAATCGACGCCGTGGCGATCGTGCCAGGCCATGGGCCGGTCGAACGCGATTGGACTTACGCTGCGCTCGTGACGTCACTGCTCGATTCCCTCGGAGTGCAGGTGCAGCGGGCCGTCGATCGACGTGCAAGCCTGGAAGACACCCGGGCGGCGGTCGATGTGACCGCATTTCGCGACCGCATGACGGGCACCGATTCGTTTCGGATCCGGGCATTCAATGTATTTTTTCTTGCCACTGCGATTGAGCGCGCTTACCGGGAGGCGATGAGCCGGTCTGAGCGCAACTGACTGGCGCCGACGGCGGTCTCCGCCTCATCCACACTATTGCCACTCTGCAGGCACTGCGCGTTCGTCGGTACTGGCTTCGCGGGCCTTTGCGTTCGTTTTCCGTGCCTTGGTGGTCAGTTCAACTGCCCCGGTACGCAGTGCGCAGGCCTCAGTGTTCGCTTCGCATGCCTTGGTGCTCGGTTCGCATGCCTTGGCGCTCGATTCGCATGCCTCGGTGCCCGGTTCGCCGGCCTTGGCGGTCGGTTGGCGTGCCGCAGCGTTCGATTTGCGGGCCTTGAAACTCGGTTCCCCTACCTTCGTTCTCGCTTTGCCTGCCGTGGGGTCAAGTGCAGGATGTTGTGGGCTTTTCTGGGAGCGGTGGTGATCAGGCGGTACGGCGCATCGGGATCTCGGAGGCGAGGAAGGTGGGGGCGACGAGCCAGCGTTGGTGGTGCCAGGTGTCGGTCTGTTCGATGGCGAGG
>DASZZO010000213.1:0-4662 GCA_035544915.1 Gemmatimonadaceae bacterium | reverse complement strand
GACCCCCGGATCCTTGCCGCAGCGGTTGGCCGCGTGGCCGCCCTGGTCGCGCCGCAGCTCGATCGCGCGGCCCGCACGGAACTGGACAGATTGGGGTTGCGCTTCGAAGTCTAGCAATCGGCAACCCATTCCCCTGCCGAGACTTGCTGCTCGGGGATTCGCGCGCGTATCATTTCAGCGCAACCTCCCCTTCGCCCGCCAGGAGCATCCTGTCCTTGTCGCGTTCGACCGACGTCTCGCCCCTCGCGAGCCTGGTACGACGAATGGACGCCGCGGGATCGGGAGAGTCCGCGGGCGATTCATTTCCGACCGGTTTTCCCAGCATCGACACGCTACTCGGTGGCGGGGTCCGCAGGGGCGACCTTGTCGTGATCGGCGGAGAGGTCGGATGCGGTAAGTCGAGTCTTGCGCTCGCCATCGCGCTCCGGATGTCGCAGGCGGGGACTGCCGTGGCGTTCCTCACGCACGAGATGTCGAGCGAGCGCGTGCTGGAGCGCGCGCTCGCCATCGAGGGCCGGTGCAGAATCGACGATATCCGTTCGGGCGCGTTGAACGAGTTGGCGCGCGCCGCGGTCGGAGCGGTGGCGGTCCGCCTTCGCGAGAACACACCGCGGTTCGAGACGCTGGCGCCGGGTGGAACCGGTGCGCTGGGCGCCGTGCTCGCTCGCGCGCCATCGCAGCAGGTCGTCATCGTGGACTCGTTGCAGGCGCTCGCGCTGGGCGCCCGCCCATTGGCCGAGGAGCTCGCCTCCGCCGTGCGCGCGCTGAAGCGCATGGCGATCGACCTCGATGTGGCGATGCTCGTGACGTCGCACGTCCAGCCGGCAAATAGCGAGCGTCCCGACCCGCGGCCGGCACTGGACGACTTCGGCGCCCTTGGTGCGGTGAAGCAGGACGCCGACGTGGTGCTCGGAATATTCCGGGAGGAGATGGTCCACCCCGATAGCGGTGTGGACGGCGCTACTGAGCTATTGGTGCTCAAGAACCGGAATGGGAATACCGGCTATGTGGACCTGTATTTCTACAAGCAGTGGCTGCGGTTCGAGGATATGCTGGACCCGGACCGGTAAAGGAACAGCGTTCAACAACACGGGCTGTTTGCGCAAAGTCTATTCCGCGATCGTCCGTCTGTTTCCGCGTGATCCGTGTTCGGCTGGAGAACTCCGCACCCCCTATATTTCGCGATCCACCCTCGCATCTGAGCGCGCGCATGGCCGGCCACAGTAAATGGAAGCAGATCAAGCACTACAAGGCCGCTACCGACGCCAAGCGCGGTGCGATGTTCACGAAGCTCATTCGCGAGATCACCGTGGCCGCGAAGTTCGGCGGCGGTGATCCGGACGGGAATCCGCGCCTCCGGACCGCCATCGAGAACGCCAAGGCGCAGTCGATGCCCAAGGACAACATCGAGCGCGCCATCAAGAAAGGCACCGGTGAGCTCGAAGGCGTGGAGTACACCGAAGTGGTATATGAGGCGTACGGGCCGGGCGGAGTGGCGCTCATGATCCAGGCGCTCACGGACAACGCCACTCGTACGGTGGCGGAGGTGCGCGCGAAGCTCTCGCGCGGTGGCGGCAACCTGGGCACGGCGAACTCGGTCGCCTTCATGTTCGACCGCCGCGGGCAGATCTACATCCCGGCGCGCGCCCTGGACGAAGACGTGGCGATGGAGAAGGCGCTCGAGGCCGGCGCCGAGGATTTCGCCAGGGACGATGACACGTTCACCGTGACCACGTCGCCCGCCGACCTTCACGCGGTGAAGGCGGCGCTGGAGAAGGCAGGGTTGGTGGCAGAACGCGCCGAGCTCGCGTGGCTTCCGAAGAGCACCATCCGGGTCGAGGGCGCGAACGCCGAGGCGCTGGTGAAGCTGCTGGAATCCATCGAGGATCTCGACGACGTGCAGAAGGTCGACGCGAACTTCGACATGGACATCCCGGAGATCGCGCGGACGTGAACGCGCTCGCGCGCCGCCGCGCCGCGTGATCGTTCTCGGAATCGATCCGGGAACGGCGGTGACCGGTTACGGTCTCGTCTCTTCCGACGGTCGATCCCCCGACGGCTCCCGGGCGGGAAAGGATGGGCGCGACGCGCCGCGACTGATCGAATGCGGCGTTATCCGCACGCTCGCCCGGTCCGCACTCTGCACGCGCCTCAACGCCATCTTCGACGGCGTGAGCGAGCTGATTGCGCGTCACCATCCCGACGCCATCGCGGTGGAGGATGTCTTCTATTCGCGCAACGTGCGCACCACGCTGGTGCTCGGCCACGCACGGGGCGTCGTCCTCCTGGCGGGCGAACGGGCGGGGATTGCCGTGCACGAGTACTCGCCGGCGCTCATCAAGAAGACCGTGGTCGGGCGCGGTGGTGCCACCAAGGATCAGGTGCAGTTCATGGTCGCGCGCCTGTTGCGGCTCAAGAGCGCACCGCAGCCCGCGGATGCCGCCGACGGTGTGGCATGCGCGCTCACCTGCGTGATGTCGGCAGGTATGGCCCGACTGCGCGCGCGGGCCTTTGCATGATTGCGCGTCTCCATGGGACGCTCGCCGCCAAGGGAATCGACCGCGTGGAGCTCATGACGGCCGGCGGGGTGGGCTACGAATTGCTCATTCCCCTGGGTGTGCTCGAATCGCTGCCGCGCGTGGGCGAAGCGGTCTCGCTGCACACGGCGCTGGTCGTCAAGGACGACGGCTGGCAACTGTTCGGATTCTCGAACGTCGATGACCGCGCGCTGTTCATTACCCTGCGCGGCGCGAGCGGCGTGGGGCCGGCCCTTGCGCTCGGCCTGATTTCCGCGCTGGGCAGCACGCGCGTGGTGCGCGCCATTCGCGACCGCGATCTCGCCACGCTGCAGGGAGCCCCACGGGTGGGCAGGAAGATCGCCGAGCGATTGTGCGTGGAGCTCGGCGACAAGATGAAGGATTTTTCCCCGGGTGACGCCGGCGCGGTCGTGGGGCCGAAGGCCGATGGCGGCGCCGCTGACGCCGTGCGCGCGCTGGTGTCGCTGGGGTACGCCGCCCAGGACGCCGAGAAAGCCGTGCGCACGGCGCTCGACGGCAAGGCCGCGAAGAGCGGGACCGCCGACGTGATACGCGCCGCGCTCGCCGTGCTGCAAAAGCGTTAACCTTTGACGATGACACGCGCCGAAATCACGACACCCGAGGTGCTGGTCGACGAGTCCGTCGTCGAACTGTCGCTGCGCCCGCAACGGCTGGCGGAGTTCATCGGACAACTGAAGGTGAAGGAGTCGCTCGACATCGCCATTCAGGCCGCGATGGGACGGCAGGAGCCGCTCGACCACGCGCTCTTTCACGGACCGCCGGGCCTCGGCAAGACGACGCTGGCCGAGCTGATCGCGCGTGAAATGCGCGTGAACATCCACACGACGTCCGGTCCTGCGCTCGAGAAGCCGGGTGACCTGGTGGGCACACTGACGAACCTGCGTGAGGGCGACATCCTCTTCATCGACGAGATCCACCGGCTGCGGCCGATCATCGAGGAGTTCCTGTACCCGGCGATGGAGGATTACAAGATCGACATTCGCCTGTCCGACGGGCCGAACGCCCAGACGGTGACGATGGAAATCGAGAAGTTCACGCTCGTGGGCGCCACGACGCGCTACGGATTGCTGACGCCGCCCATGCGAGCCCGCTTCGGACTGACGATGCGCCTCGATTTCTATCCGGCAGACGAGATCGAGACGATCGTGCACCGCACGGCGGAAGTCCTGGCGGTGGACCTGCCAGACGATGGTGCGCACGAGATTGCGCGCCGCTCACGGGGCACGCCACGGATTGCCAACCGGCTGCTCCGGCGGGTGCGCGATTTCGCGCAGGTGCGCGCCGACGGCGTGATCACCAAGGCTGTGGCGCGCAGCGCGCTCGCGCTGCTCGACGTGGACGAGTTCGGCCTGGACGAGATGGACGCCCGAATCCTGCGGACCATCATCGAGAAGTTCGAGGGCGGGCCAGTCGGCGTACAATCGGTGGCCGCGGCGATTGGCGAAGACGCGGAGACGATCGAGGAGGTGTACGAACCGTTCCTGCTGCAGAACGGCCTGCTGCAGCGGACCGCGCGCGGGCGGGTCGCGAGTGCCCAGGCCTACCGGCACCTCGGCTACGGCGCCCCCACCCGCGCGCAGGCCGACCTGTTCTGATTCGCACGTCCGAGTTCGACTTCAACCTGCCGCCAGAACTCATTGCGCAGGCGCCCGCGGCCCATCGTGAAACCAGCCGGCTCATGGTGGTGGAACGCGCAACCGGCGCGATTGCCCACCGGCGCTTTGGCGATCTCGTCGATCTCGTGCCGGCCCGCGACCTGATGGTGTTCAACACGACGCGCGTGTTTCGGGCGCGGCTTCTGGGCACGCGCGATTCGGGCGCTGCGGCGGAGGTCCTCCTGCTCAAGCCGCTTGGCGACGATCGGTGGGAAGCGATGGTACATCCGGGCGGCAAGCTCAAGCCCGGCCGCGTGGTCCACGTGGCGCCCGGGTTCGGCGTGGAAGTGCTCGAGGCGACCGATCGGGGCACGCGCCTCGTGCGGCTGGTCTGCGAAGGCCATCCGGACGCTGCCATCGAGCAGCACGGGCACGTCCCGCTGCCACCCTACATCGCGCGCGATGATACGCCGGAAGATGCCGAACGCTACCAGACCGTCTATGCGCGA
>DASZZO010000212.1:0-54278 GCA_035544915.1 Gemmatimonadaceae bacterium | reverse complement strand
CATATGGAATCTCAGGTATCAGAATCGCGTGCGCTGCACCTGCCACGCCCGAGTGCAGCGCGATGAATCCTGAATGACGGCCCATGACCTCCATCACGATGACGCGATCATGGCTTTCCGCGGTTGTATGCAGCTTGTCGATCGCCTCCATCGCCGTGTTGACCGCGGTGTCGAAGCCGAACGTAGTGATGGTCCCGCTCACGTCGTTGTCGATGGTTTTCGGCACGCAGACCACGCGCGCGCCTTTTTGCGCAAGTTGTTGCGCTATGGCGAGCGATCCATCGCCGCCGATGGAGACGAAAGCGTCGATACCGAGGTTGCGCGCGTTGTCCAATAGCTCGTCGGATCGGTCTACCTCTTTGAGGCTGCCGTCGGGTTGCAGCACCGGATAACTGAACGGATTCCCGCGATTGGTGGTGCGCAGGATGGTCCCTCCCAGGTGCCCGATTCCCCGCACCTCGTCACGCGTGAGCCGGATGACCTCGTCGTCGCCGAGCAGCCCCGCGTAACCCTTTTTCACGCCGAGCACGTGCCAGCCGCGGTCTGTGGCGGAAAGCACGGCAGCTCGAATGACGGCATTCAATCCGGGGGCATCGCCGCCGCCCGTGGAGATGGCGATTCTCACGTCGTGAGGTGCTTGGCGATCAGGTTGAGCACTTCACCAGGCTGCGCGTGCCGTCCAAGTCTTGATTTCTCGAAGATGGGCCTTCCATCCAGCACCACTTCGAAGCGCCCGCCGCCCGAGGGAATCATTTCGATCTCGGCTTGCGGGTGCGCTGCGCGGACGGTGGCCGCCAGACTGACGGCTCGAGGTTCATAGTGTCAGACAGTGCAGTATTCGATCGTCACGTGCATCGATGTGCCGGAATGAGGATAAGGGAATATCGGCCGTGAGGCGGGAATGGCGCTAGTTGCGCAGCGCCGTGGTCGCCGACTCGAGCGCCAAGTCGGCCCATCTGCGGTATTGAGCCCTGGACGGATGCAAGCCGTCCGCTGTCGTCCACGCTTCGTGCCCTTCCCGTGAAGCGGGGGTAACGTCCACGTACCTCGCGCCGACCCCCAAGGTTTCCTCGCGATTGACCACGTTGAACCGATCGATGTCCGCGCCGATTCTTACCCGGTCGCGCCCCACCGCGAACGGTGTCACACCCCAATCCGGAATAGACAGCACCACAACACGCCCCGCCTTGCCGCCGGCGAACTCCACCGCCTGACTCAGCAGCGACACGAATTCGCCGCGATAGCGCTCAACGTCGCAGCCGCGGTATTGGTTGTTCACGCCAATCAGCAGCGTGACCAGGGCATACGGCCCCACGGGCGCCGCGACGGCAATACCCGCCGCGAGTTCGTCGGTCGTCCACCCTGTGCGCGCGATGATCTCTGGATCGGCCACCTTGAGCTTGCGGGCGCGTAGCATCCCCGCGAGTTGCACGGGCCACCGATCCGCCAAGTTAACCTTCTCCCCGATCGTATACGAGTCGCCGAGCGCCAGAAAGCGGAAGAGGGCGTCGCCCGGAACGCCCGCGCCTTGGCCGCGCTCCGTGATAGGAAGCGACAGGACCACCAATCCGATCGTGAGCGGGATCGCCCATTCGGCTCGCATCGTCGTCACTTGACTAAGACCACGCCGGTGACGTTCGCCAGTCGCGCCAGCGTCGTGTCCTGCTTGGCTATCACGTTCCGGAGCGAGTCCACAGTCGCGGTGAGCGTCGTCGTCGCGATCCGCAATTCATTCAGCGCATCGCCGAGTTCGAGTAGCTGTTGCTGGCGAGCCGCTTCGGCTTTGGGGCTGGAGACGCAACCGTTCGGTGCAGCGGCAAGGATGAACAAGGCGAGACGGCGAACCGCGCGGGGAATGCATGGCATGGAACGAGCTCCCGACAGGGTATCCCGGGACGTTTCCGGCGCCCGCGTGCTGCGCCTCCAGCACAATGAAACGCTGCATCGCGCGTTCAACTGGTGCCGGTCTTGCCCCAGCAAGAACGTATATCCAGCCAGACTTGTTCGGGAGCCATGCTTGCGACCTGCACGACGCGCCACGACGCTCATAGAGCTGCTTCTGGTGCTCGCGCTGCTCGGAGCAGTTGCGTCCATTGCCATACCGCGCGTCGTGACGGTCATGGACCGACTCAGTGTGAAGGGAGCCTCCCAGGACGTGGTGCTCGCGCTGGCGGCCGCGCGCGCTGCCGCCACACGCCGGGGCGACTTCGCGTCGTTCATAGCAGATCCGCGGGGAGGACGTATCCGGGTGGTGTGCGCCGGCGAAACATTGTTCGAGCGTGATCTCCTGCGGACACGTGGCGTGCGGCTCGAGGCATCGAGGGAGTCAATCACGTTCGCCCCCACTGGAATGGGATGGGGGGCTGCGAATACGACAGTCGTCGTGAGCCGCGGCGGCAGGTCCGACACTGTCGTCACATCGAGACTTGGACGCGTGCGGAGGAGTTGATGTCGCCGGTTCGTCCCCGCTCTGTGCTGCGGCCGTTCAAGTCCCGAAGTCGTACCCGGGAACGGATATTCGCGGAATCGGCTGGCCAATCATTCGCTCGATGGTGCGGACCATCGCAATTTCGTCGGCGCACATGAAGGTGTACGCATCGCCCGTCGCTGCGGCGCGCCCGGTACGCCCGATGCGATGGACATAATCTTCCTCCTGCTGAGGCACGTCGTAGTTGATGACGTGCGAAATGCCGGAAATGTCCAGTCCGCGCTGCGCGATATCCGTGGCAACGAGTACTCGCAGCCGTCCCTTCTTGAAGTCCTCCAGTGCCTTGGTCCGCTGGCCCTGTGTCTTGTCCGCGTGCATGGCTCCCGCGTTAATGCCCGCGCGTTCGAGGTGCTTCACCACGCGGTCGGCCCCATGCTTGGTGCGAGTGAAGACCAGGACGGAGTCGAGATCCTCTTTCTTCAGCAGCTCGACCAGCAGCGCGGTCTTCTTGTCCTTGGGACACGGATACACAAAGTGCTGCACGGTTGTCGCGGCGCCGGATCGGCGGCCGACCTGCACGACCACTGGCTTGCGCAGGTACTTGCGGGCGAGAGCCTCGACTTCCGGGGGCATGGTCGCGCTGAACAGGAGCGTCTGCCGGTAGGGGTGGAGTTGCGCAACGATCTTGTTGATCTGTGGTGCGAAGCCCATGTCGAGCATCCGGTCCGCCTCGTCGAGCACGAGTACTTCGATCTCATCGAACACTACGTTCTGCTTCTCCAGGTGGTCGATGAGCCGTCCCGGCGTGGCAACCACGACATCCACACCGGCGCGAAGCGCCTTCACCTGCGGATCGTATCCCACGCCGCCATACACGGGAATCACGCCGAGAGCTGAATGCCGCCCGTATTTCCGGAAGCTCTCCTCCACCTGCACGCAGAGTTCGCGGGTCGGCGTCAGAATCAGCGCGCGCGTTCGTTTCGGCCCGCCCAGCAGGCGCTCGATGATCGGAATCACGAACGCGGCGGTCTTGCCGGTCCCGGTCTGGGCGAGGCCGATGATATCGCGCCCCTTCAGGGCGAGAGGCACCGCCTGCGCCTGAATTGGGGTCGGGCGTTCATACCCGGCGTCCCTGAGCGCCTTGAGCATGGGGGCGGTAAGCCCGAGATCAGCGAATGTTATGTGGATCGTCGCCGCTTCGGCGGCCGCGAGAACGCCTGAATTCAGGGAGGCGGCGAGAGGGGATTCGCGTTCCGGAAGAGGCGGATCGGTGCGGCTGCGAACGGCATGATCTGCCGCGCTCTTCGTTTTCATCTCTGCCCGTGGAGTGCGGCTCAGCGGCGAGCCAATGCCTCCGCGAATCGGAGTATCGGCTCCACGGGACCCGTGGCGCGCCACCTTCTGCGGCGCGACCGGCCGGCCTATCCCGTTTGAGGAAGCTAACGAGGATTCGGTGCGGCAGCCATCTCCCCCAGAAACGCGAGAAGCATGGTATTGACCCGGTCGGGCACCTCTTCCATGACAACGTGCCCGCCGCCGACAATCCACTCCAGTCGCCCCGCCGGAAGGGCAGCCACCAGCCGCTCCACGTTCGCAGGGCGTACGGTGCGGTCAAGCGTCCCGAAAACTACGAGCGTCGGTATCGGCAACGCGGCCAGTACCACTGGCTGAAGTGGCGCCCAGTCAAACTCGCGCAGAATCTGCAGCTGAGCACGCACGATCCCCGGGAACTGCGACGGCGCCCAGTATTCATCCACGTCGCGCTCGGTGAACCAGCCCATCTTCGGCTTGCCGTGCACGCGCCGCTGTATGAACTCGACCACGCGTCTGGTGACGACCAGCGAAGGGAGGGTGCCCGGGAGCGACGGCAGGAACGACACGAGCGCTTTATGTGGCGGCAGGAGGCCGAAACCCACCGGGCCGAAGAGCGCGAGCCGGCTGACCCGCGCGCCCTCACATCGCGCCAGCTCGATCGCGATCCGCGCACCCATGGACTGCGCGACAATCGGTGCCCGGTCGACGTCGAGTGCGTCAAGCAGCATGGCGAGGCTGGCCGTAAGCCGGTCGAGCGTCATGTGTCCGCGCGCTTTGGGCGCGGCGGAAAGACCATGACCGGGCAGGTCGGGCGCGTGGACCCGGTACCCTGCCGCTGCGAGCGGCTTGATGTTGTGGCGCCAGAGATAGGCCGATACCGCCCATCCGTGCAGTAACACGACAGGCGGGCCGTTTGCAGGGCCCGCCTCGAGCACCCGCAATTGGAGGCCGTCTCGGAGAGACACTCTCCGGATGCGGATGTCGGGATCGCCCGCGGGAAACCACTCCGCCGGCGGAAGACGCATGAGGCTCACATCAGAACAGGTCCACCTGCCTCCCGCTCAGCCGGGCAATCTGGCCGATTCGAAAGGTGACATCCGCCCAACGCCCTTCCCCGCCGTGCGAAGGCTCCAGTGGATACGACGACCATCCCCATGCGCTCGAGCTGCGCGGCAGGGCCATTCCCTTGTGCGGATGCCAGACTCCGTCGCGGCCGCAATCGTCCATGAATCGCTCATACATCCGAGTCCAGTTTTCGTTGCGACGAAGAAAGCCCATCCTCGCAACCAGCTCCAGCCAGGCGAGAGCCGTCGGCACGTCTGCCTCAACCGCGTTGCGGTGCGGCAGGCGATCCCCCATCACAAAAAGCGGAACCGGAACGATCTTTTTCCCGACCACCTGCATCTGGTCCTGTCGCGGCAACGGTCGCGTGAGCCAGCGATAAAGCAGCTCCATCCCTTCATAATGCTCGCTTCGGAACAGCGGCATATGCGAGAGCATATGGAGCGCGTAAATCGATGGCGGAAACGCCTCCGGGGCGAGCACTTGCCGGTTGCCGATGCGAATCCAAGGCTTCTCACCAACGGGCGACTTGAGAAACTCCATTATCCTGTCGAGCGTCCGCCTTGCGGCGCCACGAAGCCGGGGATCCGTCTCGAACCCGCTTTGCGCGAGAGCGGCCCCCGCCGCCTCGCGTAGCGTCTGGCGGGTCATCCGTAGAAACTCTTCTTCGGGCTTTCCCTTGGCGGCCTTCGGCGCGAACTCGAACAGCAACGACGGATCGTCATCCTCGGCGAGCAGGCGAAACAGGATGCGGCGCGCCTGATAGATCGGCGGCGAGTCCTTGTCCCACCCGTACTCGAGCATCCGGCGTACCGCGTAAATGGTCCCCACACCATCGAACCCTTCGGCGCCGCGCGCGGGAAGCGTGAGCATGGCGTTATTCCATACGCCGTCGGCAGCCTGCATGACAGCCAGTTCGATTGCCGGCGGAAATGTATAGGGCAAGAGATGAAAGGCTGCCGGGACCCTTTCACCAAGTCTCGCAACATCGATGGTGGCGCGATACTGTATTGGTGCCGAGGCATGTTGCAGTATCCACCCCAGCGGAAATTTTAGGGCGTCCGGAGGCGGCGGCGGCGGCGGAAACACGGGCAATGCCGGACTGATGGGTGCGGTCAAATTGGGACGCCCCGTTGCAAATGATTGTCAGATAATAACATATAGCTGGCATACGGCCAGCGTTTCCGGAAAACTCTAAGGATATCCTTTTTGTCGCCGAACGCTAGAGCGTGTTTCGCTTCATTCGGGGTCGATTTTCATTCGGGGTCGATTTATGGTTTGGGGGGGGTAGTCTGTGGACGCCCCCGCTTGTTCGCTCTTGATGTCGCACCCATTTTGGCGCGATGCGCGGTGAGTTCGTCGATGTGGCCGGAAGTCGGCTCTATTACTACGCCGCCGGCACGCGCGGGGCGGGTGAGCCCGTCATTTTTATCCATGGGTTTCCCGCATCGTCTCATCTATGGCGAGACGTCGTGCGCCAGATGCCCATGGGCCACCGCCTCGTCGTCCTCGATCTCCTCGGTTTCGGCCGGAGTGACCGGCCGGGCGATGCGTCGGCCCTTACCGCCATGGCACATGCGGAACGTGTGCGCGCTCTTATGGACGAGTTGGGCATCGAGCGCACATGCCTTGTTGGCCACGCGATGGGCGGCGCCGTTGCCCAGGCGCTTGCGCTCCGGTGGCCTGGGCGGGTTTCGCGCCTCGGTCTCGTGAACAGCGTTGCATTCGATGCATGGCCACGACGCGCGGCACGCCTGGCGCGGACGCTTTGCGCGGGACCGGGCGTTGGGCGGGCCTTGGGAGCACCTCTTCTGGCAGGCCTTGTGCACGGCTCCCTGCTCGCGGGTTTCGGGGAGAAGGAACGTGCGCGCCACTCCCTCGACCAATACCTGCATGCCTTTACGGGGCGACTTGGGGTGGACGTCCTGGCTGCACAGCTGCGAGCCATGCGCGACGAAACGGTCGCGTCCCTCGGGGCCGCGCTGGGGACCATTCACCAACCAACAAGTATTATATGGGGCGCGGCCGACCCGTTCTTGTCGTCCGGTGTGGGCGAACGGCTGCGGGATACGATTCCCGGGGCGACCTTGGAGTTGATTGCCCACGCACGTCATTTCTTGCCGGAGGATGCGCCGGACCGCGTTGCGACTGCAATCGGAGCGCTGTTGCGGCGGTAGCTACAACTTCCTCACCTCGTTCGCCGCCTCGATGACTCTCCCGATATCGGTCGAAAGCGCGCGTGCCTCCTGGGTGGCACCGGTGGACGCGTCGAGCTTCGAGTCGAGCCCGCTCGACCGCAGCTTCAGCAAATCCAATTTCATCGTCTGCAGCACGACGGATGCACTTTCCATCTGCTGTGCGACGGTCTCCCGCCGGGCGGAGAGATCTTTCAGCGTCGCCAGCTGGCGCAGCAGCAGTTCGAGCCTCCGCTCGCCGTCCGTGGCGGGCATACTCGCCGCCGCGGCCGTCGTCTGATTGATGCGCAGCTCCAGCTTGGCGATTGCGGAGGCAGAGGCATCGCCGTCAAGCTGGTGAAGCGACTGTGCCAAGGAGCGAATGCGGTCCACGAGCGCGTCGACGGTGGGCTGGATTTCCGGAAGCATCTTGCGGTCAGCATCGGAGAGCTTGGCGAGGACATCCGTGATGATCGCCTTCGCTTCGGCGGCCTCGCGAATGGCGCCGCCGTGGGGCCCGTCGAGCACCTCCCGGGGCACGCCGCCCACGTCCGCGGCGGCAATGCGCGGCGTGGGCGCGGCGCGTGCGTCCCCCGGCGCTCGTTCGCCACCCCCTGGCGCGGTAGTGTGTGGCTGGCGTCGGAAGAGCCGATGGACGGGAATCCCGTCCACCCAGAGCGAGGAGACTTTCCCGATCACCCCAATGCCCATTGCCAGGGCCGGAAAAACGAACCAGGGGAACTGGGGGGACGTGATCATGTTGATCGCGAACAGGAACCCGACCGTCGTTGCGTACCCGATCAGGGATCGCTGGGCACGCCGAATGCGCTCCTCAGGCGTGACCTGCACCAGCCCGGCCCTTTCGGCGCGCCGGAGTTCCCTGCGTGAGTAAGGATCGATAGCGAGCCCGCCCTCTGCCGTGCCGTACCGCTTGGTGCCCAAGACGACGCCGATCTCAATCCCCTGGTTCCTCTTTTTTCCCCGAACCTGATCACGCCAGCGTCTTTGCTCCTCGCGCCACTCTCGGAGCGCGTCCTTTCCGTATTCGCGCGTGTTGGGGTTAAACATCCATCCAGGCGGCAGCGCAGGAAAGCGCGGGTAGGGTTCCCGAGACGCCGATTCGTCCCCCGCCTTCAAGCGATTCTCGTCGGGACGCTGGTCCGCTTGGTTCGCCACGGCGTCACGCTGCGGTCCGAAAGAGGGCCGGGGACGTTCGCGCAGACTGTCCACCACAGCGTGCTCGTCGAGTGCGTCGCGAAAGGCCGACGCGTCCGGCCACCGTTCGGTTCGTCCCTTCGCCATTGCACGTTCGATCGCATATACGAGATTGGGGGCAAGATCCTGCCGCTGCTCATGCAGCGGGCGCGGCCGCTCACTGATGTGTTTCATCAGCATTGCAGGCGTGTTGGCCGCCTGAAACGGCAACTCTCCCGCTAACATCTGGTAGCCGACGACGCCCAGAGAGTAGATGTCCGCGCGCCCGTCCACTTCGCGCTCGCCCATGGCTTGCTCGGGACTCATATAGGCGGGCGTGCCCACGGCAACGCCGGTCACGGTCAGCCGGGAATCGCCTTCGGCGGCGCGCGCGATGCCAAAGTCAGACACCAGCGCCCGCCCCGTGGCCCGCTCCACGAGGATGTTGTCGGGCTTCACGTCCCGGTGAACGACGTGCCGCGCGTGCGCATAGGCAAGTGCGTCTGCAACGGAACGCAGCAGATCGCGTACGCGAGGCACGGACGGTCGTGGCTCGCGCGCCAGCTGCTGCGCCAGCGTTTCTCCTTCCACCAGCCCCATGGCGAAAAACACAATCCCCTCGATCTCGTCCACCGTGTAGATCGGCACGATGTTCGGATGCGAGAGCTGCGCAGACATCTGTGCCTCGCGCAGGAAGCGGTTCTTGACGTCCTCGCGGTACGCGAGCTCCGGCGGAAGGACCTTCAGTGCCACCTTGCGGCGCAGCCGGACATCGCGTGCGCGATATACGACCGCCATGCCGCCCCGTCCGATCTCATCCTCGATTTCGAAGAGCGTGCCAACGGCCTGCTCCACGCGCTCACGCAGCAACGCCTTTTCATCTCGCGCGGTCACGGCCTGCCCGGCGCCGCCCGGCTCGTGCCCTGTGCCCGCGGCGACAGGCGCGCCATCTCATCGGCAACATAAACTGCGCTGTCCACCTCGCGCGCGAGCGCCATCGCCTGCTCGGCGACCGACGTGACATGCTGCCACGTCTGCGCTCCCGTCTTGAGGCGCAGCACGTCGAACTTCAAGTTTTGAAGTGCAAGCGCACATTCTTCGAGCTTGCCATTCATGTCGTCACGCCGCCGATTCAGTTCTGCAACGGTCCGGCGCTGGCGCTTGAGGAACGCCAGACGCCGCACGCGCTCCTCGCTCGCCGAACGGTCGAGCGGATTCGCCTGCGACTCGAGCAGCGTGATCTCCCGGTCGATCGACGCGGAGGGTTGCGCGCCTGCAGCCCGATCCAGGTCGCCAAGGGAAGCTGCCAGCGCCAGCACCTTCTCGGCGAGTGTGTTGGCCGTCGCCACCACCTCAGGGATCTTCGCACGCTCGGACTTCGGCATGGATTCCACCAGCCGGAGGACCTCGGCCCGATCGGTAATCGCCTGGCGCGCCGTCGCAGCATGCGGTCCTGATCCGAGGGCCGCACTGTCAGACGCCGTCAACTCCTTCGGACGCAGGGTTCCGACGGGCATCGGACTGAAGAGCCCGGGCGAGGAGACGCGCCGGAGATGGCGCTCGCGCACCTCCACCCGTTTCTTCTTGCTCCATAGCGCCTGCACATCATCTGTGCGCTCACCCACGACGTCCATGAACAGGCGGTTTCGCGGCTGCCGGAACACGTCGTGCCAGTCGTAGCCGTCGCTCCAGAGCTTGGCGTACTGGAACGCAAGCCACACTGCCCAGATCGGAACGACGGCGGTCAGGAATCCGGGTGTCTGCCCAAAGATGCCGAGGACCAAAGCGGCCGCCGAGACGAAAATGAATGGCGCAATTTTCTTGCGGAATCGCGCGACCGAGGGCTGGTCCCAGCGTGCGACGTCGTCATTCGTCGGGACGTATGTCGCCACCGGGTCGAGCTGCGACAATGAGTACCCGGGCTGCGTGTCGACGGCCCGCAGTGGACGGGGTGCAGGCAGATTCGGCACGTCACCCGAGTCCAGGGCGGCCACGAGCGCTTCCGCACTTGGAAAGCGATCCTCAGGGCGTTTCTCCAGACATAGCATCACGGCGCGCGCGAGGTCCGGCGGAACATCACCACAACGCTGCTCGATGGGCACCGGGCGCTCCGAGAGATGCTTCACGAGAAGCGCCGGCGTATTGGAGGCATTGAACGGCAGGTCCCCGCACAGCATCTGGTACGCGACCACACCAAGGGAGTACAGATCGCTCCGTCCGTCGAGATCGCGGTCACCGGCCGACTGTTCCGGACTCATGAATGCGGGCGTACCGATTGCGATCCCGGTCGCGGTCAGCCGCGCGTCACCGTCGCTGATGGCCCGGGCAATGCCGAAGTCCGTCACCATCGGCCGGCCGTTGGGTCCGTCCAGCAGGATGTTGTCAGGCTTGATATCGCGGTGTACCACGCCGTGCCCGTGCGCGTATGCGAGCGCCTCCGCGACGTCCCGAACGATACGGCGCACCTCCGTCGGATTGATCGCCCCGCGGTCGTGGATACGCTTGGCAAGATTGTCACCGTCAACGAATGCCATGACGAAAAAGACAAGTCCGTCCTTTTCGTCGACGCTGTAGATCGGAACGATGCACGGATGCGAAAGTTGCGCCGCCGTCTCCGCTTCCTTCAAAAAGCGCGAACGGATCTCCGAGCGGAAAGCCAGCTCCGGCGGCAGCAGCTTGATGGCGACCGGCCGCTTGAGGCGCTTGTCGCGGGCGCGGTATACGATGCCCATCCCACCCCTCCCGATCTCACGATCGAGGTCGTACGTCGCCGCGAGGACGCGCTCGACATGCGAGCGCAGTTCGGCGTCCGACTGCGTGATTTTGGGGTCGTCCACGTTCGCGGGAAATGGGGGTCGAAGCGGCAAGCATAGCACTGCGCGGCACCACCCTACAAGTTCGCACACCGAACCCCGAACTGCAGGGAAGCGGCGGCCGTCTGTGCCTGTTGGTTTGTCAGTCCATACGTCACGGAGGCAGGGGAAAGTTGCAAAGACCGTCACTATGTCGTAACTCCCGGGGTACACCGTTTGCGCTATGGCTGAACCACTTCCGGGGCACTTAAGTACAATCATCAGCCCCACTTCCGCCGGTCGCGGCGCGCAGGAGAACGGTTCGAGATGAGCACACGACAGACGCTTCCGGTTCTTCCGTTGCGAGGGACTGTGATATTCCCGGGGCTGACGGCGCCAATAGCGGCCGGCCGCCCGGGGACATTGCGCGCCATCGAGGCTGCCCTGAAGGGCGACCGCCTCGTATTCGCCGTCGCGCAGCGCGACAACGCCGACGAGCCAACGCCTGAAATCCTGTATTCGATGGGCGTAATTGCGCGCATCGGCCAGGTCCAGCGCGGTCTGGGCGGCGTGCAACTGCTCCTGCAAGGCGAGCAGCGCGCGACCTCGCTGCAGTACACCCAGGCGGAGGGATACCTCGCCGCCGTGGTCATGGACATCGAGGAGATGTCACCGCTCGATAACCGCGATCCCGCGTTTGAGGCGCTCCACAAGGAGATCCGCGAACGCGCCGCCGAGCTCGGCGAGCGGCGCGGCCTCCCCGAAGAGGTCGTGCACCAGGTGCTCGACTCCGTCACTGACGCGGGCAAGTTCGCCGACCTCGTGGCGGGCTACATCGAGCTTACGGTGCCCGAAAAGCAGGGGCTGCTCGAGACGCTCAGCGTGGAGGAGCGCCTGCGGCGCGTGCTCGTTCACGTGCAGCGGCAGATCTCGCTGCTGGAAGCCCAGGAGGAGATCAAGTCACAGGTGCAGGAGGAGCTTGGGGAGCGCCAGCGTGAAATGTTCCTGCGCGAGCAGATGAAGGCGATCCAGAAGGAACTGGGCGATGACGACCAGGCCAAGGAGATCGGCGATCTGCGCGAAAAGCTCAGCAAGCTGGAGCTGCCAAAGGAGGCGCGTGCCGAAGTGGAGCGTGAGCTCGGCCGCCTCGAGCGCTCGAGTCGCGAATCCATGGAAGCGCAGGTGATTCGTACCTACCTCGAATGGATCGCAGAGCTTCCCTGGAACAAGCGGTCAGACGACCAGCTCGAACTGCCACACGCCGTCACGGTGCTCGAAGAGGATCACTACGGTCTCAAGGACGTGAAGGACCGCGTGGTGGAGTTCCTCGCCGTACGGCAGCTGCGCGCCAAGCAATTCGCCGAGGAGATCAAGACTACTGGCGAGTTCCCGGCCGTGAAGCTTCGTGCGAGCAAGGAAAACGCGACCCCGTCGCTGAAAAAGATCGACGAGCCCGCAGACCGCGCCATCACCGACGAGAAAGAAGCCAAGGCCCGGGCGATGGCGAAGGGACCGATCCTGCTTTTCGTCGGACCGCCGGGCGTGGGCAAGACGTCAATCGCAAAGTCCATCGCGCGCTCGTTGGGACGTCAATACGTTCGGGTGTCGCTGGGCGGTGCGCGCGACGAAGCGGATATCCGGGGACATCGGCGCACCTATGTCGGCGCGATGCCCGGGCGCATCATTCAGGGCATGAAACAGGCCGGCACCAAAAATCCGGTCTTTCTGCTCGACGAAGTGGACAAGCTCGGCGTCAGCTTCCAAGGCGATCCATCAAGCGCGCTGCTCGAGGTTCTCGATCCCGCCCAGAACGACACGTTCACGGATCATTATCTCGGCGTGCCGTTTGATCTGAGCGAAGTGCTCTTCATCGCGACGGCGAACTTCATCCAGAACATTCCAGGGCCGCTGCTCGACCGTATGGAAGTGGTGGATTTCGCCGGATACACCGAGCGGGAGAAGGCAGAGATCGCCAAGAAATACCTCATTCCGCGCCAGCTCGAGGACGCGGGGCTGGGTGACAAGGGCCTGAAGTTCACCGACGAAGCGGTGATGAGCCTCGTATCTAAATACACGCGGGAGAGCGGCGTCCGGCAGCTCGAGCGAGAGATTGGAGCCGTCACGCGCAAGGTGGCGCGCCGCATAGCCAGCAAGAGCGAGCATACCGGCATCGAGGACGGGGTCATTACATCGGAACTCGTTCGCGAGCTGCTGGGACGCCCGAAGGTGCGGCCGGAGAAAGCGAACGAATCGAATGAGGTCGGCATCGCGACCGGCATGTTCTATACGCCGATGGGCGGCGATATCATGTTCGTCGAGGCGTCCACACGGCGTCTTGAAACAGCTCCGCAAGGGGATGGGAACGGCGGAGCCAACGGCCCGGTTGCGCTGATCCTCACCGGCCAGCTTGGCGATGTGATGAAGGAATCAGCGCGCGCCGCCTTCACATACGTCAGCAATAACGCCGCGAAACTCGGCATTCCCCGCTCACGGCTTGGAGCTGTCGAAACGCACATCCACGTGCCTCAGGGTGCGATTCCCAAGGACGGGCCATCAGCCGGAGTCGCTATCGCCACCGCTCTCGCGAGCGAAATGAGCGGGCGCCCGGTGCGCAAGGATATCGCCATGACCGGAGAGATCACGCTCCGCGGCCGCGTGCTGCCCATCGGCGGCGTCAAGGAAAAGGTGCTCGGCGCGCTTCGTGCCGGCATTACGACCATCATCTTGCCGAAGGAGAATGAAGCCGACCTGGAGGACGTGCCGGACGAGGCGCGCGCTCAGCTCAAGTTCTTCACCGCCGAGACGCTCGAAGACGTCCTGAGGGTCGCGCTGGTGCCTGAGCCGGCGCCGCTGGAGTCGCCAGCGAAAATGGCGGTCGTGCAGTAACCGCCGCCAGCGTGCGCCGTTGCCGCGAGCTCACGGCCGCGATTCGCTCGCGGTCCGGGCAAGCGCCTGCCCCCCGATCCGGCCCAGCGTTCTCAGATATGCGCGCTCGTCATCGCTGAACTCGCGGTTGTCTGCGAAGGCGATCAATAGTACGCCTAGTACTGTCTCGTCTGCCATGAGCGGTGCGGCCACGAAGGCGCCGTCTGACGTGCCCGTCTCCGAAAAGCGGCCCATCGAGGCGAACCGCCGCATCCGCTCGATGCGCGAGGCCACCACCACCGGCGCACGCGTCCGGACCGCTTCCGCGAAGGGGTCCATCAGGCTGGCGGGGATCGCGGATCCCGGCGCGAGGTGCTTGACGACGTCGCCGAGTGCGCGTAGCACTCGCAGGTTGCCGCCTTCGAACGTCGCGACTACCCCCAGGCTGCCCACCAGCGGGGGCGCGCCGCGCGTCAGCAGGGCCTGCGCAGTATCGGATGCCGAAACGGGGTGGCTGAGGGCGGCAATGACCTGCTGCAGCCGCGTCAGTCGATCGCCCGCATGGCGTGCCTCCTCGCTGCCCGTCAGCTGCAACGCAGACGAGGATGTCCACGGTACCGACAGTCGCCGTTGCAGGCGCGCCGCCACCGCCGGACGGAGAGGCTGCAGCGCGACGAACGCGAGGATGAGCGCCAGCAACGAGGCAATGAAAATGAAGTTGGACGCGGTGCGCCCGCGAACGGTCATGGCGCGCGTGCGTTCTCCAAGAACGCGGAGCTCCTGGTCGCGCATCCTGTTCGCAAGCGGACCCGCGCCCTCGGATGTGCGCACCGCCTTCTCCTGATGGAGAATCTTCTTCGCCGAGTCGGCACCGAATCGCTGGCGCATCGCGACCGACGCGCGGATCTCGCGAAACCTGGTCGCGATCATCGGCGCCAGTTTGTCGAGATCGCGGCGTTGCGCGGGGTTGTCCTCCGTTGCCGCCCGCAACGAATCGAGCGCGAACTCGACATCGCTCTGTGCTGCACCGAGCGGTTCCAGATACGCAGTGTCACCAGTGGAAACGAACCCGCGCTGCGCGTTCTCACCGTCCACGGTGCGGGCGACTACGCGGTCCAGCCTTCCGATATTGGCATTTGTGGAGGCGACGGCCTGCAGGCTCCCGATCATCTGCGTGATGCTCAGGTAGGCGACAAAGCCGACAAGGGCCAGAACGCCGAGTGCAACGCCGGTTCCAATGCTGGCTTTCTGGACCGGCGTGAACGCCATAGGAGGAATCACTCCTGAAACGGAATCGGGCCGAGCATGAAGATTCGCCGCACGTCTGCGCGCAACGCTCCCGGCTCGGTGCCGGGAAGAAAGTACTCCGTATACCGCCGGTCCGCAGGCGTCGCCGTCTCAGCCAGCTTGCCCGTCTGCCGGTCGAGCTCGGCCTTCACGAGGCCTGGAGGAGGGTCCCACGGTGCCGTCGCGCGCGCATACCCGCCTGCCGCGAGCATCTGCGCGTACACCGGTGCGGCGAGTGATCCACCAGCAACGCCCCGCTCGGCGATTGGCCGGGGCTTGTCGAATCCGAGCCAGACGCCCGCAACCAGGTCCGACGTGACCCCGACGAACCAGACGTCGGTGTTGTCGTCCGTGGTTCCCGTTTTGCCGGCTATTGGCACTTCGGGCGGAACATACCGGCGCACCGCAGTCGCCGTCCCCCGATCCACCACATCGCGCATCATGTCACGCACGATGAACGCGACGTTCGGTTCGACAGCCGGCGGGAGCGTCTGCACGTCCGGCGCCCAGACCGCCCGTCCATTCTTGTCCTCGATTCGGTGCACGAACCGTGGCTCTACGGGCGTCCCCAGGTTGGCGATCCCGGTGAACGCGGCCACAAAGCCCAGCGGTTGCACTGCCGACGCGCCAATCGCGCTCGCGGGAAAGGATGAGATGGGGGAACTGATGCCAAACCGCCGGGCGAGCGCGATGACGGAATCGGCACCCAGTTTCATCCAGAGTTGCACGGCAACGGGATTTCGCGACCTGGTGATGGCCTCGCGAAGCGTGATGTTTCCCAGGAAATCGCCATCCGAATTCTTCGGACGGTAGGACTGGTGGTCGTAGCGGATCTCGATCGCCGTGTCGGGGACGATCGCGTTTGCGGGGATCGAATCGAGGATCGCACGAGCGTACACGAAGGGCTTGAAGCTCGAGCCGGGTTGCCGCAATCCGCTCACGGCGCGGTTGAACGACGATTCCTGATAGTTGCGCCCGCCGACGAGGGCCCTGACGTCCCCAGTGGAAGGGTTGATGGCCACAATGGCGCCCTGGAGATAATCCGTGCTCCCCCGCGGGTGATTTGCGTACGTGAGATGCTGATACCCGGCTCGCTGCTCCACCGCGGTTGCCCCTTCCATGAGTGCGTTGACTGCTGCACGCTGCAGAGCCGGATCAAGCGCGGTGTATAGCCGGTAGCTGCCCTGCGCCACAGGCACGCCCGCGCGTTCAGCCTGTGCGCGCACGACGTCCACGTAGTAGAGCGCCGGCGCCGACATTCCGCCGTCGGACACCGTTTGCACGGGCTGCGCCTTGGCAGCCTCCGCCTCGCCCCGCGCGACCAGCTTCTGGGCGACCATTCTTTCGAGAATCGCATCGCGACGTTTTTTCGCGCGATCGGGGTGCTGGGCGGGGTCGTAGATGGCCGGACCCTTCGGGAGCGCCGCAAGCGTTGCGGCCTCGGCCAGCGAGAGCCGCGCGGCGCTCTTCCCGAAGTAGTGCCGTGCCGCCGCCTCCACACCGTACCATCCGTGTCCGAAGCTGATCTGGTTGAGGTACGCCTCGAGGATCTGCTCCTTGCCATAATGCCGCTCCATTTCGCGCGCAGCGGCCTGTTCGCGGAGCTTGCGCGAGAAACTGATGTCGCGCCGGTCAATGAGATCGGGATGCATGTTGCCGACCAGCTGTTGCGTGATGGTGCTCGCGCCGCCGCGGTTCTCGCCGAGGATCTTTCCCTTGATCGCGCCCGCGATACCCATGACGTCCACGCCGTCGTGCTGGTAGAATCGATGGTCCTCAACCGCCACGAAAGCCTGGCCGACGTATTTGGGGAGCGTCCGGATCGAGACGCTGGTCCGCCATTCCTTGCCGATCTCGCCAATGAGTGAGCCGTCGCGCGCGTAGACGAGCGACGATTGGGAGGGATTGACGATTTGCCAGGCCTCGCCGCCCGGTTTCGACGGTCCCGGCTGCTGCGCTCCTGCCAGCGTGCAAGCGAAGCCCAACCCGGCCACACCGCGGCACGCCAGACCGACCGTCCTTTTGCCCATGCGGGTGAATTGTACCCTGCGCGACGTTGCCCGGTACCGGCCGCGCATGCGACCTTTCGTCCGATGTCACTCCTCCATCTCGCCGTCGCCCAGTTCCACCCGCGCAAGGGCGACTTGCGCGGCAATACTCTCCGGATCGGCGAGGTCCTCGCGCAGGCCGCGTCACTCGACCCGCGTCCTCACGTCGTACATTTTCCCGAGACGGTGCTCTCGGGCTACTTCGTGGAAGGCGGTGTGCGCGAACTGGCGCTTACGGCGGGGGATCTCGCGAAGAGGCTGGGTGAGGCGTTCCGGACAGCCGCACCCGAAGCACCGCCGATTGACGCGGTGATCGGATTCTATGAACAGCTCGACGGCGACCTGCACAACAGCGTGATGTATGTGCGGGTGAGCGGCGAGGAGCCGGTCCTGGCCGACGTGCTGCACGTTCACCGCAAGAATTTCCTTCCCACGTACGGGCTGTTCGACGAGGAGCGGTTCGTGGAGCGCGGGCATGGGGTACGAGCGTTCGACGCACCCTGGGGACGAGCGGCGATGCTCGTCTGCGAAGACGCCTGGCACTCACTCACCGGACTGATTGCCGCCATCGATGGCGCACATGTGATTTTCGTCTCGTCTGCGGCGCCCGCGCGCGGCGTCTTCGAGCGCACCGATGGCATCTCGGTCCCCGGAAGCGTCGCGCGCTGGGACCGCCTCATTCGCGACATCGCGGAAGAGCACGGCGTCTATGTGACTCTCGCAAACCTGGTCGGAAGTGAGGGCGGCAAAATGTTCCAGGGGTCGTCGCAGGTGATGGGCCCCCGCGGCGACACCCGGGCGCGCGCTCCCCTCTGGGATGAAGCACTTCTGACGGCGACGGTGGACCTTGCCGACATCACGAACGCCCGCGCGGATTCCCCCCTCCTGTCGGACGTACGGACGATGCTGCCGACCCTTCGCCCTGAATTGGACCGGGCTTTCGAAGGTGCCCGGGTGACCGGAAACGGCAATCGAGAC
Source organism: Gemmatimonadaceae bacterium (assembly GCA_035544915.1). Taxonomy (GTDB): domain Bacteria; phylum Gemmatimonadota; class Gemmatimonadetes; order Gemmatimonadales; family Gemmatimonadaceae; genus Fen-1231. The sequence goes on along the minus strand of DASZZO010000212.1, from coordinate 36,136 downwards.
AATGCGGCTGCGCCTCGCCGCCGGGGCGGCGAGGCCCTTCGTCAACCGTCTCCCGCGAACCGCAACCGGAGCGCTCCCGACCCGCTTCCCATCGTTGATGGCGGGGATACCTCCCGTGGGTTTCCGCCTCCCCTCACGATCGATGCCGCGCTGCTGGAGCACTGGCTGGTGTCGTTCCTGCGCGACGAGTTCGCCAGTCGGGGCTTCGACGAGGCGGTCGTGGGTCTCTCCGGGGGCGTTGACTCGTCCGTGGTGGCCGCGCTCGGCGCCCGCGCCCTCGGCGCCGGGAACATCATCGGCCTCCGGATGCCGTATCGCACGTCGAACCCGGATTCGCTAGCGCACGCGCAGCAGGTCATCGACTGGCTCGGCATCGGGTCGCACACCGTCGACATCAGCGCGGCGGTGGACGGCTACCTTCAGCAGCAACCCGACGCAGATGGCGCGCGACGAGGAAACGTCATGGCGCGGACGCGAATGCTCGTCCTGTTCGACCTGAGTGCAAAGCACCGTGCGCTACCACTCGGGACCGGGAACAAGAGTGAACGCCTGCTCGGGTACTTTACCTGGCACGCGGACGATTCGCCGCCCGTGAATCCGCTCGGCGATCTTTTCAAGACACAGGTGTGGGAACTCGCCCGGCATCTGGGCGTGCCGCGCGCAATCATCGAGAAACCGGCATCGGCGGACCTGGTGGCCGGCCAGACTGACGAAGCCGATTTCGGAGTGAGCTACTCGACGGCGGACGCGATCCTCAACTGGCTGCTCCATGGCTACGGGCCAGACGACCTGGTCCAGCGCGGCTTCAAGCGCGACGAAGTTGAAGTCGTGCGCGCGAGACTCGACGGAACGCACTGGAAGCGCAGACTGCCGACGGTGGCGCTGCTCTCCAGCTCAGCCATTGGCGAGTCCTACCTGCGCCCGGTGGACTATTGATGCATCGCAAGAATCGGATTGAGTCGCCCCTCGTTCAATCGTAAATAGCAGACAGCCTTTCACTCCCAGGACAGATGCCTGCCAGCACCACCGTCTCCGACTACTCCCGCATCGAGAGCGCCATCCGCTACCTCGATGCGCACCGCGGCGCACACCCATCGCTCGCCGCGGTTGCGCGGCATGTGGACCTCAGCGAGTCGCATTTCCAGCGGATGTTCACGCGCTGGGCCGGAATCAGTCCCAAGCGTTTCCTGCAGCACCAGACGGCACGACTTGCCAAGCGGCTCCTGCGCGAAAACCGGAGTGTGCTCAGCGCCAGCTACGAATCGGGGCTGTCCGGCCCATCACGCCTGCATGACCTCATCGTGAACGCGGAGGCGGTGACGCCTGGCGAGTTCCAGCGGGCCGGTGCGGGTCTCGTGGTGCAATATGGATTCCATCCGTCGCCATTTGGCGAATGCCTGATCGCGGTGACCTCGCGCGGCATCTGTCATCTCGCGTTCGTGCATCCTGTGTCCCGTCGCGATGCGGTCGAGCGCATTCGGCACGACTGGCCACGGGCGACGCTGGTACCGGACCAGGAGGCTACGCGGATCGCCGCCGCCCGCGCTTTTCCGGGGCCCGGAAGCGCGAAACTTCCGTCGCTCGCACTGCACGTGAAGGGAACCAACTTCCAGCTGAAGGTGTGGGAGGCGCTACTCCGGGTTCCCGACGGCAATGTCACCACGTATGGCGAAATCGCGCACGCCATTGGCGACCCGAAGGCCTCTCGCGCGGTCGGGACGGCTGTTGGCGGCAACCCGATCAGCTACCTCATTCCTTGCCATCGCGTCATCCGTGCGACGGGCGAACTCGGAGGATATGCGTGGGGCCCGGAGCGGAAGAAGGTCATGCTGACGTTCGAATCGCTGCGCTCCGATCAGCGCCGCGAGGAGCTGCTCAGGCAGCCTCCGCGCAGGCAAGACTCACCGCTCGTCGCGCGCCTCGCTTGAGCGTGCGGTGCACTGCCCTGGCATAGCGCATGAAATTCGCCCCGGCCCACGGATATCGCGCGAAGAACTCCGTCGGCAGCATCGAGCCTTTCAGCTGATTGCAGCACTCACAGGCGGCTACGAGGTTTCCGGGGGCGTGGTTTCCGCCCTTCGAGAGCGGAAAGACGTGGTCAAGCGTCGCGTGCTCTAGCCCAAGGGACGTGCCACAGTAAACGCAGCGCCGTGCGCAATCGCGGAAAGTAGCGCGCTTGACGTGCCGCTTGTGATTCTGGGCGAGCACGCGACGGCGATGGCGGGCAATACCACGGGGTGCACGGGGCAGTGAGACGCGGTAGACGCTCCGGTGAGACATGACACCTCGCCGAACAGGGCATGAACGAGGACACCCCGCAACGGGGATCTCTTCCCGTGCGGGGTGGCATTGATTGGGCGGAGGCTCCAGCCGGCGATCGCCGAGTGCGATCGCCTCAGCTGTCGACCGAGGATGAATCCTCGCGATCCGGGCATGTGCCTCCGAGGTAGCGCGTCGACTCGCTCATGGGCGTGTCACGCGTTCCCTGTTTTGACGCGCGATAATGCGGCTTTGTAACACGGCCCGCAAGAGGCACGCTCGCCCACGCTTCTGACGGCCGCTATCTTGCAAATCCATGGCCACTTCCACCCGGGCGCGCCGCGCCACAGCCAGCCTGTCCCGCGAACAACTCGTCGCGGCATACCGTACGATGCTCCTGTCGCGCCGCCTGGACGACAGGGAGATCCAGCTCAAGCGCCAGAACAAGATTTTCTTCCAGATCTCGAGCGCGGGTCACGAAGCCGTGACGACGGCAGCTGGCATGCTGCTCAAGCCGGGATACGACTGGTTCTATCTCTACTATCGCGATCGCGCGCTTTGCCTGGAGCTCGGCATGACCGCGGCGGAAATGCTCTATTCCGCTGTCGGCGCGGCCGTCGATCCGAATTCCGGCGGCCGCCAGATGCCTTCACACTGGGGGCACCGCAAGCTGAACATCGTATCGGTGTCTTCACCCACCGGCACGCAATTCCTTCAGGCGGCCGGGGCTGCCGAGGCATCAGTGCGCGCGGGACAGTCGGGCACCGGTGGGTTCCATGGTGATGAAGTCGTGCTGGTGACCGGCGGTGAGGGTCAGACGAGCGAGGGGGAGTTCTGGGAGTCGCTCAACAGCGCATGCACGCTGAAGCTGCCCGTCGTGTACCTGATCGAGGACAACGGTTACGCGATTTCGGTGCCCGTGGAAGTCGGCACGGCCGGGGGATCGATCTCCGAACTGGTCAGATCGTTCCCCGGACTCTTCGTCCAGACCGTCGACGGATGCGACCTGCTCGCATCGCACGACGTGATGCAGAAGGCCATCAGTCATGCGAGAGAGCGAAAAGGTCCGGCGCTGGTGCACGCGAAGGTAATTCGCCCCTACTCCCACTCGCTGTCGGACGACGAGGTCATGTATCGTCCCGCTGAGGAGCGCGAGGCGGACGCCGCCCGCGATCCCGTCACGCAGTTTCCCCTCTGGCTGGTGAGTGAAGGCTACGCAACCGATGCCGGGCTCGCGGCGCTGAAGGAAGAGGTCGATGCCGAGGTGCTCGCGGCCACCGACGACGCCCTCGCGCAACCGCAGCCAGGCCCGGGGACCGTGACCTTCGCGGTGTATTCTCCGGACGTCGACCCCACGAGCGAACAGTTCGACACGGAGGACGATCCGCAGTTTGCCGGCGATCCCACCACGATGGTGGACCTGCTCAATGTCTGCATGCGCGACGAGATGCGCCGCGACGAAAAGATCCTGATCTTCGGTGAGGACGTTGCCGATGTTTCCCGGGAAGAGTACCTGGGCAAGGTGAAGGGCAAGGGCGGCGTATTCAAGGTCACGTGGGGGCTGCAGAAGGAGTTCGGCGCCAACCGCGTCTACAACACGCCGCTCGCAGAGGCGAACATCGTGGGCCGCGCGATCGGCCTCGCGCATCGCGGATTCAAGCCGGTGGTGGAGGTGCAGTTCTTCGACTACATCTGGCCCGCATACATGCAGTTGCGGGACGAACTGGCGACGATGCGGTGGCGGTCGAACAATGCGTTTGCTGCACCGGTCGTCGTGCGCACCACATACGGCGGGTATATCCGCGGCGCAGTCTACCACTCGCAGACCGGCGCATCGCTCTTCACGCACTGCCCGGGGCTGCGCGTCGTATGTCCGGCCACCGCGCTGGATGCCAACGGCCTCCTGCGAACAGCCATACGATGCGACGATCCTGTGATCTTCCTCGAGCACAAGCACCTCTACCGGCAGACATACAACAAGTCGCAGTATCCCGGGCCGAACTTCATGATCCCATTCGGCAAGGCGAGAATCGTGAAGGCCGGAACGGATGTGACCGTGGTAACCTATGGCGCCACCGTGCAGCGGGCACTGGTTGCGGCGCGCGAGGTCGCCGAGCGCGGCATGGACGTCGAGGTGATCGACCTGCGCACGCTGTCACCCTGGGACCGCGAAGCCGTCTTCGCGAGTGTGAAGAAAACCAGCCGCGTGATCGTCGGGTACGAGGATTCGCTTTCGTGGGGGTACGGTGCAGAGATCGCCGCCGCGATCGCCGATGAGTGCTTCGCGTGGCTCGATGCTCCGGTCAGGCGCGTAGCGAGCACCGACACCTTTGTCGGGTACGCGCCGCAGCTGGAAGACGCCACACTGCCGCAGGTGTCGAGCTTTGTGCGGGCGTACGAGGAAATAGCCGCCTTCTGAGGGACTCGCGCGTGAAAACGCGCGCTAGCGAACCGCCGTCTCCATCTCGCGGTTCGTCGCCAGCAGCCGCTGCGCCGCCTCCGGTTCCAGCGGTGGCGAGAGCAGGTATCCCTGCACGAACTCGCACCCGAGCGCCTGGAGCACCTCGCGTTGCGCGCTGCTCTCGACACCTTCCGCTACCACATCCATCGCCAGGCTTCGCGAGAGATCGAGGATCGTGCGCACGATCTCGAGGCAGTCGCTGTTCGAGTCGATGCGGCCCACGAAATAGCGGTCGATCTTGATGGTCGAGATCGGCAGCCGGTGCAGATAGCTCAGCGACGCGTGCCCGACCCCGAAATCGTCCATGATCAGATGGACGCCCAGCGCTTTCAGCTGCGCGAGCGCGCCAGTGGCAGTCTCCGCATCCGCCATGATCATCGATTCCGTGATCTCGAGCTTGAAGCGCGATGCCTCGATGCCCGTTTCATCAATCGTGCGCTTCACCACCTGCGAAAACCCCTGATGCGTGAGCTGCTTGGCCGCCACGTTCACGCTCATCCAGACGGGTGTATCGGGCACCACGCGCGTATTCCACACGGCCAGGCTTTCCGCCGCCCGTCGCATCACCCATTCCCCAATCTGCAGGATCAGTCCCGTCTCCTCGGCGAGCGGAATGAAGTCGCCCGGCTGCATGGCACCGTGCAGCGGGTGATCCCATCGCACGAGCGCCTCGAAGCCCGTGATGCGTCCCGTGACCAGCGACCATATGGGCTGGTACATGACGCGCAGCTCGCCGCGCTCCATCGAGTGCCGCATGTCGTTCTGCAGCGCCATCTGCCGCACGGCACCCGCGCGCATCTCCGCACGGAAGACCTCGTGCCGCGCGCGCCCCCCCATCTTGGCGCGGTACATCGCGAGATCCGCATCGCGCAGGTAGTCCTCCGGCCGTTCGACGCCGTCCTGGTTCATCGCGATGCCGACGCTCACCGTCATGAACAATTCACGCCCGTCGACGTAGAACGGCTGCGCCATGGACTGCTGCACGCGCTCGGCGACGAGGACCGCCTCCTGCTCGTCATGCACGCCTTCGAGAATTACGACGAACTCGTCGCCGCCCAGGCGCGCGACGACGTCGCCGGGCCGCACGCAGGAATTGAGGCGGCCGGCCACGAGGCGCAGCAGAGCGTCCCCCGCGTGGTGGCCGAGCGAATCGTTGACAACCTTGAACCGATCGCAGTCGAGGAACAACACGGCGAACAGCTGGTCCTTGCTGCGCTTGGCCCGTGCGATGGCGCGCCGCAGGAGGTCGGTTGCATAGGCCCGGTTGGGCAAGGCCGTGAGCGTGTCGAACTGGGCTTCGCGCCGTAGCCGTTCTTCGAGGTCCTTGCGGGCCGTGATATCGGTCATCGATCCCGCAATCCGGAGCGCGCGACCGTCCGCGTCGCGCACCACGATGCCGCGGCAGAGTACCCAGATGAAGAATCCTTCAGCGTGCCGCAGCCTGTGCTCACTGGGAAAGTGTGAGCGGGTGCCCGCCGTGAGCGCTGCAAGGTCGACCTTGAGCTGCGGCAGGTCACTCAGATGCACACGCGTAAACCACTCCTCCGGGCTCGAGGTAATCACGCGTCCGGCCAAGCCCACCATTTCACGCCACCTCTCGGAAAGGTAGACCTCGCCGGTGGTGAGGTTCCAGTCCCAGAGCCCATCGTTGGCGCCGCGGGCGGCGAGTGCGTACCGTTCCTCGCTCTCGCGGAGTGCCTGCTCGACGCGCCGGCGTTCGGCCACTTCCGTCTCGAGATGCTCGTTGGCGTCTTCGAGCTCCACGGTTCGCTCGATCAGCTGCGCCTGGAGCTCTTCGAGCCGCGTCCGCGCGATCATCTCCGCGGTCATCCGCTGCTGCAACTCCGCCTGCCTCCGCAGCACCCAGAGCGCCGCGAGCGTGCCCACGACGATCGCGATCACCATCGTGATGGCGCTCGCCAAAATATCCTGACGTTCCGGGAAAAGCTTGCCCTTCACCCATTCGCCCGACGCCGCACCGAGGACCGTCAGGGCAAACCCGAGGCGAATGCGCTGGCGAAGGTCCTGCGGGTCGCGCGAGACAGGCATGACGTCCGGCTACCAGGCGGTGGTGTCCCCGTCCCGCTTCACCTGCTTCGCTCCAGGGCATCGCGCACGTCGAGCAGGATCTCGAAGTACAGCTGTTCGCGCCGATAAGCGAAGTCGAGCGACACCAGCTGTGCTTCGTCGCCCACCGTCTTGGCGCGTTCGAAGGCTTCGCGGTACATCTCTTCCAGGTTGCCCAGGATGCGGTCACGGGAACGGGACATGCGTGTCTTCTCCAGAATGTCGGCGGTAAGGCGCGGCGGATCGAACTGGTCCGGCGTCCGCGCTTCCTTGACGGGTTGGTCGAGAAAGAGCTTCTTGGCCGCGCCGAGCATCAGCCGGCGTGGATTGACTGGCCCGCTCACCGCTCGCCGCTCTGTGCGAGCAGGCGATCGATGGCGTCGTCGTCCTGCGCGGTCGGAAGCAGGGAGGCCACGACGGCGGGCTCGCTTTCCCCTTCGATCGTCACCAGGGAAGGTGGATTCCCGCCACGCGCGGCGGCACGCGGGCTCATCGAGCGGCGATCCACTTCGAGCACCGCGCGCACCGGCCGCTCTCCGGTGATCGATACCCGGCGCATGCGCACAACCGGCCCCTTCGCCGTAGTCCGCTCGTACAAGATGTCCGACATTCCCGCTCCCCACGATGAAACCTCGTGAGCAAGCGAAATTCGTTCCCCGAGTGCCACGGCGCAAGGCGCACCCGTCATTGGCCGAGGCGGTGAAAGACTGCGTCGTCGACTACGCGCCCCCCGCGCAGGTGGTCGACGACGATCCGTTCCAGCAGTTCCGGCGTGACGCCCGCGTACCAGATTCCCTCGGGATAAACGGCGACAATCGGCCCTCCGGCACAGACGCCCAGGCAGGGTGCTTCCGACCGCTTTACACGCGTCGGCCCGAAGAGCAGGTCTTCCCGCTCCAGTAACGCGGCGAGCTGACTGTACAGCGCTCGCCCGCGCCGGTCGGCCGAGCAGAAGCCACCGGTGCAAATGAGCACATGGCGGCGGTAGGATTCCATCTCGGGACGCAACAGGGCGATTGACGCGCTCAAGGGGTGGCAGCGGAGGCGGGGAAGTGAAAGCTAGTACATTTCCGCCCATGCTCCGCTCCGCCCTCCTCCTTGGGCTGGTCAGCGCCGCCGCACTGGCGCAACCGCCCAGCCTCTCCGCGCCACTGCCCGCCGATTCAGCGGTCCTCACGGGAAGGCTGCCCAACGGCCTCCGGTACTTCATTCGCAGGAACGCGAAGCCGGAAAAGCGCGCCGAACTGCGCCTGGTCGTGAACGCCGGTTCGATTCTCGAAAGCGACGCGCAGCGCGGCATTGCGCATTTCGTGGAACACATGGCCTTCGACGGCACCAGACGGTTCCCCAAGGCCGACATCGTGAACTTCCTGGAGCGCGTCGGGATGCGCTTCGGTGCCGACCTCAACGCCTATACATCGTTCGACGAGACGGTGTACATGCTCCAGATCCCGACCGACACCGCCAGGGTGGTGACCTCGGCACTCGACATCCTCGAGGATTGGGCACAGGGTGTGATGTTCGATCCCGCCGAGATCCGGAAGGAGCGCAACGTGGTGATCGAGGAGTGGCGCACGGGGCGCAGCGCGTCCACTCGCGTTTCGTACCGGCAGATCCCGGTGATGCTGCGTGGCTCCGACTACGCGTTGCGGGTTCCCATCGGAACGAAGGAGAATCTGGAGACGTTCCCGGATAGCCTCGCGATCCGCTTCTACCGCGACTGGTATCGGCCGGATCTCATGTCGGTCATAGCGGTGGGCGATTTCGACGCGAAGCGCATGGAAATGATGATCCGGGAACGGTTTGCGCGCATTCCGATGCCTGCCGCCCCCCGCCCCCGCACCCTGGCCGCCGTGCCTGACCATGCCGAGACCCTCGTTTCCATCGAGACGGACAAGGAGTACCCCAGCAAGCAGGTCGCCTTGTTGTGGAAGAAACCGCACGAGGAAACGCGCACCGTGGGCGATTTTCGTCGGGAGCTCGTCGCGGCCTTCTACGACGGCATGATGAACCAGCGCTTTCAGGAACTGACGCAGAAACCCGATGCGCCCTTCGCGTTTGCTGGGTCCGGTCGCGGGGAGATCGTGCGGACGAAGGACGGCTACCAGCTCGTGGCCGGTGTGAAGGAGAGTGGCTTCGTGGAGGCCGCTCAGGCACTGCTGGCCGAGGCAGAACGCGTGCGCCGCTTCGGATTTACCGTTACCGAGCTGGATCGGCAGAAGGTGAACTACGTGCGCAACCTCGACCAGCGTCTCGCCGAACGGGATAAAATGGAATCCGAGGGCTTCGCGAGCAGCTACGTCAGCGCTGCGCTGAGCGGCGAGCCGACCGTGAGCATCGCGCAGGAGGTCGCCCTCGGCAAGCAGTTCTCGCCCACGATTGTCCTCGATGAAGTGAACGCGATAGCGCGGACCACGTTCACCGACCAGAACCGCGTGGTACTCGTGGCGGCGCCCGAACAGCCCGAGGTGAAGGTGCCGGATGCCGCGGCGATGCTCGCCGTCTTCGAAAGCGCCAGGACGCAACCCCTCACCGCATTCGTGGACTCCACGAGCAATGAGCCACTCGTGACCGCTCTGCCCACCCCGGGACGAATCACGTCGGAGCGTACGCTTCCCGAGACCGGCATTCTCGAGTGGAAGCTCTCGAACGGCGCACGCATCCTCCTCAAGCCCACTGATTTCAAGGCGGACGAGGTCTTGCTGCAGGCGCAGAGCCCGGGTGGGATGTCGCTGCTCGACGACCGCGACCTCACGACTGCGCTGGGGTCGTCGATCATCCAGAGCGTGAGCGGAGTCGGCTCGTTCAGCCGCATCGCACTTTCGAAGAAGCTCACCGGCAAGAAGGCCAACGCGGGGGCCGGGCTGGAGGCGAATCAGGCGGGCGTGTACGGCCAGGCATCCCGGAAGGACATTGAAACGCTTTTCCAGCTCGTCTGGCTGCGCTTTACGCAGCCGCGGGTCGATTCGGCGGCCTACAGGGCATTTGCGAACCAGATGAAGGCCGCGATGTCCAACCAGCGCAATCAGCCGTCGAGTGTGTTCGGCGACACCATTACGCTCACCATGGCCCAGCACCATCCCCGTGTCCGCATCTTCGGCCCGGAACTCCTCGACTCGGTGGACCTGGGCCGGGCACTCCAGATCTTCAAGGAACGATTCGCCAACGCCGGCGGGTTCACCTTCTTCCTGGTGGGAAGTTTTGCCCCCGACTCGGTGCGGCCGCTCGTGGAGCGGTATATCGCGTCACTTCCCTCGGGGGGCAGGAAGGAAACAGTGGTTGATCGCGGTGTCCGGCCGCCGCCGGGCGTGGTGGCCAGGACGGTGCGCAAGGGCATCGAGCCCAAGGCGAGCACGCGGCTCTACTTCAGTTCACCGTGTGCCTACAGCTTCGAGCATCGCGTGGTCCTCGAGGGCCTGCGGGAGCTCCTCGACATCAGGCTGCGCGAGGTCTTGCGCGAGGACAAGGGTGGGACCTACGGGGTGGCCGTTTCAGCGAGCTGTAACCATATCCCGTACCAACGGGCCGCTGTGCAGATCTCGTTCGGTAGCGCGCCGGAGCGAGTGGACGAGCTCACCACCGCCGTATTTGCCGTAATCGACAGCATCAAGGCCGGCGTCGTGAGTGACTCGAACATGACCAAGGTCAGGGAGATCGCGCTGCGCGCGCACGAGACGGCGCTCAAGGAGAACGAGGCGTGGCTCGGCGCGATGGCCGACGCGGATGAGGACGGCCGCGACCAGCGCGATTTCCTCCGGACAGCCGATCTCGTCAAGCACCTCACCAGGGAACAACTGCGCAATGCGGCACGGGCGCACCTGAACACGCAGCAGTACGCCCGTTTCACTCTGCTGCCGGAAAGGGCCACCACCCCGGCGGTAAAGCCTTAATGCCCGCTGCCGAGGACTTTTTTGCGATCGATATGCGCGTCGGCACGGTGACACGCGCAGCAGCGTTTCCGGAAGCGCGCAAACCGTCCCTCAAGCTGGAGATTGACTTCGGACCGGAGTTGGGCATTCGCCGCTCAAAGCGCGCAGATCACGACGCATTACACAGCGGCGCAATTGATCGGCCGGCAGGTTGTGGGAGTGGTGAACATCGGCGAGCGCCGCATCGCGGGCTTCATGAGCCCGGTGCTCGTCCTCGGCGCGATGCCGCTGCCGACGGAGGTGGTGCTGTTACGGCCGGACCACACTGTGGCGAACGGCACCCGGATAGGATGAACGACACGGTCGCGTGACCCAGAACGACGTATCCCGACACTGGAACAGTTACCAATGCCTGCCGACAAGATTGACGAACAAATTGCCCGCAAGGAATACTCCCGCCCGGATCGCCTCGTGACCACCGCCTGGCTTGCCGAGCACCTCGGCGACCCCAAACTGCGCATTCTCGAGAGCGACGAGGACGTGTTGCTCTACGACATGGGGCATATCCCGAACGCGCAGAAAATCGACTGGCACGCCGACCTCAACGACCGCGTACAGCGTGATTACGTCGCTGCGCCCGCGTTCCAGGAACTGTTGCGGGTGCGTGGCGTGGACCTGACCACCCCCGTCGTATTGTACGGCGACAAGAGCAACTGGTGGGCGACGTACGCGCTCTGGGTGTTCGAACTCTACGGCTTCACCAATGCGCGCATTCTGGACGGCGGGCGCACGAAATGGGAGCGGGAAGGCCGTCCGATGGTCACGGAGGTGCCGACGTTTCCGCGCACCAACTACGCGGCTCCGCCCCGCGACGACACGAAGATCCGGGCGTTTTTTCACGAGGTGCGTTCGCATTTCGACCACAGTGGCAAGCTGGTGGACGTGCGCTCGCCGCAGGAGTATTCGGGCGAGCGGACCCACATGCCCGAGTATCCGCAGGAGGGGACGCTGCGCGGCGGGCACATACCGTCCGCGCGCAGCATCCCATGGGCGCGCGCCGCGAACACCGATGGCAGCTTCAAGAGCGCGGCGGAACTCCGCGCCATTTACGAGGGCGAGCATGGCCTCCGGCCCGGCGATGACATCATTGCCTACTGCCGCATCGGCGAGCGCTCCTCGCACACATGGTTCGTGCTCACCTACCTGCTCGGCTACCCGCGCGTGCGGAACTACGACGGGAGCTGGACAGAATGGGGGAACGCTGTGCGCGCGCCGATCAGGGTGGGGATGGAACCTTGAAAAATGACCGGCCCGGCTCTCCAGGCGAACTCCGGCCCGACCTGCGAATCGGCGTGCGGTGGACCGGCGGAGTCGGATTCGATGCCGGGCCGGCTGGAAGGCCACCACTACACATCGACGGCGGTTCGAAGGGGGCGCCGAGCCCGCCCGAAACCCTGTTGTGCGCGCTGGCAACCTGCACGGCTGTCGATGTGGTGCTCATTCTCCAGAAGCGCCGCACGCCGGTCGCGTCGATGGAGATGGACATCATTGCGGAGCGCAAGGACGGGTCACCGCGGCGTCTCGTCAAAGCCCACCTCAGTTATCGGATCACCGGCGAGGGGATTGAGCGCGTGCACGCCGAGAACGCTATCGAGAAGGCGGTCACCAAATACTGCACCGTGCGCGACACGCTCGATCCCGACATGCCGGTCACGTGGTCACTGGAACTGTCAGCGACGTAGCTCCCGGACGGCGTGACGAAACTCTGGCAGCAGAATCCGCGTGAGCGCCAGCTCCACCGCGGCCCGGGAACCGGGCATCGAGACCACCAGTTTCCCGTTCGCGCCGCCGGCAACCGCACGAGAGAGAATGGCGGCCGCGCCGATCTGCTCCTGGAACGACACCACACGGAATAGCTCCCCGAAACCCGGCAGTTCCTTGTCGAGCAACGGGCGTACCGCTTCCACCGTGCGGTCGCGGCTGCCCAAGCCCGTGCCCCCCGTGAGCAGGACGGCGTCGATGTCCGCGCGGGCCAGCAGCGCGCGTGTGTGGTCACGCACACGGGACTCGTCGTTCTTCAGGAGCGCATAGTCGGCCACGGAGTGTCCGGCGCCTTCGAGGAGCCGCTTCATCAGCGCGCCGCTTTCGTCAGTATCCACCGTGCGCGAGTCGCTCACGGTTACCACCGCGCACCGGATGGCCGCGAGTGCTTCGCCCTCGGCGCGGTGGGTTCTGGTGCCTTCAGGAAGCTGCGTCATGACAGGAGGTGGTTGGCTAAGCTGGAACTGTGCCGCACGTGCAGCAAGGGCGCCATATTACACGCGATGAGCCTTGCCGATCTCCGCCGCGAGTACGCGCTCCAGTCGCTCACCGAGCGGGACGTCGATCCCGACCCCGTACGCCAGTTCGAGCGGTGGTTCGAGCAGGCGAGCAGTGCGGGCATGGTTGAGCCCAATGCGATGGCGCTCGCCACAAGTACGCACGACGGGCAGCCGTCGGTCCGCATGGTCCTGCTAAAGGGCGTGGACGAGAAGGGATTCGTGTTCTACACCGACTATCGCAGCCGCAAGGGAGGTGAGCTCACCGAGAACCCGCGCGCCTCACTCTGCCTGTGGTGGGACGTCCTCCAGCGGCAAGTGCGCGCGGATGGCACGGTAGCCCGCGTGTCGGCCGCCGAGTCGGCGGAGTACTTCCGCACGCGGCCGCATGGAAGCCGCATTGGAGCATGGGCATCGCGCCAGAGCAGTCGCCTGGCGGCGCGGGATGCACTGGAGCGTGAGGTCGCGCGCCTGTCGGCGCAGTACCCCGACGGCACCGAGGTGCCGTTACCTCCCCATTGGGGCGGGTATCGCATCTCCCCCACCGTAGTCGAGTTCTGGCAGGGGCGCCCGAGCCGTCTGCACGACCGCATCGCCTACGTGCGCGAGGGCGTGGCGTGGCGGATCGAGCGGCTCTCACCCTGATCTTCCGGCGGGTTCGCTCCTCCTGACCGGGCGCCGGTGGGAGCTGAGCAGGAAACAATCACTCGTACGTTCCGTATGGTTGCCAATGCTCTCGAAGCAGAGGTCTCCGCACGGCCCCCCGAACCGGGAACGCACCATGGAGAGATTCCTCCAGGACCTGCGCTACGCATTCCGCACGTTGCGCAAGAGTCCCGGATTCGCCCTCATTGCCATCGTATGCCTGTCGCTTGGCATCGCGACCAACACGACGCTCTTCTCAGCCTTCAACGCGATCGTGCTGCGCCCGTTCCCATTCAGCGATTCGGAGCGCCTTGTTTCACTCTGGGACCGCAACCCGGGCAATAACAACCGCAGGTCCGTTTCCTACCCGAACTACATCGACTGGCGGGATCAATCAAAGTCGCTCTCCGCTGTCGGCGCGTTTACGAGCCGCAGCGTTGCCATCACAGAGGGTGCTGAACCCCTCCGACTGAGGGGGCAGCTCGTCAGCGCCAACCTCTTCCCGATGCTCGGCGTGCGAGCGCAGATCGGCCGCGTGTTCCGCCCAGAAGAGGATAGCGCGGGCGCGCCGGGCGCCGTGCTGCTCAGCGACGCAGTCTGGAAGCAGCATTTCGCCACGGACTCGTCGGTCGTAGGACGCACCATTTCCCTCGATAACCTGCGGTACACGGTGGTGGGCGTCATGCCGCCGCGCTTCGCGTTTCCGCGGACCGGCGAGCTGTGGCTTCCCATGGGTCCGCTGCTCTATTCGGACAAGAGGGAGTCGCGCTCCGTGCAGATGATCGGGCGCCTTAAACCCGGGGTGACCATCAGCCAGGCCGACCACGAACTGGCGGAGCTCTCGAAGCGGCTCGACCAGCAATACGGCGTCGCCGGCAGTCCATGGGTAGGGAGCGCCCGCGCCCTCCGTCAGGACTTTCTCCCCGACGACATCAAGCTCATCACCACGACGATGATGGGAGCGGTGATGTTCGTGCTGCTGATCGCGTGCGCCAACGTCGCCAACCTGATGCTGACACGAGCCGCCGGGCGCCAGCGAGAAATCGCGATCCGCGCCGCCATCGGCGCGGGCCGGGGACGCATCGTGCGCCAGCTGCTCACGGAAGCCGTGACTATTGCGCTCATTGCGGGTCTGGTGGCCATTCCGCTGTCGTGGGAGGGGATCCGCCTGGTGCGGCTCGCCATCCCGGCTGAAGATCCGATGCCGTACTACATGGAGTTCTCGCTCGACGGCGCGACGCTCGTTTATACGGCGCTCCTGTCGCTGCTCGCGGGCACTCTCTTCGGGCTCGCCCCCGCGCTGCAGGCTTCGCGGGGCAGGCTGCACGACGCGCTCAAGGATGGCGCGCGCGGAGCCGGCGGCAGCGTCGGCAAGAACCGGGTGCGCAACTCGCTCGTGATCGGCGAGGTCGCGCTTTCGCTCATGCTGCTGGTAGGTGCGTCCCTGTTCGTGCGCACGTTCGCCGCGCTGAAGAGCACGCGGGTGGGCTTCGATACAAGGCCGATCATGACGATGCGACTCTTCCTCCCGGGAGCACGCTACGACAGCACCGTGGCCAAGGCGCAGGCCGTGGAAGACGTGCTGCGGCGCGTCGAGGCGCTCCCGGGCGTCCAGTCCGCCACCGTTTCCAATCTCATTCCCTTCGATGGCGGCGGCTCGGGTGGCGGTGCAGTCGCGGAGGCGCAGGTCGTCGAGAAGGGGAAGGAACCGTTCATCAACTGGACGGCTGCTGCGGGACACTGGACCGAAACCTTCGGTATTTCGATGATCAGCGGACGGACGTTCGCCACGAGCGAACTGCGTGACAGCGTGCCCGTGGCTGTCGTCGACCGAACCATGGCGAAGGCCTTCTGGCCGACGGGCAGCGCCGTCGGACAGCGATTCCGACTCGCGAGTGATTCTTCGCGCACGTGGATCACCGTGATCGGGGTCGCCTCTGACATGCGCATAGGTTCGCTCAGCGACAACGGCAGTTCGCCGCCGACCGCCTTCCTGCCCTATCGATTCCTGCCGGCGCGCAACAATGGGCTCATGGTGCGTGCGCGCGGCACACCCGGGTCCGTGGCCGCCGCCGTGCGCGACGCGATCCGCGGCACGGACCCGGCAATTCCAGTGTTCAACGTGCGCACGATGGAAAAGGTGCGCGAGCTGAGTTTCTGGCAGTACGGGCTCTTCGGCGCGATGTTCGGCGCCTTTGGGGCCATCGCGCTCTTTCTCGCCGCCATCGGTGTGTACGGCGTGATCTCCTACGGCGTGTCGCAACGCACGCGCGAAATCGGCGTGCGCGTCGCGCTGGGAGCGCAGCCAAGCAACGTGATCGGCATCGTGGTACGACAGGGGATGACGCTCGCCGCGATCGGGATTCTCGCCGGGCTGCTCGGGGCGTTCGGCGTGACGCGTGTGGTGTCGAGCCTGCTGATCGGTGTGTCGCCGACGGATCCCGTGAGCTTTGCGGGCGTCGCGCTGTTTCTGGGCGCGGTCGCCTTTCTGGCGAGCTTCATTCCGGCCCGGCGTGCGACGCATGTGGATCCGATCGTCGCGCTGCGCAACGATTAGACATTCGCGCCGGGACGGTGGATGGGCCACCACTTGTCGCGGTACCGCCCGGCGACTTGCCTCAGAGCGCCTTGAGCGCCCTTCTTGCAGCCTCGAACCGCGGATTCAGCTCGATCGCCCTTTCGTATTCGGTGCGCGCCTGAGCCTTCGCGCCGCGCTTGGCGGCGATGTCTCCAAGGCGGTAGTGCGCGCTGGCCGGCGCGGGAAGCGCGGGATCGCTGCCGACACCGGGCGCCGCAAGGACCGCGCGCAACGCCTGTTCGCCCCGATCGAGCTGCTTGCCGGTGATCGCGGCCGTGCGCCCCACCTGGAAGAGCCCAGCGAGATCGTTCGGCTTGCGGGCGAGATATTTGTCCAGCAGCGCAAACGCTTCATCCGGGCGACTGGAGGTCGCAAGCAGGTTTACCAGCGGCACGACCGCGCCCAGGGTGTCGGGGAACTCGGTCGCCGCGGCGCGATATTCGCGCTCGACCGCCGGCTGGTCCTTCTCATGGTTCGCGATCGTCGCCCGCGCAAAATGGCCGCGTAGCGGATTGATCTTTGCGATTTCGTCGGCTTCCCCGCGTGCCTTCGCCATACTGCCCCCCATGAAGCCGGGCGCCTCGAGGTAGAACTGCATCAGGCCATCGTGGCCGTCGATGCTCGCGGGATCGAGCGCCACCGTGCGCTCGAACTCCGACTTGACCCGCTTGGCGAGAAATGGCTGCCGCAGGACGCTGGCGTGCTGCGCCACCGTGCCGAGCGCATTGCCGAGCCAGAGATGGTAGTCGGCGTTCTTGTCCTCCAGTTTCACGGCATGTTCGAACTCCTTCACCGCAGCGTCGGCCTTATTGGAATCGAGCGCCGCGCGGCCGGCCTTGAAATGCTCGGCAGCCGTCTGCGCGCCCAACGCGCACGGGACAAGCCCGGCGGCCAGCATGATTCGTTGAAGCCTCACCATCTGTTCTCCCCGGCCGCGAGCTCGCCACGCAACTTCAGATAGCTCTCGAATCGCGCGCGCGAGACCTTCCCCCCTTCGACAGCGGATCGCACCGCACAGTTTGGCTCGTGGTCGTGCGAACAGTTGTCGAACTTGCATTTCCCGAGGTAGGGACGGAGTTCCGGAAAGCACTGGTCGAGGTTCCCGCTCGGCAGTCCCCACATGCCGACCTCGCGCAACCCGGGCGTGTCGACCACGAAGCCGCGGGCGTCGCCGGGAATCGGGACGAGCAGCGCGCCTACCGTGGTGTGCCGGCCCTTGTTCACGCTGGCGCTGATCTCCGCCGTGCGCAAGTCGAGCCCCGGAAAGAGCGCATTGACGAGCGACGACTTCCCCACGCCCGACGGCCCCGTGAGCGCCGTGGTGCGCCCGGACAGGGCGTCGCGCAACTCCACGAGGCCCACGTTCCCCTTGACGCTCGTGCGATGCACGTGATAGCCCGCCCGTTCGTAGTCGAGCGCGAGGGCGTCCACCCCGGAGGGGCCGCCGACCAGGTCGACCTTGTTGAGCACGATGCGCGCAGGAATGTCGTTGCCCTCCGCGATGACGAGAAAGCGGTCGAGCATGCGTACATGCGGCTCCGGCTTTGCCGCTGAGAACGTGACCAGCACCTGATCGACGTTCGCGGCGACGATTCGCTCGCCCTGTGCCTTGCCCGGCGCGCGGCGCGCCAGCACCGAGCGGCGAGGATGAATCTCCGTGATGACCCACGCCTCCCCAAGTGCGCCGCGCTCCACGGAAACGGCGTCCCCGGCCGCGAGTTTCATCGGCGCGCCGTCCTGCTTGAGCCGGCCCCTCAGCGAAGCGTCGTGCGTCTCGCCTTCCTCCGTTCGCACCGACCAGATGCCGCCGGTCCCGCTGAGCACGGTGCCGCGGGCCTCGTTCATGCCTCACCTTCCGGCTCGCGCACGACGTCCCACCAGCGCCGCACGGTGCCCGCGCCATCGCGAGCGCCAATGAGGGCGTCGAGCGCGCGCTGCGCGTCCTGCAGCGGCATCGCGCCGAGTGCGCGCCTGGCCTGTGCTGCCGTTTCCCCGAACGCCAGGAAGTCCGATTCGAGGTGGCCGGCCACGCCCTGCTCGCCAATGCGCTTCCATTGCACGAAGAGCAGGTACGCGCCATGCGGGTGTCCGGGTTCACTGGTGTTGTCGGTGAGGATTTCCAGGCTGTAGGAAAGTCCATCGCGGCCCTCGAGCGCCGCGGGACGGGCATGCACCGCGGCGTAGCCGCCGACCGTCGACTCATCTCCGCGCGAATGATCCGGTGGCAGGTGCTGGCCGGGTGTCATGCTCGTGTCGCGCGCCGCGCGCTGGAGGATCGCAACACCACTATGGCACGAGACGCGTCGAGGCCGCCAACGGTCCCGCCAGGCGCACCACAGGAAATACGCGACTGGCAGCATCCAGCGACTTCATCAGTGGCTCGAGCGCAGCGTTGAAGAAATCCCAGGTCGTGAGCCCGTCGTCACACTGCGGCTCGAGGAGGATTGCGGCCAGCACACCGAGCGGTTGCGTCCCGCGTACGATGTACTCCCCGGCCTCGCCCTTGAGACGGTCCACCGCCGTCCATTTGCCCTCGAGACGCACATCGCTGTGCCCATCGCGCGGAGAAAGTCTCGCGAGCGAGTCGATCATGAACTGCTCGCCCTTTGCGTCAAGCCCCGACACGAGCCGCTCAACCGCGACGCCGTGCAACCGGAGCTGGGCGACCAGGGAATCTGAGCCCGGCATTCTGCGAATCAGATATGCCGACGGGAGCGGTGCGGTGAGCGTCGGCTCGAACCGGTCGCGCACGAGCATCGTCCGGCTGACGAACTTTCCGGTGCGCTTGAAGCCACAGCGCACACCGGGTTCGCTGAGCGGCCACGGACATGCCGCCGGTCCCCCGCCTCGACCACCGCGGCCGCCGGCGCTACCACCGCCGCGGCCCGCGGCTCCGCCACGCGCCGTCTCCCTGAGCGTCTCACGCGCCGCTGGAATCGTGTCGAGCAGCTCCTCGATGACCACCTGCGTGGATGCATGCGTCGTCAGCGCAGCGCGGATCGGCACCATGAACGGCTTGCCGGATTCGAGACCGGCGTCAGAGCCACGCGTGACGGCCAGCACCGACTTCGTGTGCTCTGCCGTGAAGGCGAGAATCTCGCGTACAAACGCATATGTGGACTTGACCCGACGCTCGAATGGGTCGTGTGAGAACGCTTCGCTCAATATCGAAATCCGGCCGCGGAGCGCGTAGTAGTTCGCGCCGTAACGCGGCGTGTGCTCATACGTGGACCAGCTCCGCGATTCCCCGCCTGCCGCACGCGGCCCCTCGTCGCCGGAAAAGTTGCCATAGTCGAAGATCTCGAACTTGTGCCGCTGGTGCATTCGGCGCCGGATGAGCGGAAGCATCGAGTCGCGCGCGAACGCGCCGCCGAACGTGCCGCCGGCCAGGGCCGCGGCGGGGTGCAACGAGGGCGAGTACGTCAGTGCATAGCCGTGATAGCTGCCGTCGGTCGTGTGGAGGTCCACAAACACGTCGGGGTCCCACGCGTTGAACATCGCGAGCGATGCGCGCGTTTCGGGCGTCTCCGCGCGAACGTAATCGCGATTGAGGTTGATCCCCTGCGCGTTTGCGCGCGTCCCCACGAGTTCCGGCCCGTTCAGGGCGCCGCGGTTTCGCGCCTGGGGCGCCATGTTGTCGTTGCCGTCAGCGTTGTAGTCCGGCACGACGATGAATACCACGGAATCGAGCACGTTCCGTTTCGAGTCGAACACCAGGTCGCGCACCAGCGCCTGCAGCGCCTCTTTGCCCTCGACCTCACCGGAGTGGATGTTCCCCTGCACGTATACCACCGGCCTTCCGAGTCGCCGGGCCTCGGCCGGCGTCGTCACCAGCGGCCTCGACGCGATGATGTACGGCAGGTCGCGCCCCTGCGCGGTCCTCCCGATGATCCCCACGTGGATTGTCGCGCCGCGCAGCTGCAGCGTGTCGATGAACGCGACGACATCCGCGTGCGTGGAGGTCTCGGTGTACTTCGAGCGCTCTGCGCGTGTCTGCTGCGCGGCCGCCGCCGGTGCCACAACGCTGGCCAGCAGGATTCCCGTAACCATACGCCGACTCGTCGCACTCATTGAGAACCCTCACTCATCAGACAGGTTTTCCGGTCGCTGGATAAAACCGCTTGCCTTGCTGCGCCATCGTCACCAGCAATGCGCACGGCGCGAAGCGGCCGGGATGCTTCACATCCAGTTCCTGGAGTGCTCTGACGATCTCGCCGGCGCCCACCGCGTCGACATAGCGGTATGGACCGCCGCGAAACGGTGGAAAGCCGATGCCGAACACAGCGCCCACGTCACCATCCCGCGCCTGCAGCACGATGCCTTCTTCGAGGCAGCGAGCGGCCTCGTTGACCATCCCAAGCGCGCACCGACGCTGGATCTCGTCGGCTGCCAGTTCCATGCGTTGCGCACCTGCCCCAATTAATGCATAGACGGCGGCATCGACCGAGCCCTTCTTGCCCCGCTCGTCATAAAGATAGAAGCCCCGTTTCGATTTCCGGCCGAATCGGCCGGCTTCCAGCATCTTCGCCAGCGACGCGGAAGGCTGGAGCCGGCTGCCGAACGCGCCTGCCATGATCGCGCCGGACTTGCCTGCAATGTCGAGCCCAACCTCGTCGAGCAACGTGATGGGCCCCACCGGGAAGCCGAAGTCGAGCAGTGCGCGATCGATCGCGTCGATCGCGACACCCTCGTCCAGCATCCGCCCGGCCTCATTGATGTACGGGGCGAGGATGCGATTGGCGAAGAAGCCCGGGCTGTCATTCACGATGATGACCGTCTTGCCAAGCTTCCGGCCGAATGCGACGGCCGTGGTCACCACCTGAAGGTCGGTCTCCGGCGTGACGATCACTTCGAGCAGCGGCATACGGTGCACGGGCGAGAAAAAGTGCATGCCGATGACGCGTCCAGGGTGCGCCGACGCTGCCGCGATCTTCGATATGGGGATCGTGCTCGTATTCGACGCAAAGATGGCGGCGCCCGGGAGCAGCGGCTCCAGCTCGGCCAGCACCGCCCGCTTCACCGCCAGGTCCTCGAACACGGCCTCTATCACGAGCGGCACGCGGCCAAAGCCGGTGTACTCGACCGTGCCGGACACGAGCGAAAGCTGATCATCGAATTCCTGGCGCGTGATCTGCCGCCGGGCGAGGCGTTCCTTGAGCACGTCTCGCACAGCCACCAGGCCGCGTCCCACCTGCTCGTGCTTCGTGTCCTTGAACCGGACCGGCAGGCCCTGCATCACGCTCACCGCCGCGATGCCGGCCCCCATGAACCCGGTGCCGATCACGCCGACCTTGTTGACCGCCAGCGGAGCGGGCGCATTGGCCCCGACGCCGGAGTCCTTCTTGAGTGACGTGGTCGCGTAGAACAGGAAGACCAGTTCCCTCGACGCGGCGGTCATCGCCATTTCGCCGAACAGCCGTGCTTCCTCGGCGTAGCCGTGCTCGCTCGGACCGTGGTACCCGGCTTGTACGGCGGCGAGCGCCGCCAGCAGCGCCGGATAGTTGCCGCGGGATTTCTTCATGATCATCGCGCGCGCCTGCCGGAACACCACGGCGCGGCCGACCGGATTGCCTTCGAGCACGACCGCCATCGCGCCCTGGCGTCGCTCGCGATGGCGGCTGAGCGTCCCCGTGGCGAGTTCTTTCGCGCGCTGGACGGCCACGGAGCGCAGGACGGCCGGATGCACCATCTCGTCCACCAGCCCGGTCTGCAGCGCCTTCCGCGTCCGAACGTTCTTCGCGGTGAGGATCATGTCGAGCGCCGTGCGCAATCCGATCCTTTTCGGCAGCCGCTGCGTGCCACCCGCCCCGGGAATCAGTCCCAGCTGTGTCTCGGGAAAGGCGAAGACTGTCTTGGGATGATCGGTCGCGATCCTGTACGCGCACGCGAGAGCAGCTTCGAGCCCGCCACCCAGGCACGCGCCGTGGATGGCGGCCACCACCGGCGCGCGCGACTGCTCGAGCCGATGCATCATCCGGTGCCCCAACGCGCTCGCCGCCGCAGCGTCCGCGGCGCTCCTGAACTCCAGGAACGCATCGATATCGGCACCCGCGATGAACCCATCACTCTTGCCGCTGATGAACACGGCTGCCTGCACGGCGGCGTCCCGTTCGAGCTGGCCAAGAATCGTATCGAACTCCGTGATCACCGCAGCCGAGAACTTGTTCACTGGTTCGGCGGCCAGGTCGAACGTGATGATGGCAATCTCGTTCTCGACCTGCAGCGTCAGCGATGGTGTCCGCGCTCCTGTCATGTGCGTTCCACAACCATCGCGAAGCCGAGTCCGCCCGCTGCGCACACCGTCAGGAGTCCGAACTGGCCGCCGCGCCGGGCGAGTTCGTTCACCAGCGTCGTCGTGATGCGTGCGCCTGTCGCACCGAACGGATGCCCGATTGCGATCGACCCGCCCATCACGTTCAACCTGCTGCGGTCCACCACGCCCACCGGCTCACTGAAGCCCGCGCGCTCGGCCCAGTAGTGCGATTCGAATCCGCGCAGGTTCGAGAGTACCTGGGCGGCGAACGCCTCGTGCATCTCGACGAGGTCCATGTGCTTCAGTGAGAGCCGGGCGCGCGCGAGCGCCACGGGTGCCGCGAGCACTGGCGCCTGCAGGAGCTGTTCGCCGGGATCCATTGCGGCGTAGGCATAGCTGCGAATGAAGGCAAGCGGCCGGTAGCCGAGCGCCTTCGCACGATCCTCGCGCATCAGCAGCACGGCGGCACCGCCGTCCGTGAGGGGCGACGCGTTGCCGGCCGTGATGCTTCCATAGCGCCGGTCGAACACCGGCTTGAGCGAGGAGAGCTGCTCGAGGTTCGAATCCTTGCGAATGCCGTTGTCCTCCGTCATCACCTGCCCGTAGTGCGGGGGGATGTAGACGGGCGCCATTTCCGCGGTGAGACGGCCGTCGCGTGTGCCCTTCGCGGCATTCTGGTGTGATGACAGCGCCAGCTCATCCTGTTCGCGCCGCGGGATGCTGTTGAGCTTCGCCATCTTCTCCGCCGATTGCCCCATAGTCTCACCGGTGGTGGCTTCCGCAATCGCTGGCGTGACCGGAATGAAGTCCTTTGGGCGAAGCCTGGACAACGCGCGCAGTCGGCCCCCGAGCGTCTTCGCCTTTGAGGCGGCCACCAGCACATCGGAGAAGCCACGCGCGTGCAGGATAGGGACGCTGGAGAGCGATTCCGCGCCGCCGGCGATGGCGATGGTGGAGTGGCCGAGCGCGATCTGGTCCGCCGCATCGGTGATGGCCTGGTTCGCCGATGCGCACGCCCTGCCGACGGTCCAGGCCTGGACGTTCTTGGGAAGCAATGGCATCAGCGCGATTTCCCGCGCGATGTTCGGCGCGAGCACCGATGGAATCACCGTGCCGAAGACGAGCAGGTTGATCTCGTTGACATCGAGGTTCGTCCGGTGCACGAGTTCGGTCACGGCGATCTTGCCGAGCTCGATGGCGCTGAGGCCCTTGAGCAGGGACCCGGCCTTGGCGAACGGCGTGCGTACACCCGCGACGATTGCGACGCGGCGGCCTGGTTCAGAGAGCGCCATGAGGGGGGAAGCTAGGCGCGAGGAGATACCGTCGCTATCGAGCAGCGACTGTCGCTACCGAGCCGGCGCGGGCAGGGTCCCGAGTTTCGAGACCAGGGCGTCGCCGCACTGCTCCCAGGATTCGCAGGGGCACCGGCTGATCAGCTGGAGCATCGTCTTCATCGCTTGTGCATGTGCGATCACCTCGTCCATTTCCGCGAGCTTGGCGGCAGCAAGCGTCTTCCAGCGCGCCGAGGGTGATGCGGGCGGGAACAAGGAGACGAGACTCCGCGTCTCGGAAATGCTGAAGCCGATGCTCCGGGCATGCAGGATAACGGCCAGGCGTGAGAGAGCCTGCTCGGCATAGACGCGGCGACCATTAGTGCGAGGCGGCGCCGGAAGCAGTCCGGCGTGCTCGTAGTAACGCACTGCCGATGCTGATACGCCGGCCCGGTGGGCAAGCTCTCCGATGGTCATGAGTACTCCGTCGAATGGAAACAACCAGTCACCTCTTGACTTGAACTGCACTTCAAGAACTACCCTGCTTGCACGGCATTGTCCCGGCGCCGTCCGTGCGAACGGCCACTCCTCTCACTACACACCACTATGAACTGCTTCATGTACCGATGCTGGGTCTGCACGCTCTTGCTGATGGTTCCGGCCCACCTTGCGTCGGCGCAGGGCCCCGCCGGCGCGGCTCCGGTTGACTCGTCTACGCTCAAGGATCGACACGCGCTTCAGGTTTTTGTGCGACTTGTCGAGACCAGCGTCGTGTCCGCCGCTGAAGCCATGCCGGCGGACAAGTACGGATTTGCGCCCACTGAGGGTGAGTTCAGCGGCGTCCGGACATTCGGCATGCAGGCAAAGCACCTCGCCGCCGCAAACTACATCCTGGCCGCCGCCGCCCTGGGGCAGGATCCACCCGCCGACGCCGGCGATGAGGCAGGACCGGACACGGTACGAACAAAGGACGCCATTCTGAAATACTTGAGGGGTTCGTTCACGACGCTTGGGAATGCGGCCGCGGCGATCGGTGACCGGGCAATCGCAGTCCGGACCTCTCCCATCTCGCCGCTACAAGGCACCACGGCCACCCGCCTCGCCCTCATCGCCGAAGCACTGGTTCATTCCTTTGACCACTACGGACAGATGGTTGTCTATCTCCGCATGAACGGCGTCGTTCCGCCCGCCAGCCGCCGCTGAATACTCCAGCCAGAGGGAGGGCTGTCACCTTACGCCACACCGCTCGCCGGGACACCCCCGTTGATCATGTTCACCTGCGAACGTCGTACTTCCGCCAGTCCGGCACGTGCGTGCCCATCAACGCTTTGAAGACCTTGGAGTGATTCCGAACGCGCAAGTGCAGGACCTCGTGCGCAATAACAAAGTCGCGGAATCCAGGCTCCTGTTCACCCAGGTCCCGGGCAAGCGTAATAGTCCCGCCGCTGGAGCACGATCCCCACTTCCGCGTCATGCGTTGTATGCGGACGACTTTCGGTTGAGCCTTCAACCGCTGGGCCCAGAACGCCACCTGTTGACGAAGGCGCGCGCGCGTTCGATCACGCGTTGGCATCGGGAGCGCCGTCGAGGAGAATGGAAAGGACGATGTCGACGACACGCCCGCGTTCCTCACTCTCAAGCCCGAGCAGCGGACGATAGAGCGCTGAGCGGAGCCTGCGCTGCTCATCGGCATTGACCCGCGCATTCGGGAAACGCAAACTCTGCGCTTCGGCCTCCTGCGCCAGCTCAAGAGCGGCGACGCCGGCGGCGCGAAGCGCATCGCTGTCTTTGAGCCTCCAGTAGACGGCAAACGCACGGGTTGAAAGGCCACTGTCCTTCGCGGCTCTGATCGCATCATCCTTCTCCTCCGCCAACGCCGCGAGCAGGTCCATCGCGGCGAGCCCCGTCGTGCTCCGGTTCTCGAGGTCCTTCAGGATTCGCTCCGCTCGGTCCTTCAGCGTCAGGAGGATCGGTGCTGCGTCGGGCGCTTCGTCGATCTCATTCTGCAATCCGCGAATGAGATTGAAGACTTTGCCCTCGTCCGAACCTGGCTCTCCGCGCAGACCTTCCAGCGTCTTTACGTCGAACGTTACGGTCTTGATAACCTGGCCGAGGCGGTATTGGCTCGCGTTCTCCTTGACGAGTTGTGCGGTCTTGTACGCGAGATCGGCGAGATAGCCACCGCGGTCCCCGTACGCATTCCGCACTGCCGCATACAGCTCCGCCAGACGCTTGAAAGATTCGACATGGTCGCGAAGCTCCGGAGAGGGAGACAGGATCTCCCAGAGGGCTTCGATCTCCTGGTACTCCTCAAAGAACTCCTTGCGCGGTTCCGGATCGAGAAAGCGACCGTAGATGATCCTTTCGAGTCGCTCGTCTGCGCCGCCCTTGCCGCCGGTCTCGAGGTAGTTTGCGCCGGCTTTCTTGATCCGGACGAGAAAGTCCTGGAGCAAGAGGTCCAGATCTTCGATGACTCCACTGACGTCGGCGCTGTCGAACTGCAACGCTTTCTTCAGCTCCCGTAGCACACCCACGAAGTCGACCACGAGGCCCACGCGTTTCCGGACGCCGTTCGCATCGACGTACGGCCGATTCACCCGCGCAATGGCCTGAAGCAAGACGTGGTCACGCATCGGCTTGTCCAGATACATGCAGTACAGCAATGGCGCATCGTAGCCGGTGAGCAGCTTGTCCGTGACGATCAGGATCTTCGGGTCTGCGTTCGCCTTCTTGAACAGCACACGGACATCGGACTCGCGCCCGGGGGAAAGCTGCAACTCGGCGACGAGCGGCCTCTCGACGCTGTCCGCTGCGTTTTCGGTGTAAACCGCCTCTACCCACTCGGGCGGCAAGCGTTTGTCGAGCGCGCGTTTGTACTTGGCGCATGCTTCGCGGTTCACTCCCACTAGGAATGCTTTGTAGCCGAGAGGAAGGATGTTTTCCTTGAAATGCCTGGCAACAAAGGCGGCGACCTTCTCAATGCGGTCATCCGCGGTCAGGAAGGTTCGCAAACCCACAGCGCGGTCGAGAACCCTGTTCAGTTCGTCGATGTCGGTCACTCCCTCGGCGACGGCGAGCTCGAAGAACTCCTTGTCGAGCCGTTCCGCGGGCACCGTCATCTCACTCGGCGCCATGGTGTGACGGATGGGCAGGGTGGTCTCGTCTTCGATTGATTCCCGAATCGAGTACTTGTCGAGATACCCCTGCTTATCGTCTGTGCCGAAGATCTTGAACGTGCCCTCACCTTGTTCCGTTCTGGCGATCGGCGTGCCCGTGAAACCGACGATGGTCGCGTTGGGCACCGCCGCCATCATGTAGGTACCGAGGTCGCGCGCGACCGACCGGTGCGCCTCGTCGATGAACACGTAGATGTTGTCGCGCGCGTTGGCGTCCTTGTCGATCCCCTCGAACTTGTGGATCATCGAGATGATCAGGCCGCGCTTGTCGGACTTGAGCAGGTCCTGCACCTCGGCCTTTGACGCCGCTTTCCAGACCGCGATATCCTGCTGCTGCAGCTCCCCGAGCAGCCTCTCCACCCAGCCGCTGAGTTGCCCTTCGAGCTCGGTGCGGTCTACCACGAGGATCACGGTAGCAGACTTGAACCGCTCCTTCTGTTCGAGGATCAGGCGCGCTGCCGTCAGGAGCGTGAACGTCTTGCCTGAGCCCTGGGTATGCCAGACAAGCCCGCGCTTCTTGTTCGCGTCCTCACACCGCTCGACGACCTTGTCGATGGCGGAGCGCTGGTGCTGGCGCAGCACCGATTTCCGGGTCTCGCCGTCGTCAACGTAGAACAGAATCCAGTGCTGGAGCGTGCGCAGGAAGTCAGTCGGTTCGAAGAATGATTGCACGGCATATCGGTAAGTCTCCTCGGGCTTCTGCTTCCAGCGCGCCATGAAGCGGCGGTTCGCGTTCCAGGTGACGCCGTACCAGTAGTCGAGCAGATGTGTGACGTTGAAGAGCTGTGGAGTGCTGATCAGCTCGGGCGTCTCCTTCTCATACCGCTTGAGCTGGGTCACGGCACGGTCGATGGCGCCACCGTCCTTCGGGTTTTTATGCTCGACTATGCAGACGGGCACACCGTTGATCACGAACATCACGTCGGCACGGTTCCCCTTCCGGGCGGGCGGCTTGAGCTTCCACTCCCACGTCACGTGGAGAGTGTTTTCGCCGGGCGATTCGAAGTCGATGATCTGGACGGGACGGTGCCGGTTGTCTGTCTCGTCGTACCACTGACGTTCGCCGCGCAACCAGGAGAGCATCTCGCGATTGCCTTCTATGGAAGGCGGTATTGCTTCGAGCTTCTCGATGACCTGCCGGATTGCGTCGGCCGACATCCACGAGTTGAACTTCCGAAGCGCTCCTTCCATCTCGTCGGGGAACAGCATGCCAGCCTCGCCGCCGCGCTTTTGCCTGGCCGCGTCTGGCGTGATCGGTGTCCATCCGATTCCGGTCGCGTGGGCGACCATTGGGAACTGGACCGAGCCCGCCTCGCTGATTTTCAGCTCGCTCACGCCGCTGGCTCCGCGCGCCGCTTCGGCGCGAGCTCGGACAGGTCGAGATCGGCGACGCGTATCTCGCCAGTCATCAGTTTGTGCAGAAGTGCTCTGAAGAGTTCGTCGAGCACTGCGCGTTTACGGCGGTGCAGGTCGATCTTGCGGTCGATGGCGTCGAGGATGGAAGCGATCTCGCGTTGTTCGGCGAGTGCGGGTAGCAGGACCGGAAAGGCCTTCAGTTTCGTTGCATTGATGCAGGCTAGGTTGGTCGTCTTGTGCGCCACCTTCAGGAAGTATGCTTTGCCGTAGTGGCTCTGGGCCTGGTATGCGAAAAAGTCCGGCAACAACCGACTGCGCATGGTTCTGACGGCAAAGACATGGTTCTGATGGACGCAAAGATCCAGTTGGCTACGCCAGATGAATCCTCGTCCAAGCTTGTCGAAGTCGCCGCCTTCGGTGAGAACCACGTCGCCATCTTGCAGTCGGTATCGCCCGAGTTCGGACTTCCGGATCGTGATTGTCTTCATCTCGGTCAGGTCGAGATGCCCGTCTTGGACGTTTGCCACGCGGAGATAAGGCACCTCGGCAATCTCGGAATCCGCAAGCCTACGCCCCTTTGCTACGCCAGTTTGAACTGAACAGCACTCCTTTAGCAGCAAAACGTCCCAGCTCTCCGGCACCGGACCGAACTCGGTCTCTTTCTGCGGTTCATCCCTCAGCCCGCGCGCAAACAGCGCCCGCATCGCCGCGCGCTTTAGATTCGCGGTCGCCGATTCGGATTGCCTTTCGTGGATGTATGAGGACCGGGCGAGATTGAGGACCGCCGCGATTTCGTGCTGCTCTGCGAGCGGCGGCACTGGAATACACTGAGCCAACACATCTGAGTCGCGTACGGCCGGATAACTGGCGCCGGTCTCCAATGCACCAACGCTCTCCATGAAATCGTCAAGTTGTGCCGCATAGAACAGAAAGTCGGGCGTTACCTGGTCTGGGTCCGGCCGCAGCACGCAGAAGGCAGTAGACACGATTTCGCCGTCGAGCCCGGGTGGAACCTGCGCAATCCGTCGCAGGGTGGGCCTCACCGTTGCGACAATTGTATCGCCGGACCGGACGAGTTTCCGTGCGCGACCTGGCGCGGAGATGCCCGGGTGACTTGCCTCTGCAACGATGCGAAGTTCGTCGCGTGAGACCCCAGACACGTCCACGTATCGGATAGCCTTGCGCGGACTGGCGTGTGGATTCCAAGTCGTCGTCGACAGGGTGAGCTCAGCGAGAGGTCGCAAGTCCCAACTGGTAGGCAGCGACATCACCCAGCTCCGCCCGCGAGTGGTTTCAACAGCTCAATCAGGGCCTCATCGAGCTCAGCTTGCTCGCGCGACAACCGATGTAGCTGGCGACCGAGTTCGGAGACATCGCCGAGTTCCTCGGCAGGCGCCTGCCCCACCCACCGGCTCGGACTCAGGTTGTAGTCCGTTTTCACCGCCTGCTGGCGCGTGATGACTGCGACCTCTCCCTCTACCGGCTCGCCCTTGAGGTATGCCGCCGCGAGCGGGCGGATCGCGTTCTCAGGGATGAAGTTTTTCGGCCGTCCCTTCTCGACCCGTCGCGACGCATTCAGCATCACGATGTTCTCCTTGCGCGCTGCCGGCTTTCGCTTGGACAGGACCACAATCACACCGGCGGCATTGGTGTTATAGAAGAGATTGTCGGGCAGAAGAATCACACCATCGATCAGGTCATGCTCGACAAACCACTTACGGATGTTCCGCTCCTTGTCCTCGTTCTTGGAGCCAGACCCGCGCGTCATGGCGCCGGTATCGAGCACCACGGCCGCGCGGCCGCGCTCATTGAGGCAAGAGATGGTGTGCTGCAGCCACGCCCAGTCGCCCTTGCCCGTGGTCACGCCGCCCTGCGCGCGGAACCGGTCAAACGGATCATCGGCGAAGACGTCCGGGTTGAACGGCTGATTCCACATCGGATTGGCGACGACGATGTCGTAGCTGCGGATCTTGCTGTCGCCGGTCTTGAACTTCGGGTTGATCATGGTGTTGCCCCGCGCCATCTCGACACGCATGTCGTGGATGATCGCGTTCATCTGCGCAACGGCGTAGCTCTCGGCCGTCAGCTCCTGACCGTAAAGTTTGAGCGGCACATTGCTGGTCGGGTCAAGCTCCTTGCCGACGAGCTGCAGCTTTACGAGCAGGCCGGCCGATCCGCACGCATAATCGTGGCATTCCTCGCCAGGCCTGGGGCGCATGATATGCGCCATCAGGAACCCGACCTCGGTCGGCGTGAAGAACTCGCCGGCGCTCTGTCCCGATCCCTCCGCGAACTTCCTCAGCAGATATTCGTACGCGCGGCCGAGAAAATCCGGCTGCACGTCAGCGAGCCCGAGACGGTAGCGCGGATCCGAAAACGTCTCCACCACTTCGCGCAGCTTGGCCGGGTTGATGTCGCGCTCGCCGTTCCGTTCGGCGGCAAAATCGACCACGTCTATGACACCCGAGAGTGACGGGTTCTGGTGCACGACCGCCCGCACGGCCTTTGTCAGGTGCTCGCCGATATCCTTCGGGCGGGTGCTCCTCCCCTGGTCGTCGCTGGGCCAATCAATCTGCTCGCGGCCATTGATGACCGCCCAGCGCGCCTCGCGCGGCAGGTAGAACCGGAGGAGTTGGTGATCTCCTTCCGCAATCTCGAGCGCGGCTTTTCGGTCACCGTATTCCTCGGCGAGGCGGTTGATCTCGTCGTCAAAGACGTCAGAGAGCCGCTTCAGGAACAGCAGTGGCAGCAGGTAGTCCTTGAACTTTGCAGCGTCCTTTTCGCCCCGAATGGAACACGCCGCATCCCAGAGCATCTGCTCCATGGATTTCGTGGATGGGACGCTCGACCGCGTTCCCGTCCGTCGCCGCGTTACTTGCGCCGCAGCATCGGCTGAAGATTCGGCAGGTTCATCGGTGTCGACTCCGGTTTCGGCAGCAAGTGCAGCGATCGTAGCGCGCGCAGCCTTTTGAGGGGCGTTCGACCCGCCCTCCCAGCGGTTGACGGTGGCGAAGGAGACGCCCAGTCGGTCGGCGAGCTGCTCCTGAGTGAGGTTGAGACTTGCTCGGATTGCGCGTAATGTTGTAGCTGTTGTTATATCTTTTGGCATATATGCTATATTTGCTATACGGCTTGAGAATGTCAATGCGTTGCTCGGCCTTTTCGTTGTGTCAGCGTAGGCGATTACATCGTACATTATACATCATTTTATGATGTACAATACATCATTATTAGATACATTATACATCCATGCGCGATGGAACCGAGTCGTTGTTTCGGGGACTTGAAGCGCTCGGCCAACTCCTGGCCGCGCGCCAACAGGCTTACTCTTTGCGTTGTCGCCGGGGGAGCTGCCCTCGCGGCTCAAGGTGGACTCGTTCGCGTAACGGGCGACGTCGACGTCATGGCGATGCGTGATGAAGCGGGAAACATCACCCTCGCGCCTCAGGCGTTTCCACCGTTCCTCGGAGTGGCAATCCGTGAAGTCGCGCGCGAACTCAATCTGCCGCACGGGTGGATGAACACACAGATGGCGGATGGTTTGCAAGCCGGCCTGCCGCCGGGATTCGCCGAGCGCCTGGCGTGGCGGCAGTACGGCGGATTGCACATTGGATTCGTTGGTCGGCGAGATCTGATTGCGCTCAAGCTCGAGGCGGCAAGCGACGATCCGCCTCACGGCCGAAGCGACGTGCATCTCGGAGACCTTGTGGCACTTGGCGCCACGCCCGAGGAGATCGATGAAGCCGCGGTGTGGGTGAGTGCGGTGAATGTGGATCCCCGACGACGCGAAACAATCGACTGGGTGAAGCGCCATGTTGCCGAGCGCCGTCGTCGCTAGCACAGATCGGCTCGCCACCGCGGCGATTCGCTGCGCCTGGTCGCAGTGGTCGTCGATCGGCGCGCTGACGCATCGCGGTCCGCAGATCGACGACGAAATCGTCGATGTCGAAGCCCTCCTGCTCGGAAGCCTGGGGCTCGCCCGACGCGAGCCACGACTTCGCACGCTCGCTATTGACTGGACCATGGAAAACTCGGGCCTGCTCAGCATCGCTCGTATTCGTGCGCTCGTAGACAGACCGTTCGCCGGAACCGCGACCGACATCGGTGACCTTGCGCACCTCGTTTCGACGGAAGGCGGCGACGCCAGATGGCGGGCGCTCGTCCCCGGCGGCAGAGAGGCGAGTCTCCGGGTCGGCCCGACACGACCGCGTACCGGCAAGGCCATGCCTCCCCGGTGGCGCGGCGCCCGTACGCTGCTGCTTCAGCTGCGACGCGGACTGGGCGTCGGCGTCAAGCCTGACCTGATCGCGATTCTACTGGGTTCGCGCAGCGCGTGGGTCGACGTCTCGGCTTTGTGCGAGCTGAGCCGATATTCGGTGGCGGGCGTGCGGCACGCAGCCGACGACATGGCGGATGCAGGCCTCATCGAGACGACGCACGGACACAACCGTGCATATCGCGCGAACATGAAGAGCTGGGGGGCGCTGCTGCCAAATGTTGTTTCGCCAGTCTGGCGTCGCCGCGCCGATGGATTCGCGTTCGTGCTCCGCTGGCTGAGCGACCTTGACGGAAAGGATGCGTCATACGACTCCGAGCTTTCTCTTGCCCTCAGCTTCGGCGCACGAATGAAGGAATACTGGCGGCTCTGGAACGAGGCGGGCGTCACGCAAGAGCCGGTGTCGGATGATCCCGCGAACGCATGGGGGTCACGGAATCTTGCGATGGAGTCGTTGATAGGCTGGTTCGAGGATCGTGCGCACTACGGCGACGAGTACGACGGCCGGAACCAGGAAATTACCGGCTAGCGCCCGCGACATTTCGGACATCCAACGCCGCGCCGCACGTCGTACCTTTCCGTGCCATGTCCCAGCCCATCACCTGGCGCGACGCCGCGCGACAACGGCTCCGCGCGGCGCCATTTGACGTTCTGGTAATCGGCGGCGGAATCAACGGCGCCGGCATCGCGCGGGACGCCGCGCTGCGAGGCCTCAAAATCGCGCTGGTGGAGCGCGACGACTTCGCCAGCGGCACGTCGAGCCGCTCGTCGCGGCTCGTCCACGGCGGCGTGCGGTACCTTGAGCATGGATTCCTCCATCTCGTGTTCGAGTCGAGCCGCGAGCGCCGAATCCTTCTGCGCATCGCGCCGCATCTTGTGCGACCGCTGGAGTTCACCTGGCCGGTGTACCGGCGCGCCCGCATCCCGCGCTGGAAGCTCGTGGCGGGACTCTGGCTCTACGATCTGCTCGCGCTGTTTCGCAACGTCGCCCGCCATCGCCCGCTCAGCGCGCCGGGTGTGCTGGCCGCCGAGCCCGGGCTGCGGCCCGACGGCCTCACCGGTGGCGCGACCTATTTCGACGCCGCAACGGACGACGCCCGGCTCACTGTGTCCAACGTCGTGGATGCCGCCCGTGCGGGCGCCGTGGTACTCAACCACGCCGAGGTCACCGCGTTGCTCTTCGACGGGCAACGCGCGACGGGTGCGGCCGTGCGCGACCGGTTGAACGGCGAAGAGTTCGAGGTGCGCGCCGGCGCGCTCGTGAATGCGACGGGCCCGTGGACCGATACCGTCAGCCGCATGGAAGATCCGCGCTCGCGGCCTGCCGTGCTCGGCACCAAGGGCGTGCACGTGGCGGTGCCGGCCGATCGTGTGGCGAACCGTGGCGCCGTGACGCTCCTCTCACCGGTGGACGGACGGGTGATGTTCGTGCTGCCCGCCGGACGGCACACCATCATCGGCACCACAGACACACCGACGACCGAGACGCCCGACCAGGTGCGTGCGGCGCGCGCCGACGTGCAGTACTTGCTGAAATCGGTCAACGCCTATTTCCCAGCCGCGCACCTCGTGCCTGACGATGTCGTCGCTGCCTGGGCGGGCATCCGTCCGCTCATCGCGAGCGGCACGGCGGGCGATCCGGCCGGCGCGTCGCGGGAGCACGAGGTGGCGGCGGGTCCGCGAGGGGTGATCTCGGTGACGGGTGGCAAGCTCACGACCTATCGCGCGATGTCAGCCGAGGTCGTCAGCGTCGTACAACGCCGGCTCGGCGTGCGCGTGACCGCATCGCCGACCGCCGCGCGCGAGCTCCCCGACGTGACCAACGAATTTGCCTGTACCGTAGCCGACGTCCTCGTCCGGCGCACGAAGCTCGCATTCGAAACGCGCGATCACGGTTTGTCCGCCGCACCGGGCGTCGCCGCGGAGCTTGCGGAACGTTTCGGCTGGAGCCCCGCTGGGATCGAGGGCGCCCTGGACGCCTACCGCACCGAAGTGGCGCGGCTCTTCACGATCGAGCCCTGATCACCATCGCGCCTCGATCGCGATCGGGCACGGATGCAGCCAAGTCCCGATCACGGCTGCCGCGTCAGGCGATGTCGTCCGGTGCGGCGTCGTGAATGGTGACCAGTTCCACGATCTTCAATTTGCGCACACGTTCCGGCAGCTTGAGCAGCACGAGATCGCCCTTCCCCTTGTTGAGCATCACGCGGCCGATGGGCGACGACATCGTCACCTGGCCATCCTCGAACTCGATCGAATCGCCGAACACCAGGTGGTACGTCTCGCGCTCTTTCGACTCCTGGTCCTCTACGATGATTTTGGACCCGAGGCCGACTCTGTCGCCGGGAATCTGCGCGATGTCGATCTGTGAGAGCTTGCTCAGGCGCATGGTGAGCTGCCCCAGCCGCGCCTGGACGAGCTGTTGCCGCTCGAGCGCCGCCTTGTATTCCGAGTTCTCGCGCAGGTCGCCCATCTCCACGGCGCGCCGAATCTCGAATGGCAGCGTCACGTTGAGCTCGTGGCGAAGCTTCTCGACTTCGTCGCCGAGTTTCTTTTTCAGGGACTCGATCATGGTCGTGGCCTGCGCTGTCTGACGGTGCGAAACGCGGGACAGAAAACATCAGCGCCCGGCCGCGTTCGACTTGGCCGGGCGCCCTCTGCTTCCGAAGACTATCACGCCGCGCGGCGTGCTGCAATCGCGCCTCGCGGGCCGCTATCGTTCGCGAATGCTTCGCGAGGAACGCCACGGCGATGTCACGCGGCTCGTGTTCGAGTCGTGGCCGAGCCGTTCGATGGGATACAGCGTGAGTGCGTACCTCGTGCGGGGCACACTGGTCGACACGGGCTTTCCAGACGTTCGCGCCGACCTGGGTGGGTGGCTCGACCACAGGCGCCCGGATGGCGTGATCGTGACGCACTACCACGAGGACCACGCGGGAAACGCCGAGCTCGTGGCGCGCCGCGGCGTGCCGATGTGGATCGCGCCTGAGACGCTCGAGCGCGTGCGCCATCCGTCGCGCATCGGCTGGTACCGGCGATGGTGCTGGGGCTCACCTGCACCGCTCACGTCGGAACCGGCCGCCTTCGAGCATCCGTCGCTCGAGGTGATCCGCGCCGCCGGACATTCGCCGGAGCATCACGTCGTATGGGACGCCGAGCGCGAGACGGTCTTCGGCGCGGATCTGTTCCTGGGCGTGAAGGTGAAAGTGTCGCATCCGTGGCCGAGGGAAGACGTGCGGGCGCAGGTCGCGGCACTCAGGCGCGTGATCGCGCTCAAGCCAGTGCGCTACTTTGACGCGCACCGCGGGCTCGTGCCCAAGGCGATCGCGCAGCTCTCGGCAAAGGCCGACTGGACGGAGGAGACCGTGGGCCGCATCGACGCGCTGATCGCCAAGGGCAGGAACGATCGTGCGATCGTCCGCGAGGTGTTCGGTGGCGAGCCAGCGATGAGCTATGTCACGCTATTTGACTACTCGCGACGCAACGTGGTGGCGGGAGTGCGCGCGACGCGTGAGGGGAAAGTCTGAAACTGGAGCAGGCGCAATGCCGGGTGCCGTGGCTCGGGAAGTGGGTAGCGCGGGTTGAACGACGGATGCGCGCTGTCGGC
>DASZZO010000211.1:0-2113 GCA_035544915.1 Gemmatimonadaceae bacterium | reverse complement strand
CGGCGGGACAGGTTGAATCCGCTTGCAAATAGCCTCACGACTGGGTATACTGATTACTGGTCTTTCGGGGGCGACTGGCTTCGACGGGTATAGTGAAGCCGTGGCTGCGTGCCCAGGTCGTCGAGCACCTGGTAAATCACTCGGCACTTTTTTAACCGCCAACAACAACTTGGCCCTCGCCGCGTAACTTCGGTTGCGCCTGTGAGGTGCCTGCAGGGAAGCCCGCCCGGGGCGGCTCTGTAGGTATCGCAAATCTGGGCTGGTCCTGCGCGGTGCCTTCTCGCGCAGGATGAGATTTTAGAAGGCTTATCCACGCGTGGGCGTTTTGCCGGCCAGCGAGTGGAGACATCCAACGGCGAAATACGCACGTAGACGCTGTGGTCGATCAATTCTCGGACCCGGGTTCAATTCCCGGCGCCTCCACTGAGAACGAAGAAAAGCTGACTAGCCCCGCTAGTCAGCTTTTTTTTGGTTCTTCACGGATTACCGGGAAAAGCCGCGCGGATCTTCAGGAAGAAGTAGGCGTCATCTCGATAACCGTATGCGATTCGTTTGAGGACTTTGATCTTGTTGTTGATGCCTTCGAGCAGCCCGGTGTTGAGGGGATAGCGGCAGTGGTTGATGATGCCGTCGACCAGTGCCGCGAGATGCTGGGCAAACGCGCGGAGCGGGGCGATGCGACTGCTACAGGCGCGCCGGTACCACTGCTGCCAGAACCGGCGGGCTGCGCCCGGATAGGTGAAGCGCCAGAGTTGTTTGAGATCGTCCTTGAGCACGTACACGGTGAAGAGCGCGCGGTTGGCCGCGAGCAATTCGCGGAGGCGCAGGCGGTCGGCCGCGCGAGTGACGTTCTCCCGATTGCGCAGCAGCAGCCAGCGCGTGCCCTTGATGACGCGTCGCCGGGCCAGCATGGTCCGATCCCGGCCCGCCGCGCGGCCCAGGCGGTTCGTCTCATCCACACGGACGCGATCAATCACCTCGCGGCCGTACTTGGCGACGACGTGAAACAGATCGTAGACGAGCGCCGCCTGCGGGCAGTGCGCGCGGACCTCTTCGCGGTACGCGGGACTCATATCCATGACGACGGCCTCGAGGCGCGCACAACCGGCGGGGCCGAGGAGCGTGAAGAACGGTCGGATCTCGTCTCGGCTGCGGCCGCGCCCGACCCAGAGCACCCGTTTGCTCGGTACCTCGACCACGATCGTGGCGTACCGGTGCCCCCGCTGGATCGCGAACTCGTCCAGCGCGATCACGCGCACATCGCTCAAATCCACCGGGCCCAGTCGCGCAACCAACGCGCGTTTGTCGATCTGCTTGACGGTCTCCCACCCGACGCCGAACCAGAGCGCGACATGTTTGATCGGGAGCACACGCGCGAGGCGGGCGATCGCCTCTGCCAGCCGCGTCGTCATCCGCTGATATCGATCGAGCCACGGCACCGCCTCGACCGTCGGCCCGCAACGCGGACAGCGGAGCCGGACCCGGGGCAGGATGAGCCACGTCTCCGCCTCCAGAATGGGGAGGTCTCGCACTCGCCGCTCGGCGACATCGTGCAGCTCCGCGACGATTTCGCCGCAGCCGCTACACCGTTTCGGGTGAGTCGGCACTGGGCGCAGCGTCAACAGGATCTGGGGGGCCGACTGCGGCGTGCTCGCCGCCGACCGCTCGACACCCACCAGCTCAAATCCCTCCCAACCTCCCAACAACGCCGTAATCTCTTCGTTGGCCATCGGGTCTCTCCGCTCCCGATAGCATGCGACGAGTCGCTGTCACGCGCGAATCCCTAAATTCCGTGAGGAACCTTTTTTTGCTTGCGAGCGCAGGCGGCGCGGCGCGCCTGGACCGCCTAGCGCCCGCACCTCGTTAGAAGAGATCACGAGCCGTTCCGAGCTCGTAGGCCGACGGCACATCGGCCGATCTTGGGCCGGTGCCAAGCACAATGGGCCCGCGCGGTAGCGATGGCGTGCGATACCGGCAAATGTAGAACGACGCCATTGGCGAGCAGCCCCCTCACCACTCCTTCCGTCGCGGGCGCCCACCCACCGCTGCCGTAACGGGGATACTCCCACCCCAACATCAGCACTCAGGTCATACGGTGGCCGGAGCCGCAGCC
>DASZZO010000210.1:0-2484 GCA_035544915.1 Gemmatimonadaceae bacterium | reverse complement strand
CGCGGCACGACGATCGTCGTCGTCGGCGACGTCACGCCGCTCACCGTCGTGTCCGCCAGGAGCGGACCTCCGAAGTCCGCTTGTGTGGCGACCTGCAGTGTGATCCGCAGCGGGAACTCAGCGGGGGCAAACCCCGGCGTGCTGATGATGAAGCCGGGCGTGCCCTCGTGAATGGGGTTTCCCGGCGGACCGGTGACCTGCACCGTGCCATTGGTCTGCGCGCCCAGACGAAGGGCGGCACCGAGCAGCAGTCCCGCGACGCGCAGCAGTCCCGCGACGCGCATCAGGCGGCGGCTGGTGGTTGCTCGCCGTCCACGGCCGGTCCCCGCATCCGCACGCTGACGAGTGACGACACGCCCGGTTCCTGCATCGTCACGCCGTATACCGCGTCAGCGGCCTCGGTTGTGGTACGCGGATTGTGTGTGATCACGATGAACTGCGTGTTCTGCTTGAACTGGTTCAGCATCTTCACGAAGCGCCCGATGTTGGCGTCGTCGAGCGGTGCGTCGACCTCGTCGAGCAGGCAGAACGGGCTGGGTTTGGTGAGGAAGATCCCGAACAGCAGCGAAAGGGCGACGAGGGCGCGCTCCCCGCTCGACAGCAGGTGAATGCGCTGTGTCTTCTTTCCACGCGGCGACGCGTGGATCTCGATGTCACAATCCAGGGGCGCCTCCTGGTTCTCGAGCCGAAGGTCGCATTCCCCCCCGCCGAACAACGTGAGGAAGATGTGCCGAAAGTGGCTTCGCACTTCCTCGAATGTCCTGAGAAACATTTCGCGCGCGGTCACGTCAATCTCGCGAATGGCGAGTTGCAGCGATTGTTGCGCGGCCCCCAGATCGTCGCGCTGGCCCTGCAGGAAGTCCAGGCGCTTGACTTCTTCCTGGTGCTCCTCGATCGCGAGCGGGTTCACGGGGCCCAACGACTCGAGCTGTGTCCTGAGCTGGTCGGCCTCAGTGCGGAGGACGTGGTCGTCGGCCTCGACGGGGGTATAGGAACTGAAGAGTTCGTCGAGCGGGCGGCGCCATTCGGCTTCGAGCCGCTCCCTGATGGCCGTGCGACGCCCGGCGAGCTCCGTGTGGCGGAGCTCCGCCTGGTGCAACTCGTCGGCGAGCAATGTGGCGTCGTGCCGTTCGCGATCGAGCGCGTGCTCCGCGTCCGCCAGCCCCGCATCGGCGCGCCTTACTTCAGCCTCACCCGTTTCGAGCGCGGCCTCGGCCTCCGCCAGCGATTCCCCGCGCGAGGCCAGTTCTGCCTGCCACGCCTGCATCTGTCGCTCGAGGACGGCATCGTCCGCGGACAGCGTTGTGAGTTCCTGCTGGAGGCTGGCGAGACGCGCGGCCGCATTGGCGCGTTCGCGCTCGAGCCGTTCGCGGCGCTCTGCGGCGACCTCGCAACGCGCCTGTGCCTGCGCGTGTGTCACCTGGGCAGCTGAGCGCGCCTCGCGGGCGGCGTCCTGGCGCCGGTCGACCTCGGCAAGCGCCTTGCGCGCAATGGCGGCGGCGCTCTCCGCCTCGGCGACCATCTGCGCCTCACGCTCCTGCGTCGCGATGCTCTCCGACACTCGTGACGACAGCTCGTCACGCCTCCCGGACAGCCGGTCGGCGAGCGCGACCGCGTCGGCCAGTTCGCGTATGGTGTGCTGATGCGCTCGTTCGCGTTCGCTGTGGCCCCGGGCGGCCTGCTCGGCGTTCCGGTGCGCCTTGGCGGCGGCGTCGGCGGCGCCGGTCACGCCCGACTCGGCGCGCGCGAGTTCCTCATGCATCTTCTCGAGCGCGGCGGTGGCCCTGGTGCGCTCAGCGTCAATCGCGGCTGCCTCATTCCGGAGCTCGAGGAGCTCCGCGCGCCGGCGCAGCGGCCCTGCGCCGGATGGCGAACCCGGGAGCCACACCGCGCCACGCGCGTCCACGAAGGCGCTCCCCTCATCCATGGACTGCACGTGGCTCAGGAGCAAGCGCACCCAGCGGCGCGCCGGACCTTCGGTCTGCACCCGCGTGGCAAGCTCTCCTGGCTGTCCGTCCTCCGGCGCGCCCGCTTTCGCGTCGAGCGGAAGCAGGAGCAGCGGGCCGGGATTCGCCAGCGCGTGCCAGGCTCGCACGGCGTCGGCGGCTCCGCGATCGCGGACGACGACCGCATGAAGCGACGGCCCGAGGAATTTCTCCACGAGTAGTGCCGTGTCCGTGTCGGCGCCAATGAAGTCGGAGAGCGGGCCAAGAATTGCTCCAGCGCCGAATTGGTCGCGGTCGCGCAACAACCTTGCCGCCGCGGGCGCCAGCCCAACGCGATCGCGCTCGAGTCCCTCGAGCGCATTGAGCTTGCCCAGAACCCCGACATGTTCCTCCTCCACGCGCCGCGCCTCGGAATGCGCCGCGGCATCGCGTTCCCGCCATTCGCGCGCGCTGTCGCGCGCTGCCTCGAGAAGCGCGTCGTCGGTGGCGGCGGCGGTCACGGCTATCGTGCGCGCCTCGTCAGCCATCGCGAGCTCCC
>DASZZO010000209.1:0-4117 GCA_035544915.1 Gemmatimonadaceae bacterium | reverse complement strand
TCAGTCTGTCCCCGCCTCCAACTTCACCGCGCCCAACCGACCAAGAGCTCATTGCCAATGGCCCACGCGCCGCTCCCCCTTGCGCCGCGCCGCTTTCTCGAGACCGCACGCACGGATGCGTGGTGGATTCAGCCGGCGGCGGTCCTTTCGCTTCTCACGGCGTTCATCGTCTACTCCACCTGGGCGGCCTTGCAGGGCGACCACTATGCGTTCGGCAACTACCTCTCTCCATTCTATTCGCCGGAGCTGTTCGGCGATTCGCCGCATGCGCTGTTCGGTCCCAGGCCGGGCTGGTGGCCATCACTTCTGCCGTTTTCGCCGGCCATCCTCATTCTGTGGGCGCCGGGCGGGTTTCGCTTCACCTGCTATTACTATCGGGGCGCCTACTACAAGGCGTTCTGGGCGGACCCGCTGAGCTGCACGGTTGGCGAGGCCAGAAAAGGGTATCGAGGCGAGCGCTCGCTGCCGCTCGTCCTGCAGAACATTCATCGCTACTTCCTCTATCTCGCACTGGGCTTTCTCCTGATCCTCCTGCATGATGTGTGGAAGGCGCTTTGGTTCACCGACGCCGCCGGTCGCGAGTCGTTCGGCATCGGTGTCGGCACGTTGGTCCTCGCGGCCAATGTCACGCTCCTCGGCGGGTACACATTAGGCTGCCATTCACTTCGCCATTTGGTGGGCGGCGTGCTCGACCGGATCGCGGAACGCCCGTTGCGAAAGAAGAGTTACGAGTGCGTGAGCTGCCTGAACCGGGGTCACATGCCGTTCGCGTGGATGAGCCTGGTGATGGTGGGATTCGCCGACCTCTACGTCCGTCTCTGCTCAATGGGCATCTGGCGCGACGTGAGGCTTTTCTGATGACGGAGTATCAGGCGCACGAACACGACGTCCTTGTCATCGGCGCTGGGGGAGCAGGGCTGCGCGCCGCAATCGAGTCGGCAACGGCGGGCGTCACGGTCGGCGTCGTATGCAAGTCGCTCCTGGGCAAGGCGCATACGGTAATGGCAGAGGGAGGCGTGGCGGCGTCGCTCGGCAATGTCGACGATCGCGACAATTGGATGGTGCACTTCGCAGATACGATGCGCGGCGGCCAATACCTGAGCAGCGCGCGCATGGCCGAGCTGCACGCCAAGGAGGCGCCAGACCGCGTACGCGAACTCGAGGCGTGGGGTGCGGTGTTCGACCGCACGCCCGATGGGCGCATTCTCCAGCGCAATTTCGGCGGCCACCGCTATCCGCGCCTTGCCCACGTGGGAGACCGCACGGGACTCGAGATGATCCGCACGCTGCAGGATCATGCGGTGCACCTGGGTATAGACGTGCACATGGAGGCGACGGTCCTCTCACTGCTCAAGGACGGTGGCCGCGTGGTCGGTGCCTTCGGCTATGACCGCGACCGCGGACGATTCCGGCTCTTCAAGGCGAAGGCAGTAATTCTCGCAACTGGCGGTGTGGGCCGTGCCTACAGCATCACCAGCAACAGCTGGGAGTATACGGCGGACGGCCAGGCTCTGGCGTACAACGCCGGTGCGGCCCTCCAGGACATGGAGTTCGTGCAATTCC
This sequence comes from Gemmatimonadaceae bacterium, assembly GCA_035544915.1. GTDB lineage: Bacteria > Gemmatimonadota > Gemmatimonadetes > Gemmatimonadales > Gemmatimonadaceae > Fen-1231. Next base: position 2,554 of record DASZZO010000209.1, on the reverse strand, counting down.
ATCCGACAGGCATGGTCTGGCCGCCCAGTGTGCGGGGAATCCTGGTCACCGAGGGTGTGCGCGGCGAAGGCGGTGTGCTGCGCAACCGCGAAGGCCGCCGCTTCATGTTCGATGATATTCCTGAGAACTATCGGGCGCAGACTGCGGACAGCGAGGACGAGGGCTGGCGCTATACGCAGGGCGACAAGAACGCGCGGCGGCCACCGGAGCTGTTGACGCGCGACCACGTGGCCCGGTGCATCATGCGCGAAGTCCGTGAGGGGCGCGGCAGTCCGCACGGCGGCGTGTATCTCGATATCGCGTGGATCAAGGAGCGCCTGCCCAAGGCGGCGGAGCATATCAAGAAGAAGCTCCCCAGCATGTACCATCAATTCAAGCAGCTCGCGGACATCGATATCACGCAGCAGGCGATGGAGGTCGGCCCGACCACCCATTACATCATGGGCGGCATTCGAGTCGATGGTGATTCGCAAATGAGCACGGTGCCCGGCCTGTTCGCGGCCGGCGAGTGTGCCGCGGGGCTGCACGGCGCCAATCGCCTGGGCGGGAACTCGCTCTCGGACCTTTTGGTGTTCGGCAAGCGCGCCGGCGAGTACGCGGCCACCTTCGCGAAATCCCATGAAAGTGGCCGCGTGGATGCCGCGCAGATTGACGCCATGGCGCACGAGGCGCTCGCGCCATTCAATCGCACCGGCGGGGAGGGCGCGTATCACGTTCAGAACGACTTGCAGACGACCATGCAGGCCCTGGTGGGGATCGTGCGGCGCGGGGACGAAATGCAGCGCGCGCTCGCGGCGCTCGACGAGTTGCGACGGCGCGCGACGCAAGTGGGGGTCAATGGCAATCGTGAATACAATCCGGGTTGGCATACCGCCCTGGACCTGACCAGCTTGCTGACCATATCTGAGGCGATCACACGCTCCGCGCTCGAACGAAAGGAGAGCCGCGGCGGCCATTTTCGCGACGACTATCCCGCCAAGGACGAGGCCTCTGGCAAATTCAATATCCTCGTGAGCAAGGGAGCCAACGGCGCGATGCAGCTCACGAAGGAGCCCGTGACACCCCTGCGAGACGACCTCCGGCAGATCATCGAGGAACAGAAATGACTTCGAGCGGCGACGGTGCAAGAACCGCGACGTTCAGGATCTGGCGGGGCGAAAAGGGCGAAGGTGGTTTCCAGGATTACACAGCCCCGGTGTCCGAGGGAATGGTCGTCCTCGACGCCGTGCACGGCATTCAGTCAGACCAGGCGAATGACCTTGCCGTGCGATGGAACTGCAAGGCCGGAAAGTGCGGGTCATGCTCCGCCGAGATCAACGGGCAGCCACGGCTGATGTGCATGACGCGCCTCAGTGAGCTGGACCTTTCGAAGCCGGTGACGGTCGAGCCCATGCGGGCATTCCCACACCTGCGCGACCTGGTGACCGACGTCAGTTGGAACTTCGAGATGAAGAAGCGCATACGGAAGTTCACTCCCCGGGCACCCGACGCAGCGGACGGCACCTGGCGCATGCAACAGTACGACGTAGACCGCGTGCAGGAATTCCGGAAATGCATCGAATGCTTTCTCTGCCAGGACGTCTGTCACGTCCTTCGCGACCACCAGAAGCACGACTCATTCGTCGGACCACGCTTCCTCGTGCATGCGGCCGCGCTGGAGATGCACCCGCTCGACACGGTCAACCGGACCGCCGAGTTGCGGGAGGCGCACGGCATTGGCTACTGCAACATCACCAAATGCTGCACCAAGGTCTGTCCGGAGGGGATCGCGATCACCGACAATGCGATCATTCCGCTCAAGGAGCGCGTGGCCGACGAGTTCTACGACCCGCTGAAAGCACTGGTGAGGCTTGTGCGGGGCAGGAAGAAGCAGTAGAGGTCTACATGTTCGAGCTCAAGCGCCTGTCGGCCGAAGCGATTCCGCATGCCTTGGAAAAGGCGGAGCAGTATCGGCTGCTGAACGAGCCCTGGGCCGCGGAGAGCATCTGCCTGGACATCCTGGCAGCTCAGCCGGGGCACCAGTACGCCGTGCGAACGCTATTGCTTGCACGCACGGACCAGTTCGGCGACGACGTGACAGGCGGTGTTGAACGCGCCCGGGGGGCGCTGGCCCAGCTGACTGACCCCTACGAACGCGCGTACTATTCCGGGATCATCTGCGAGCGGCGCGCCAAGGCTCAGCTCGACCAGCGGGCCCCGGGTGCCCGGTTCATCGCCTACGAATGGATTCGCGAGGCCATGGACTGGTACGACCAAGCCGGGGCACTTCGGCCACAGGGGAATGACGACGCGCTATTGAGGTGGAACACGTGCGCACGGTTGCTCAACGAAACACCGCAGATTACAGCCCGGGGCGAGGAGCGGGCGGAGCCGGCGTTCGGAGAGTAGCTCGACTAGTCCTGGGCCGCCGAGAGCGTCGAAACTGACGCCGTGCCGAGCAGGCGTTCCTGCGTGCCCAGGAGGATCCCGTCGTGACTCCCTGACCGGCGCCGTTCCGGAACCGGCTCGGGCGTCAGCAGGAGTTCAGTCTGCATGGCGAGCCAGAGCATGGTGA
>DASZZO010000208.1:0-9314 GCA_035544915.1 Gemmatimonadaceae bacterium | reverse complement strand
AGACGAGGAGAGAGCACAGGAACCGCAGGCGGAAGTCGCTATCCTTCCACCGGCTCCGGTTCAACGCTACTGGCAGGAGCAGCAACATCGTTCCCGCGACCTGAAACGGCCAGTTTGGCATCGCTACGCCAAACGCATTGCGCAGCATGCTCATCACCGACCTGCCGAACTGCAGATCGAGTTCGTCGAACGTGACCATTCCGCGCCAGGACTGGTATTGGAGTGCGAGTTCCGACGGAGAAGCGAGGAGAAGGGGCACGGCGACGAGCGCTGCCAGAGAGAGTGCCAGGGCAACGGCGAACTGCGCTCGACGGGGCTTGAACAGCACGAACGCTATGCCTGCGATCGGAAAGATCTTGATGAGCGTCCCCAGCCCGATGAGCGCGGCACCAGTGCGCAGCCGGTTGCGCTCGAGCGCGATGAACGCGAACACGATCAGTGCCGCCACGAGCGCATTGCTCGACGAACTCTGCACGGCATGGAAAAGCCATGGAAAGACGAATATCATTGCAAGCGTTGCCGCACGCCGCCGAAGCAGCGACGTAAACGCAAGAAACAGAACGGCCGTGTTGACCAGATCCCAGAGGAACAACCCAACCGGGATTGGCGGCAGGGCGAACGGGCCGAAGAGGAGGGCAGCGGTCGGACTGTACTTGAACCTGTCCGCGGGGTCAGTACCTTGCTCGGCGGGGTAGGCCGCGTAGAGATCCTGCCCCAGGACGAGGTGATGATACGACTCGCGGAAAATGGGGAACGTCGTGTGGGTGTGCGCGAACACCGAGCGCTGGAGCGTGACGAACACCACCGCGATCAGCGCAAGCGCCAGGATCCAGGCGCGCGCCTTCGTGATGGTGGCCAGCAAGACAGCGGTCCGCTTCGATGCCCTGGGCATCGCCGCGACGGTGGCGCTCAATCCCAATGAATCCTCCTGATGCAGGTGGGCACCAGAGTGACAGGTACAGCCTGTAAACGGTAACCGAATACCAAGTCAAATCAAGGGATAGGTCGATCTCTGGGGGAGGTTCTGGCCCGCCCCGAGTCGTTAGCGTGCGCCCCGAGTTGGCTGGAGCTCGTCACGCGAGCGACGGCGCGCGGTGCGTGGTCGGTGGCGGCTGGGGCATGATGGTCGGCGCCGGTCGCGTGGTCGCGCGGTGATTACACTCTCGCGGACCTCGATTAGGCGTGCGCGTTTTCTGATCCCAGACCCGCGTATGACCATTCCATGCCACCCGAGGGCAATCAGCTCCGCCTCGGTGCGAGACAGCGCCGCCTCGGACCGAGACCCGCGCCGGCCGGGCCCGAGAAAGCGTCGCCCCCCGCCCGAACACGTGTCGCCCAAACGGTGATAGCCTTGCCCCAGCCGGAGAAAGAGCAGACTGCGCCCCTTACTACTACCACCGTCCACCAAACACCTTTGTGTAAAGGGGTGCGGGAACACAACGGTGCCTGATCGGCACCACCCGGGCCGCGGTTGACTGCGCCTGCCGGGGCCGGCGGCGTCCTGTCAACGCAGACTGAACCAGCGATCCTCCAGCACCTGCACGGTTTTCGTGTAGTCGCGCCCCCCCACCGTGAGTTTCACGGTGTAGTTGCCCGGGGCTACTATCGCGGGTCCGCCACCTCCGAAGCCGCCACCGCCGCCACCGCCGCCACCACCGCGGCCGCCGGCTGTGCCGCCACAGGTCGTATCCGGCGGACCTGCGTTTCCGCGACCGCCACCACCGATATTCGGGCTGGGAAGCATCGGGGCTGTCAGAATCCATTGCACGCGGTTGATACCCGCGTCGTTCGTGCCGACGGACGTGCACAGCGTACGCCCACTCGCATCCAGTACGGACACTTTCACATCGCCAGTCGCCGCCGACTTCAGGTAGTACGCGAGGGAGGTGCCTCGGGGTGAGTTCTCCCCGACGAAGTTCTTTTGCCCGCCAATGTGCTGGCTCTCCGTGCGATCCGTGATCCATGCCACGGCAGGCCTCACGTCGAACAGGTACGCGTCCTGCGACGTGATCGATGGCGTGAGCTGCTGGAGCGGCGTGATGTCATCCGCAATCCAGAGACTGCGTCCGTGCGACGCAACGATGAGGTCGCCATCGCGCGGATGGATGAGGATGTCGTCCGTGCGGACCGTCGGGTAGTTGTTCATGAACCGCTTCCAGGACTTGCCACGGTCGAGCGAGGCATACAGCCCAAACTCAGTTCCCACAAACAGTAGATCCCTGTTCTTCGGATCCTCGCGAATCACCTGGACATTGCCGAACGCGGGAAGGTTGCTTGTGATGCTCTCGAAGGTGGCACCGTAGTCCTGGGTCACGAACACGTAGGGCCTGAGATCGTCTGTCCGGTGCCCGTCGACCGCGACATATGCGGTGCCGCCGTCGAAATGCGATGCGTCGATCCGCGCAATCCAATACGCGGTATTCCCGGTCGTCGCGGGCGCAGGCAGCCCCGGCAGCTTCTTGCTGATCTCGGTGAATGTGAGACCACCGTCGCGACTGAGCTGCAGGTTTCCATCGTCCGTACCGACCCAGACAACCCCGGGCAATACGGGCGATTCGGAGATCGCGACGATCGTGGAATACGCGGAGACGCCGTCGTTCTTGGACAGTTGCACCTTGTCTCCCGCTACGCCCATCAACTCGACCTTGCAGCGGTCGACCTGTTTCGAAAGGTCGGCGCTCGCCACGTAGGTGTCACCCCGATTGTAGGACTTGAAGAGTCGATTCCCGCCGTACCACACGATGCTCGGGTTGTGCGGTGAAAGCGTGTAGGGTGTGTTCCAGTTGAACCGATACACGTCGCCTGGCTGCGCATTGATGACGTTCGGTGCAGCACCGCGCCCGCCACCCCCTCCGCCTCCGGCTCCGCCTGCGCCTCCAACACGGCCGTCCACACAGGCGCTGGACGCGCCGGCGCCGCCACGCCCGCTTGCGGGTCCGGCATTTGGGCGAATGCTCTTCTGCTGTCCGGTGCGCAGATCGTAGCGCGTCGTGTTTCCGTCCTGCGACTCAGTGTAGACCACGCTGGGATCCGTCGGATCCGCCTGAGTCTGGAATCCGTCGCCCCCACCGATTCCGAACCAGTGGTTGTTCATGATCCCGGGCCCCCCGCGCGTCCCGCTCGGGCCGCCCCAGCTGCCGTTGTCCTGCAGGCCCGTATATACGTAGTATGGCCGGCGCAAGTCTGTGCTCACCCAGTAGGCGAGTCCGGTGGCCATGGTGTTCACGAAGTCCCACGATTTCCCTTGATCCCAGCTCACGTCAAACCCGCCGTCGTTCCCTTCGATGATGTGGTTGGAGTTCTTGGGATCGATCCAGATGGCGTGCTGGTCGACGTGCCCCGGCTCGCCGTGATTGCCCGCGCGATCGAGGGTCGCAAACGTCTTGCCGCCATCCAACGATTTGGCCACCGGCAGCCCGGCCACATAAATGGTGTTCGGATTCAGAGGGTCCACGCGAAGCTGGCTGAAGTACATCGGCCTCGAATTGCAGTTGCTCACGAGCGTCCAGCTGCGTCCCTTGTTGTCTGAGCGAAAGATCCCGCCGCGCTTGGCGTCGAGCGCCGGCACCTTCGCCGTGTCGGTCGCCGCGCGCGAGCCATTGTTGCACCAGTCGAATCCGCCGCGGCCGCCGCCGGCAGGAGCCGCTGTCGGAGCCACAACGCCGGGAGCCCCGCCACGAGCACCCGGAACTGCCGCGGCACCCGGAACTGCCGCGGCACCCGGTGGCGTTGCCTCGGCTGTCGGGCTGGTATCGCCCGCCTCGATTTGCGCGAATATGATATTCGGATTCGAGCGAGAGATATCGAGCGCAATGCGCCCATACGTGCCGGGCGGAAGTCCAGCCCCGGTCACCCTGCTCCAGTTTCTCCCCGCATCATCCGTTCTCCACAGTGCACTGCCCGCTCCGCCGCCATTGAAGCAGCATCCGCTGCGGCGGCGCTGATAGCTCGCCGCGAAGAGGACGTTGCTATTCGATGGGTCCATCACGATGTCGGTGAAGCCGGTGTTCTCGTCGACGTATTTCACCTTGTTCCACGTCTTCCCCCCGTTTGTGGTCTTGAACACGCCGCGTTCCGGATTCGGGCCGAAGAGATGGCCGGGGGACGCGACGTAGACCACCTCGGGATTTCGCGGGTCGATCACCATGCGGGCAATCGACTGCGTTTCCCTCAGCCCGACATTCGAGAAGGATTTGCCGCCATCTGTGGTCTTGTAGACGCCGTCGCCGAACGACGAGGTCTGCCGGTTGTTGGCCTCGCCTGTTCCCACATAGACGATGTTGGGATTCGTGGGGTGGATCGCGATGTCGCCTATTGATGCCGTCGTGTAGGTCTGAAAAACCGGCTCGAATGTCGTTCCATTGTTCTCGGACTTGAACACTCCGCCAACCGCGTACCCGATCCAGATGACGCTGGGGTTGGTCTCCGAGACGGCGATGTCGTCAATCCGGCCGCCCATGCTCGCGGGACCAATCGACCGGAACCGGAACGGCTCGAGGAGCGGATCGTCGGAGAGATTGATGACCGGCGTCGTTCCCGCGCGAGGCGTTCGAGGTGCCTGGGCTCTCGCGCCGGCAGCGAGCGAGAGCGCGGCCAATGACAATGCAAGCTGGATTCCGCGTCGGAGAACAGTGCTCATGGGGACTCGTCCTTGTGGGAGTAGCCTGATCGTGCAGTGACTATCGACGGCGATCGACCACCACGGCGCCGGCTTTCATTACCCAACGCACACGCTGCACTACAACGTTGATATCGGCGAGCGGATTCCCCTCTACTGCGACGATGTCCGCGTAGTAGCCGGGGGCGATTGCGCCGAGTTTGCCCGGCAGGCCCAGGAGGTCGGCGGCGTTCGTCGTAGCGGTCGCCAGCGCTTGCGCCGGAGTCATGCCCAGCGAAACGAAGAAGCCGAGCTCCCTCGTATTCTCACCAAACATCGTGTACACGGCGTCTGAACCCATCGCGAACATGACGCCGGCCTTGAAGGCGCGTCGCGCGGTCTCGAAGTTTCGGGCCCGATAGGCGTCGAGCCCCGCGGCCTGCTCGGCTGTAAATCCGAAAGGAATGCGGTTCTCGGCGTAGAACCGGTTGTGGTCGATCGTCGGGACGTAATACGTCCCGCGCTGCACCATGAGTGCAAGCGTGGAATCGCCCAGATCCGTCGCGTGTTCCAGCGACTCGGCGCCGGCGCGCACGGCGTCCCGGCCGCCGTCGGGGCCGTACGAGTGAATAGCGATGCGCTTGCCGGCGCGGTGGGCGGCCTCCACGGCGCTCCGCATTTCTTCGTAGGAAAACGTCTCCGTTCCGGACGTGTCGGCGTAAGTCCCCGTGGAGCCGTACATCTTGATCCAGTCGGCGCCGGCATCCACCTGCGCCTTCACGGCCACCGGAATGTCGAGCGAGTCTGTGATGCGTCCGCGGGGGGCGCCGGGCGGCGCGCCGGGGCGAGGCGGAGTTCGAACCTTCGAAAGCCCGAAACCGGACACAAACATGCGCGGTCCCGGCATCGAACCGCGATTGATCAGGTCGCGCATGGCGATGTCGTTGTATTCCGATGCTCCGAGATCGCGAACAGTTGTAACGCCCGTTTCAAGGGTCTTTCTGGCATTCTCCTGTGCGAGAAATACTGTGACTGCGGGAAGACGAGGTGCCTGCGCAAGGGGTCGCGTGCCGGGCCGCTGGTCCCAGTAGTAGGTCATGTGCGTGTGCACGTCGATCAGCCCAGGTATAGCCGTGTAGCGACGCAAATCGATAAGTCGGGAGCCCTTGGGAACCGCCTTGCTCCCGGAGCCTACACTCACGATCGTGTCGTTCTCGACGACGACCACAGCGTCAGTGAGGACGCCGCCCTTGCCGTCAACGAGCGCGCCGAACCGTAGCGCTGTTTGCAGTGTTTGGGCCGAAATGAGTGGGGCCGCGAAGGCCAGCACCGCACTGAAGGCCGGGAGCAGCAACCAGGCACGTGGCTGGATCATCGAGCTCCTAGAAGTGCAGGGCGACACAGCTCAGCCAACTATCCATCTTGCGGACACGCTGAGGCAGGGGATCGGATTGTAGCGGTGGCTTTCGAGCAGCGCTTTCCGGGAGCGGAAAGCCGTCCGCCATGAGCACTGAGGCCTCGTCAGAGCAGCGGTGTCACGACAATCCCACAATCTCGCCGTCAGCCCCGATTCCCATGCGTTCCGCCGCGGGCTCCTTCGGCAGCCCGGGCATCGTCATAATGTCTCCGGTCTTCGCGACGATGAAGCCAGCGCCAGCGGAGCCGTACACTTCGTTGATCGTGATGCGGAAGCCCGTCGGTTTTCCGAGCCGCGTCGGGTCGTCCGTCAGGGAGTACTGCGTCTTCGCCATGCACACCGGCGTGTGCGCGAGGCCGATCGACTCCATGTATGCGATCGCCCGCTCGGCGGCGGGAGAATAGTCCACGCCGTCACCACCATACACCTTCTTCACGATGGTTTCGATCTTCGCCTTGATCGGTTCCTCAATACGATAGAGCGGGCGGTATTCGGATGTCTTTCCAGCCAGCAGCGCCAGGACTTCGCGCGCAAGTTCCTCTCCGCCAGCGCCACCGCGAGCCCACACGTCACTCAGCACTACGTGCACGCCCAGCTTCGCAGCGTATTCATCCACCATTGAAATTTCGGCGGGCGTATCTGTGAGAAAACGGTTGAGGGCCACCACCACAGGCACCCCGAACTGCCGTACGTTCTTGACATGGTGCTCGAGGTGCGGTAACCCGCGCTCCAGTGCCTTGAGATCTTCCTTCGCCAGCGATTTCTTGTCGGCGCCGCCCTGCATCTTGAGCGACCGGAGCGTGGCCACGAGCACGGCCGCCTCAGGATTGAGTTCACCGGCGCGACACTTAATGTTGAAAAACTTCTCGGCACCGAGGTCGGAGCCGAACCCGGCCTCGGTTACCACCACGTCACCGAGGGTGAGCGCCGATCGCGTGGCCAGAATGCTGTTGCACCCGTGGGCGATATTGCCGAATGGTCCGGCATGCACCAAGGCGGGCCCTCCTTCGAGAGTCTGCACGAGGTTTGGCCGGATGGCGTCCTTGAGCAACATGGCCATCGCGCCGGCGGCTTTCAGATCACGCGCGCGAACGGGTGCCTTGGCGCTTCCCTCCGTGGCGCCGACGATGATCCGGCCGAGGCGCTCCTCGAGGTTCTCCCGGCCCGTGGCCAGCGCGACCACCGCCATCACCTCACTCGCTGGGATGATCACCCATCTCTCTTCCCGAGGGACGCTGTTCGCGTGCCCGCCCAGTCCGATTACGGCCTGCCGCAGCGCACGATCGTTCATGTCGACGGTTCGCGGCCAGCTGATGCGGCGCGGGTCGATGTGCAGCGAGTTGCCCTGCTGAAGATGATTATCCATCAGCGCCGAGAGCAAGCCGTGCGCGCTCGCGATGGCATGGAAATCTCCGGTGAAGTGGAGATTGATGTCTTCCATCGGAATCACCTGCGAATAACCGCCACCGGCTGCCCCGCCCTTGATACCGAAGACGGGCCCGAGGCTCGGCTCACGCATGGTAAGAATCGCATCCGTCCCTATGCGCCGCAGCGCCTGCGCGAGACCGACGCTCACGGTGCTCTTTCCCTCGCCCGCAGGCGTGGGATTAATGGCCGTGACGAGTACAAGGCGCCCCTTCAAGGGGCGTGACGCAATCTCGAGCGGGAGCTTCGCCTTGAACTTGCCATAGAGGTCGATGTCGTCTGGGTCGAGGCCCAGGTCCGCAGCCACGTCCACAATGGGGCGGGGGTGGACGCTTTGTGCGATGTCGATGTCGGGGGGAACGGGGACTTCCATAAGGCCATGGGCCAGGGGAGCGAGCAAGCGCCGATCCTAGGCGCCGGCGCGAAGACGTTCAGGGTGCGAGTAAACATTTGCCGATCGTCCTCGCAAGAGTCCGACAAGCGTTATTCCAGCAGAATCCGCGAGGCGAATGGCGAGCCCTGTTGGACGAGACACGGCGGCCAGAAGGGGGACGCCAGCCACGGCAGCTTTTTGAACTAATTCGAAACTGGCGCGGCTCGTGACCACGAGAAAGCCACTGCCGGGATCGATTCCCGCGAGCGCGAGCGCGCCGAGGACCTTGTCAAGCGCATTGTGCCGGCCCACATCCTCGCGGATGACGCGGAGCGTCCCTTCACTCGTTGCCCACGCCGCCGCGTGGACCGCGCGGGTGTCGCGGTTCAGCGGTTGGTGGTCTTCCAGTGAAATCCCGGCCCGCCAGAGAGCGTCGGCGCCCAGTCTGAGCGGAGAGGACACCTGGTGTGGAATGCGCACCGCATCGTCGATGGCCTCAACTCCGCAGAGGCCGCAGCCCGTGCGCCCGGCCAGCGCACGCGTGCGCAGCGCCAGCCGATCGATGGCCGCCTGTGGAATCTCCACACGCAGTTCCACGCCGCGGCTGTGCGGTTCTACCTGGATGAGGCCGATGTCACTTGCGGACTGGACGATCTCCTCAGTCAGCGTGAACCCAACGGCGAGGTCTTCCAGATCGGCAGGCGAGCACATCATCACCACGTGCGACTTACCCGAGTAGACGAATGCCGCCGGCACCTCCTCTGCGACCCGCGCCACGTCGGGGTCAATGCCGGAGTCTGAAAGCCTCGCGAAACGTCGCTCGCTTACCGGAGACGCGTAGCCGAGTCCCGGCGCGGCACCGTCTCGCGCCGGCGCGTCAGACACCGTGGCCATGATCGCCCACCGAAGGGGGTTGATGAGGACGCGGCTGAACGAAGCGCCATCCGAAGCGTCCCTTGATGCAGAGATTGCCGAGAGTGATGCCGTTGTTAAACGGCGAGGTGGCGGTCACAATCTCGCCGTCCTGGACGTGCAGCGTGAGCGTGCAGCCCACACCACAATACGGACAGATCGTATCGGTGGTTGTCTGCCTCGCCTCGTTCCAGGTCCCGGCCATTCGCATGTCATACTCGGTCCTGGCCATGAGCGCCCCGGTGGGGCACACGGCGACGCAGTTGCCGCAATAGACGCAGGCGGAATCCGGGAGATGCACGGCGAGTTCCGTAGAGATGCGTGCATCGAAGCCGCGGCCGGCCACCGCAATGGCGAAACTGTTCTGGTGATCCACTCCGCAGGCCTCCACGCACTTGTAACAGAGAACGCACTTGGCGTAGTCGCGCACGTAGAGGTCGTTGTCGATCGCCGGCGGTTGCTCCACCGTGGCTGCATAGCCCGGATCGGGCGGCGCGTGATGCCCGGCGATCGCTGCGTCGCGCGCACCTGGTGCCATCGGAGCGGGGGGGCCGTAGCGACCCGGGTCGCAACCATACTCTTCGAGCAAC
>DASZZO010000207.1:0-16053 GCA_035544915.1 Gemmatimonadaceae bacterium | reverse complement strand
TGCTCCGAGCCGCTGCGCCGCCCGCGCGACGAAGATGCTCGTGTCGCCGGCCAGCTCCACAACGCCGCGCACCGCCCCGCGCCGCATGCGCTGCTCCCCCTCAACCGCGTCGGCGATCGCCCCGACGGCGGTAATGCGCTGCAGGCGGCGGGCCCCGCGACGGGCCACGAGGAGGGCCAGGGCGATCGCCACCGCCCACACGACAAACGGCACGAGGCGTGGCAGCGAAATCCAGCGCGCGCCACCCAGCACGACCGCGCCGACCGTGAGCGCGGCGAGCGCCACGACCAGGGCGCGCAGCGTCGTGTCCACGCGGACCAGCCGCGCCATACGCGCGCGCTCACGAGCGACCAACTCGAAAATCGTCACGATGCGGGGCGGCTCGTGACCGCGTAGACGAACAGATTGACTCCCATGCGGAGCGCCGCCTCATGCAACTCGGGGGGATCGCCGTACGTGCCAACGTCCTCCCAGCCATTTCCGAGATCGGTCGAATAGCTGTAATACACGGCAAGCCGGTTCCCGAGGAAAAGGCCGAATCCGCGCGCGGGGAATCCGTCGTGCTCGTGAATCTTCGGGATGCCCTTCGGAAAATCGTACACGAGGTGATAGATCGGGTGTGACAGCGGAACGTCGGTCAGCTCGCGGTCCGGAAAGACCCGCTTTATCTCGCGACGGAAGCTTTCATCGAGGCCATAGTTGTCGTCGACGTGCAGGAATCCGCCCCGCATGAGATACTCGCGCAGGCGCACCACCTCAGCATCGCTCAATTTGATGTTCCCGTGCCCGGTGACGTGCAGGAACGGGAAATCCCAGATCCGGTCGTCGAGCAGCGTCACGCGCGCTTCGGTCTGCTCGACCGCGAACGCGGAGCGCTCGCGGATGGCCCTGAGCAGGTTGGGGATGCTCGACGGATTCGCGTACCAGTCGCCGCCGCCGTCGTATTGCAGCCGGGCGATGGTCAGTCGCGGGGCGAACTCACACGCGGTGCCAGTAGGCGCGGCGTTGGGAGCGCCGGCGATGACGAGAGCAAGCAGCATGGTGCGGTAGATCACTCGTGAGCCAGTCTGTAGGCCAGGTTGCGAGGGGCGTTCCCTTCCTCGTTGAGTACGCGCGCGACGTCGCGGGCGCTCAGCCCGGCCTCTCTCAGCGCGCGCGCGCGCGCGCGAAGCGCCATCTCATCAGGTTCCCGCTGCACGCCGCCGGCGATGACCAGCACCACTTCTCCGCGCGGCCCCTTCACTTCATAAGACGCGTGCAGCGACCGAACAGTTCCCCGGCGACACTCCTCAAACTGCTTCGTCAACTCCCGGGCCACCACCGCCTCGCGATCGCCTGTCCCGGCGGCGACGAGGTCGGCCAGCGTCTTGGCCACTCGCGCCGGGGCCTCGTAGAGCACCGCCGTATGCATCAAGCCGGTAATCTCGGCTAGGACGTCGGACCGTTCCCGGCCGCGACGCGGGAGAAACCCGAAGAACGTGAACCGGTCGGCCGCGAGCCCCGAGACCACCAGCGCCGCCAGCATCGCCGACGGACCCGGCACGGGCGTCACCTTCACGGATGCCTCAAGCGCAGCGCGGACGAGCCGGGCCCCCGGGTCAGACAGGAGCGGTGTTCCCGCGTCGGAAATCAGCGCGAGTGACTCCCCCGCGAGCAATCGCTCCACCATCTTGGGGGTGGCTACAGCTTCATTGTGCTCATGGTAGGCCACCAGAGGTGTTGCCACACCATAGCGTTCCAGCATTGGCCGCGAATGACGTGTGTCCTCGGCGAGCACCGCCCCGACCTCCTTCATCGTGGTAATCGCCCGCCCACTCAGGTCGGCCAAGTTGCCGATGGGCGTGCTGACGACATAAAGCGTCCCCGCGCCGCAAGCGCCCGACGGACGACTCGCGCCGTTCGCGGCGGCGCCGCGCTTCACACCACTTTCCATGGCAGGGCCTCAAAGAGTCCGGCACTCTGAAACACGTGCCGGCGCTCGTATGCGACTTCTCCGATCAACCGTCCCGGCGACGCCCCGTCCGGCGGCGCCGTTGTCAGGAGCAAATCGCCGAGCCACGCACCGATCGCCGCGCTCAGTGCGGGCGTCTCGGTCACGGGGTCCGCCGGATTCGGATCGGCGGCCGCAAAATGCTTCAGGGCCACATGATCCTCGGAGAGCAGCCTGCGCGCATGCTCAGCGACGGCGGGGGCGCTGGTCGCACCCAGCGCAACCAGTCTCTCGACGACGCCCTCCACGAGCTCGCGGTACGCGCGGATCAGCGCGGGCGGGGCCTGGACGGGGAGGGGCGGCGGCACAGGCCAGAGCCTCGGGCGGTGGTATTCGTGGCCGGGGGACGACTCGAGCAACGTGGCGAAACCCGACTGAACGTCGCGGGTCGCCGGATCGGCGAAGAATGCGCGAAGCGGCCGGCCGTCGCGCACGACGGCGTAGTTGAGGCCGCCATCGGCGCATACCTCCACCACACCGTCGTGCACGATGGCGTGCAGAAACTCACCCACTGCTCCGGCGTCGTGCACGTTCAGCCCGGCGGGCCACGCGACGGGCTCCAGGACTTGCGACCAGTACATCGTCGCGAGCTGCTCGTCGTCACACTCGTGAAAGCAGATCTCCCCAACCTCCGCAGCGCTCGGAACCTTCGCCAGTGCGCCAGCAATGGGGAGCGCCCGGAAGCGTCGTCCATCGGCGCTCGCAGTGGCGTTGACGACCTCCCCTTCCTGGAGATAGAAGAGCAGCAGCTCCTCCGGCAACCACACGAGCACGTACCCGTAGACTCTCGCCGCGCGGTCGCGCTTGGCGTCGGTGAGCAGGTTTTGCAGGTGCACGTACGCGAGCCTCGTGCGCTGCAGCAGCACGCGCTTGTACGGATAGCGAAGCGCAGCAGCGGGAAGGGGCATCGCGCCCGCGGCGATCAGGTCACGCGGCGTGCTGCTGGAATTTAGCCGCCAACGCCGCCTTCGGCACGGCGCCGATCACGCGGTCGACGACCTTTCCGTCCTTGAAGAACAGGAGGGTCGGGATTGAGCGCACGTCGAAGCGCATGGCCGTCTTCTGATTGCTGTCCACGTCCAGCTTGGTCACCCGGACCTTACCCTGATACTCCACTGACAACTGTTCGAGGATCGGCGCAATCATGCGGCACGGGCCGCACCACGTCGCCCAGAAATCCACGACTGTCACACCGGCGTTTCCCTCGACTTGTGTCGCGAAGTCCGCGTCGGTCACTGCGATTGCGTTCGCCATAGTATCCTGCACTCCCCACGAAGGAAACGGAACGATTCGTACCGCGGGTGCCGTCTGCGCCCGGGCGCTGCTACTCTTAGTCTCAATGAGACCCACCCGGATCGCGCACGTCGGGATCGCCGTACGCAGTCTCGATGGCCTCGTGCCATTCTTCCGCGACGTGCTCGGCATGCCGGCGTCGACTCTCGACGACTCGGACGGCGCCCGCATTACGGGTCTTGCCGCCGGCGAGTCGCTGGTCGAATTGCTCGAACCGGCTTCGCCACAATCGCCCGTCGGAAAGTTTGTCGAGAAACGCGGTCCTGGACTTCATCATGTCTGCTTCGCCGTCGATGACCTCGACGCCGCTCTCTCGCGCTGTCGCGCTGCGGGCATCGTGCTCATAGACGACACCCCGCGCTCCGGCGCTGAGGGCAAACGCATCGCTTTTCTGCATCCCAAGTCCACCGGCGGTGTCCTCATCGAACTCACCGAATACTAACAGGGGCGTCAACTGGTCGACGCCCCGCAAGCCGCAGACGGCAACAGCGCCACATCGCGGGGCGGCGCGCTATTGTTTCCTTCCGAAACCCTTGTTCTGCAGCAGCTGTGTGTCGAAGTCCTCGACGTACCAGCGGTTCGACGGGCCCCGTACTACCGTAAAGACCGGAGAAGCAGTGAGCGAACCCTGCTTCAAGTCAACTGTCATCTTCAGACGTCCTCCCGGCGCCGCCTGCGGCGCCGAAATATTCGCCTGATCGTGCCGGAGCAACGCGATCATGATCACCTCTCGCTTCTCAAGCTCCTGGCGGTCCACTTGGTCCCGTTGGGAACCCTTGTCGTTGCCCCACACGGCAGATATTGCCTGCATATCCTGGGCGCGTGCCGCAGCCAGGAAACGTTCGACGGCAGTGCGCGGATTGTCCGCGCCGGTCAAGGCACCGGTCCCGGACACCCCGCTCGCGGGAGGATTGCTGTGACAGGCAGCGGCGGCGATCAGCAGCAGGACGGCGCGTCTCAAATCGGGCTCCTTCTGATGGGTATGGGTGAACCTAGTGGTGCTCCTGAAGGCCAACAAGCACTACGTTTAGGTTGAACGGACATGCCGCACCTTCGCCTTTGCATCAACGTCGATCACGTCGCTACGCTGCGGCAAGCGCGGCGCGCCGACGAACCGGACCCGGTGGCCGCCGCACGAGCCTGCGAGGACGCGGGCGCCGACGGCGTTACCGCCCACCTGCGTGAGGACCGTCGCCACATTCATGACATCGACGTCGAAGGCCTGACGCGCGCGCTTCGCACGCCATTCAACCTCGAGATGGCCTGCACCAGCGCGATGCTCGTCATCGCGGAGCGCCTCCGACCCTACCAGGTGACTCTCGTTCCTGAACGTCGCGAGGAAATCACCACGGAGGGCGGGCTGGATGTGACGCGGGAGCCTGACGTGCTGCGCCTGGCGATCGCGCGCCTCAAGAAGGCTGGCATCCGCACCAGCCTTTTCGTGGACCCTGTAGCGCGGATGATCGAATGTTCGGCCGGTCTCGGAGCGGATGCCGTTGAGCTGCACACCGGTGCGTACGCGAACGCCCCCACCGACGCGCGAACGCTCACCGCGCTTCGCGATGGTGCGCGCCAGGCCGCCGAAGACGGACTTGCGGTTCACGCAGGCCACGGACTTACCACGCGCAATGTCCGGCCGGTGGCAGCGATTCCGCAGATCGAGGAACTGAACGTCGGCCACTCGATCGTAAGCCAGGCGGTGTTTGACGGACTGGCCGCGGCGGTGCGCGCCATGCGGCGCGCGATGGACGGCGGCCGGAGTGCGCAATGAGTGACACGGGCGGCACCAGGTGCGTCCACCTCAAAGGCGGTCGAGGTCTCTCGTTGCCCCCCCACCGAACCAGCTTTACCCTGTAACGTCATGACGGCCGACCTGCTGGATTTTTTCCTCCTCGAAGCCGGTGAATGCGTTGAGCGGATCGACTTCCTGCTCGCGCGCGCGGGCTCTGCCGCACCCGATTTCGCGGCGGTCGCGCGCAACGCGCGGGTACTGCGTGGCAGCGCGACAATGGCCAAGGTGCCCGGCATCACCGCGGTGGCAAGCGGGCTCGAGCGCGTCGTGCTGGGGCTCAGGGAGGGCACACTCGCGTGGAACGAATCACTGCAGGGCGCCGTAACTGCCGCAGTTGACGATCTCAAGGTGCTGCTTCATGGCGTACGGTCGTGGGGCAGTGAGCAGGCCCGGCGGGCGGAGCGGTGCGCTCGTGAACTCAACGCGCTGGCCCCCGCATTCCGCCGGCGTTCTTCGCTGACTCCCATTACCGCGAGCGGGAACGCCCGCTTTCTCGCGGATGAGACGGCGAGTGTTGCGGCCGGCTTGCAACGATTCGCAGACAGCCCCAGCCAGATCACTGTGTTCGAGGAGACGTTGTCGCGCGTGCGCGCATTGCGCGGCGTGGCGTCACTGAACGATCTGCCGCCCCTGGCCGAAGTCATCGCAGCCGTGGATGACGCTGCAAAGCCCATCGAGCTCGGCGCGGGCTTGCCCACGGATACTCAGCGAGAACTCTTCCGCTGCGCCGCGGCCGTGCTTCGTGAAGGTTCAGACGCCGTGCACAACGGTGGCCGCCCCGATGTGGACTCGCGGGCCGTGGAAGCCTTCACCGCAGCGGCGGCGAAGTTCATTGATGGTGCGGTGGACACGGAGTACGTCGTTCCGGTGAGCGCACTGTTCCCTGATGACGGCGGCGTCAACGCGATTCACACCGCTCCAAATCCGCCAACGCAGGCGTCGCAGCGTTTTCGCCTGGAGGTCGTGAGCCAGGCTGAGCATGTCCGACGCCTCGTGTCCGATGCGCGGCGTGCTGTCGATCCGCCGGCCAGGCAGCGGATTGGCCACGAGTTGCGCACGGCCGTCCGTTCGCTCTGGCGAGCCGCAGAGAGCTTCGACCAGGGCGCCGTCGCCCGCACGCTGCATTCGCTCGTCGAGGGCGCGGCCACGCTCGGAGAAGACACGCTGACCGCGGTTGACACGGCGGCTGAGATTCTCACGGCGCCGGGACATGCACTCGTCTCTGCGAAATTCGAGGTCCTGTCGACGCCGGCGCGCGCTGCCACGCCAGTCGCGACGCCGCGGATACACCCATTGGCTTCAACGCCGCGCGGCGTGGCGCCACGGGGCACGCCGCCGGCGGCGACGCCACCGGCGGTTGCCGCACCGAACCCCGAGACACCGGTCGCGCCGGCAGCGCCACCGAAGCAGGCAATGCCCGCTACTCCACCCACGCCAGCCGCGCCGATCACCGCGGCGCCACATTCCGCCACGTCAGGCGCGGTGCTCCAGGACTTACTTGGCGCCGGTATAGCGGGCCTCGCCGGGCTGAACAGCGAACCCATGAGCCAGCCGGTCAATCTCGACGACGAATCCGTCGTGCCGATCGAGGATCTCGTGTACAACAGACCGGGTGCCCTCCGCCGTGCACTCGAGCTGGGTAGCGCGTTCAAGCGATCGGCCAAGCAGGCCAGTCCGGAATCACTCGCCGAGCTGTACGACCTGCTGGAACTCGCGGCGAGGAAATAGGGACGAATGAAATTCGGATGGCGCGGTGCGCTCGGAATCCTCTTGAGCGTGGCGCTGCTGTGGTGGACTCTTCGCGACCAGAACCTCCGTGCGGTG
Organism: Gemmatimonadaceae bacterium; assembly: GCA_035544915.1. Classification (GTDB taxonomy): domain Bacteria; phylum Gemmatimonadota; class Gemmatimonadetes; order Gemmatimonadales; family Gemmatimonadaceae; genus Fen-1231. Next base: position 9,154 of record DASZZO010000207.1, on the reverse strand, counting down.
TGGGACGTGCTCGGGCAGTCCAACGTGTTCTTCTGGTTGGCGTGCACGGTATTCGCGACCGCGATCTTTCCGATGCGCGCGCGCCGCTGGGCTGCGCTGCTGGAGCCCGTGGCGGGCCGCCTTCCATTTCGGTCGCTCTGGCAGAGCACCGCAATCGGCATGATGGTGAACAACGTGGCCCCGGCGCGCGCCGGCGAATTCGCGCGCGCCTTCGCCCTCTCGCGCGCCGAACCGCGCGTCAAGTTCACCGCCGCGTTCGCCTCGCTTGCGGTAGACCGCCTCTTCGACGGCGTCGTCGTGCTGCTGCTCATGCTGGTTGCGACACTTGATCCCGCCTTTCCATCTGCCAACAGGAGCGGTGCCCTTGCCGTTTCGATGAAGGGTGCCACGCTCTTCCTGCTCGCCGTGCTGATCGTGCTCATGCTGCTGGTCGCGGTGCCAGAGCGTGTGTTCAGGCTCTACGACGTACTCGTCGGCCGTGTGGCCCCCAAGCTCGCGCCGCGCGGCCGACCGCTGCTCGAAGGATTCGCCTCCGGACTCGGCGTGTTGCGGAGTCCGAGGCTCGTCGCGGAAGTGTTCGTGTGGACAGTGCTGCACTGGCTGTGCAACGCATTCGCATTCTGGCTGGGCTTCAAGGCGCTGGGCATCCAGGCACCGCTCTCGACTGGACTGCTTCTCCAGGGAATCGTCGCGATCGGGGTGTCCGTGCCCTCCGCGCCTGGCTACTTCGGCGTGTTCGAGGCGGCGGGAAAAATCGGATTGGGCCTCTATGGCGTGAGCGATACGCAGGCGGTCAGCTGGGCCCTTGGCTTTCACATCCTGTCCTACATTCCGATCACTGTCATGGGCGCGTGGTATCTGACGCGCCTCAAGCTGCATTTTCGCGATTTCAGTGGCTCGGCCGAGGCGTCCTCGGCGTGAACGCTCGCGCGGCGCGGGCTACCGCCCGCGTTGAGGCACAGGCAAAACTGAATCTCTTCCTGCGAGTGGGGCCGCGGGAACCGAGCGGCTACCACGAACTCGAGACCCTGTTTCAGCGCATTTCCCTCGCCGACACGGTGACGGTGCGCACCGGCGTCCCCGGGCGCACCCTCGACTGCCGCGGCGCAGATGCAGGCCCCATGGAGAGCAACCTCGCGTGGCGAGCCGCACTCGCATTCTCCGCTGCCTGCGGGTGGCCCGACTGTTTCGCGATCGAGATACAGAAGCGCATTCCCGTGGGAGGGGGGCTTGGGGGCGGCAGCGCAGACGCCGCCGCGGTATTGCGCGCCCTGAACGCGATCGCACCGCGAACGCTCAAGGCAGAGGCGCTGTCGCTTCTGGCGCTCGGACTGGGCGCCGACGTGCCCTATCTGGTGTCCGAGCTGCCACTCGCGCTCGGCAGGGGACGCGGTGAGCGTCTTTTCGGGTTCGACCCGCTGCCTCCGCGTGACGTAATACTGCTCATCCCACCCTTCGGTGTCTCGAGCGCGGGCGCCTTCGCGGCTTGGGATACAGCGCACACCGCGCCTTCGCCGGCGCCGCCGGCGCTTCTCACATCGCAATCGCATCTTGACTGGAATACTGTCGCCAAGTGCGCTGCGAACGACCTCGAGGAACCCGTCTTCGCACAGCACCCAGAGATCGCGGCGCTCCAGCGCGCGCTCGCGAAGGCCGGCGCTCAGATTGCGCACATGACGGGCTCCGGTTCGACTGCCTTCGGTTTGTTCGAACCGGGAACGGCACTCGCGCAATCGTTGGGCATCGACGCGAGAACGCTTGGCGTGACGATGATTCGGGCGACGACAGTCGAGCGGGTGGCCGCCGTCGAGTTGATCTGAGTTGTAGATACTCCGTCTGCGTTGCTAGCTTTCCCCCTGCTGCCCCCTCGTCCAATGGCAGGACATCGGACTTTGGATCCGAGAATGGTGGTTCGAGTCCACCGGGGGCAATGCCGCCGCGTGGGTCGGGTTTGCTTAACTCCCTGACATAAACTAGGTTACGAGGTTACGGTAATGGACGGTTTGTCGGTACCAGTCCACGGATTTCGCATCCTCACGGGGACCGGCAACCGGGCGCTCGCAGAGCAGATCGCGGAGCACCTGGACGGGGAGCTTTGCAGGTGCACCGTCAACCGCTTTGCCGATGGCGAAGTATTTGTCCGCATCGACGAGAACGTGCGTGGCGCGGATGTCTTTATTGTTCAGCCGACCAACCCGCCGGCCGAGAACATGCTGGAGCTGCTGCTCCTCATTGATGCGGTGCGAAGGGCGTCGGCGGCGCGTATTACCTGTGTGATCCCGTACTTCGGCTACGCACGTCAGGACCGCAAGGACCAGCCGCGCGTCGCCATCGGCGCCAAGCTCATCGCGAAAATGATCGAGTCATCGGGCGCCGATCGCGTGCTGGGACTCGACTTCCACGCGCATCAGCTGCAAGGGTTCTTCGACCTGCCTGTGGATCATCTCTACGCGGCGCCCGTCTTCACGGCGCACTACAGGAAGAAGCAGTTGACGGACCTGGTCGTGGTGGCCCCGGATGTGGGAAGTGCGAAGATGGCACGCGGGTTCGCCAAGCGGCTCAATGGCTCGCTCGCGATCATCGACAAGCGGCGGCCCAGCGCAAATGTGGCGGAGGTGGTAAACGTTGTGGGTGAGGTCGAAGGGAGGGATTGCCTCATTCCGGATGACATGATCGATACGGCGGGCACGGTGAGCGAGGCGGCGCGTGCGCTGAAGGCGCTCGGCGCGAAGGACATCTACGTTTGCGCAACGCATGCACTGCTATCCGGGCCAGCGGTGGAACGACTGTCCAGCGCGCCGATCGCCGAGGTCGCGGTGACGAACACCATCGAGATTCCGGATTCGCGCAAATTTGCGCAGCTGCATGTGCTGAGCGTCGGAGAGCTGCTCGCGAAGGCGATTCGATTCACCCACGCGGACCAGAGTGTGTCGTCGTTGTTCGAGTAGGACATTGTCGTGCGCCGCCGGGCCGGCGAGTGACCGGGCACCCACGTTGCGCGCGCTACCTTTTGATTCCCGGGTGTTCTGAAATGGCTTCCGCATCTCTTCCCGCGCAGATTCGCACCACCGCCGGCAAGGGCTCAGCCCGAAAGCTTCGTTCGGCGGGCAGCGTTCCCGCCGTCATCTACGGACATGGACGCGAGCCGCAGTCTCTGGCGATCAATACCTACGCGCTCGAGCGTCTTCTCGAGAAAGTCTCGTACCGGACGACAGTCATCGAGCTGGACGTCGCCGGCGCGAGTTCCAGAACCCTCATCCGTGAAATCCAGCGGCATCCGTTCAAACGGGACATACTCCACGTGGACTTCCAGGAGCTGGTCGCGGGTGAGAAGGTGACGGTGCGCGTCCCCCTTAAATTCGTGGGAACAGCGGAAGGCGTGCGCACGGGCGGCGGTATTCTCGACCAGGTAATGCACGAACTGGAAATCTCCGTCGATCCGTCGAACATCCCGAACCACATCGACGTGGATGTCAGCGCGCTTCATATCGGTCACTCAATCCACGTAAAGGAGATCACGGTTCCCGAGGGCGTCGAGGTGCTGGACGAGGAGGACGCCACGGTGTGCGTGTGCTCGATTCCGAAGGCGATCGAGGAGCCCGCGCCGGCTGACGCCGCGGCCGGCGAAGCGGCCCCGGCGGAGCCCGAACTCATTCGCAAGACCAAGGATGAGGAGGGTGCCGAGGCAGAGGGCGAGGGTGAAGAAAAGAAATGAACCGCGTTTTCACGCGCGGCTGATTTCCTCCTCCGGTGAAGGTCATCGTCGGTCTCGGCAATCCCGGGCGCGAATACGCGGGCACGCGTCACAACGTCGGCTGGTGGGTGCTCGACCACCTGGCTGAGGCGTGGCGCTTTGACGGCTGGAAGAGAGACGGTGCTGGGCACGTCGCGAGCGGCAGCGTGCATGGAACGCGCGTGCGTCTCGTCAAGCCGCAGACGTACATGAACCTCAGCGGCGAGGTGCTGCGGCCGTACAAGCGGCGGCCGTTCTGGTCGGCCGCAACCGATCTGCTCGTCGTCGTTGATGAGGTGCAGTTGCCGGTCGGGCGGTACCGATTTCGCGCGAAGGGTTCGGCGGGCGGGCACAACGGCCTCAAGAGCGTCGAGGCGCACCTGCAGTCGCAAGAATACTCTCGACTGCGAATCGGAGTGGGGCCGGCGGACGAGCAACGGAAAGTCGCCGTGCTGCACGACTATGTGCTGGGTGCGTTCGGAAAGTCCGAGGCAGAGGAAGTGCAGGCGCTCTTTCCCACGCTGGTCCAGGGGATCGAGCTATGGCTCCAGGAGGGCATCCCCCCGGTGATGAACCGGTTCCCGGGAAAGAAGCGCGACGGAGAGCCGTGCTGAAGCTCGGGATCGTGGGCCTCCCGAACGTCGGCAAATCCTCACTCTTCAATGCCCTGACCTCCGCAGGAGCGGACGCCGCGAACTATCCGTTCTGCACGGTCGAGCCAAATGTCGGAATGGTCGAGGTGCCCGACCCGCGGCTCGCGAAGCTTTCGGAGCTTGTCAACCCGGAGCGCACGGTTCCCGCAGTCGTGCAGTTCGTTGACATTGCCGGTCTCGTGAAGGGAGCCGCGGAGGGCGAAGGGCTCGGCAACAAGTTCCTCTCCAACATCCGCGAGACCGACGCCATCGTGCACGTGGTCCGCTGCTTTGAAGATCCCGACGTCACACATGTGATGGGGGCCGTGAATCCGGCGCGCGATCGCGAGGTGATCGAGTTCGAGCTGGCGCTGTCGGACCTCGGCGCGGTGGAGAAACGACTCGACAAATCGCGGCGTGCCGCTCGCATCGGGGAGAAGGAGGCACTGGCCGAGATTGGCGCGCTCGAAAAGGCGCATGCCTCACTCGCGGAGGGAAAAGCGCTCTGGCACGTGCAGCTGGACGCCCCGGAACGGGCCGTGCTCCTGCCGCTGCAGCTCCTGACGCTCAAGCCCGTGCTGTACGCGGCGAACGTGACGGACGCCGAGTTGCACGGTGCCGAGGGTCCCCATGTGACCGCCCTGCGCGAGGCAATCGCGAATGATCGCGAGCCCGCAGAGCTCGTCACCTTCTCGGCGAAGATCGAGGGTGAGCTCGCGGAACTGAATGCGGCAGATCGCGCCGAGTTTCTGGCATCCCTCGGCCTTGAATCGGCGGGACTCGACCGTCTGATCCGCGCCAGCTATCACCTGCTCGGCCTTCAGACGTATTTCACGGCCGGGGAAAAGGAAGTCCGCGCCTGGACGATTCACCGCGGCGATTCAGCACCGGCGGCCGCGGGCGTGATCCACACCGATTTCGAGCGAGGGTTCATTCGCGCCGAGACTGTGGGCTATGACGAGTTCGTTGCGAACGGCGGCTGGAAGGGCGCGCGCGAAAAGGGCGCTGTCCGGTCGGAAGGGAAGGAGTATTTCGTGCAAGATGGGGATGTGATGTTGTTCCGGTCTAATGTGTAGGGACGGTCGAGAGTTTGGAGTCGAGAGTTGAGAGCGGGGGAGTCGAAAGTTGGGAGTCGAGAGTTGGGAGTTGATGCTCGCGGGTGGGACAATGGACGCTTCGGAAGGTCAAAGGTCGGGGTGAAGCGACAAAAAGCGGTCGAGGGCTTCTGGAGTGCGCTCGCACCCTTCTGCCGGGCACTCGCTGGTCTCTAAAGCCGATCGAGGCCGCCCGTCACGCGCAAGCGGCCGCCTCGCAAGCGGCCGCCTTATGAGTCTCTGCAGACATTGGAGCCAATCGCCCCGCTGTTTTGAGCACGCGCGGCGGTTTTGCGAGCGGTCGCAGGTCCATAAAATGCGGTCGAGGCAGTTTATTTCTCGGTCGAGGGAGTCTACCGGCGTGGCCCGGCTCCTCTTCACCTTAAGCGGGCTTCTGTTCGGCAGAGCGCTCTGGGCACAGGTGCCGGGCAAACTCATGGCTCCAGTCTCACGTCCCAGAAACTCTCAACCATCAGCTCCAAACTCTCCGTGCCCCATTGCTCGCCCCCCTTACCCCGGCTAACTTCTTAGTTTCTGTCCTGAAATCGCCCTTTCGAGGCCCGGCGTCTGCCGGTCCGGGGCTACTCTCCCTCCTCGCCGGCAACCCTCGGAGGGCGCTCATGACCAAAGGGAGGATTGCCGCATTGTCTCGTGAATACGAGGCGGTCTACATCTTCGATTCCACTCTCGAAGACGCCGCCATCAACGAAAAAATCGCCAAACATCATAGTCTCCTCGGCACCACCGAGGAGATCAAGTACGACCATTGGGGCCGCCGACAGCTCGCGTACAAGATCGGCACGCGCGAGACCGGCTATTACGTGGTGGCCCACTTTCGCGCGGAGGGGAAAACTCTCCCCGAGTTCGAGCGCTCACTCAAGCTCGACGACGGCGTCGTGCGCTACCTCATCTCTGTGCACGAACACGAGCTGGGTGCGCCGCCGATGACCGAAGAGCAGCTCGCCGCCCGAAAACACGCAGACGACGATGACGACGATGAGGACTGACGCCATGCGCCGACAGAAGAAGACATGCCCCATTACCGAGGCGGGTATCCGCTTTGTGGATTACAAGGACGAGCGCCTGCTCGCGCGCTTCATTACGGACAACGGGAAGATCCTCCCCAGCCGCCTGAGCGGCGTCGATGCGCGGCATCAGCGGCAGCTCGCGAAGGCCATCAAGAAGGCTCGCTATCTCGCATTGCTGCCATACACGCGCGGTCATCAGCCGTAGGCCGTATTCCGTTTCGCTGTTTCTCAAATGAGTGACGTCGCGGCCCCGGGCGAATCCTCCGTTCTTCCCGCGGCGCGGGAACGGGGATGGTGGCAAGTGTTGCTTGCGGCAGCGCTGCTGCTGCTGGTGCCGATGGTGCCGATGCTGCGCATCCTCGTGCCGGTTGACCAGACTATCGTGCTGTTGGCCCCCGCACTGGCGGTGTGCGCACTGGTGGGCTGGTGGGCCGGCGGGCGCCTTCCGCTGGCGATCGCATGGACCGGACTCGCCGGGTGGGTACTGTGGCAATTCGCGGCCGGCGGCGGCACGATCGCCGTCCTGGCCTGCGGTTGGGCGGTCCTCCTTGCCGCGGCATTCGGTTCGACGACGCTCCTGCAGGGGGAGGACGAGCGCGCCGGGCAGCCATTTTTTGCGCGCGCGCTTGCTGCGATAGGCATTGCCCTCGCGCTGGTCACGATTGCGACGTTCGCTGTGCCGGATGGCGGGCACGCCCTGCCCGAGGCCATCCGCGTTGAAGCGGGCCGCCGTGCAGAGGTGGCGCTCAGCGCGTGGCGCCAGACGACGGCAACGAAAGAGTGGACGGACTTCGCCGCGCAGCACGCGGAAGCGACGACCATGGCAAAGCAGGTGGAGTCGCAGCTGCAGGCGACGCCGGGCTACGGCCTGCTGCTCTTTCCTGCGATGCTCGCCCTGGAATCGCTTGCGGCCCTCGCGCTCGCATGGGCCGTGTACCACCGTGTGGGGCGGGCGCGGCTGGGTCCGCCGCTCGCTGCGCTCCGAGAGTTCCGCTTCAATGACCAGCTGGTATGGGGCCTGGTGCTGGGTATGGCGCTGGTGCTTGTGCCGTGGTTTGCCGCGCTCTCGGCGCTCGGTGCGAACCTGCTTGTGTTCTTTGGCACGATCTACGCCCTTCGCGGGCTCGGTGTCGGACTCTGGTTCCTGGCACCCGGCCGGTGGGTAATGGCGCTGTTGATCGGGTTTTCGGTCTTTTTCTGGTACGTGCTTGGAGTCATGGCGCTTGGCCTGGGCCTCGGCGACACGTGGCTCGACTGGCGGACCCGGGCACGTCTGCGTGCGGAACGGAAATAATCATCCATCTCGATTGAGGTTCACATGGAAGTCATTTTGCGGCAGGCAGTGGACAAGCTCGGTCATCCGGGCGATATCGTGCAGGTTTCAGCTGGTTACGCACGAAATTTCCTCCTGCCCCGCGGCGTGGCCTACGAGGCCACGCCCGGCAACAAGAAACGCATCGCGCAGGAAAAGGACCGCCTTCAGGCCGCTGAGAACCTGCGCGTCGCCGGTGCGCAGGAGCTCGCCGCGAGGCTCGAACAGGTTTCGCTCACCTTCTCCGCGCGCGTCGGTGACGAGGGCAAGCTGTTCGGATCGGTCACCACCGCTGATATCCAGCAACAACTCGAAGCCCAGGGATTCGTCATGGTCGAGAAGCGCATGATCGACCTCCACGAACCGATTCGCGCGCTCGGCGTCTACAAGGTGGCGGTGAAGCTTCACGCCGACGTCAAGCCGGAAATTAAAGTCTGGGTCATCAAGGCCTGACTTCCTTCTGCCATGCCCGCTCGACTAACGTCCCGCACTTTGGGACGTTATTGTTTCGAGCATCCTTGCGTGAGTGGTCGGGGCGGCGTCTTTTCGATCGGAACTTTCCGCACCGACGCGAGTTACAACGCAAAGCAGTAGCGTCCGCCCAGCCGGAGCTTCATGGAGTCAGCGTCCACTCGTCAAAGCCGGCTGGATACACAAATGGCGAAGCGCGCCGCCTCGCTCTGCGTGGACAACAAGGCTCACGATGTGGTTCTGCTCGACCTGCACGGAATCACCGACATGACGGACTTCTTCGTGGTGGCTTCCGGCACCTCGGACACACACGTACGCAGCGTTGCCCGCCATGTCATGGACGGCCTGGCGCGCGACGGGCTGCGTGCGCAGTCAGTTGAAGGGCTGACGCAGGGACGATGGGTGCTCCTCGATTACGTCGATTTCGTTGTGCACGTATTCCATCCGTCGCTGCGCGCGTACTACCAACTCGAGCGGCTGTGGGGCGATGCCCCGGCGCTCGCCGTTTCGCCCTGAGAGGGCACCGCTGATGCGCACCCGTCGCGCCTTGCTTCGCATCCTGCCTGCCGTCACGCTGAGTGGCGCCTCGGTTCTTGCCGCGCCGTTTGCGCGCGCCCAGAACAGCTACTTCGGGCAGAACCAGGTTCAATACCAGAAGTTCGAGTGGCGCGTGAAGAAGACTGACCACTTCGACGTCCATTATTACAAGGGCATGGAGGAAGCGGCGATCATCGCGGCGCGGATGGCCGAACGCTCCTACGCGCGCCTCTCGCGCATCATGGGTTACACGTTCAAGGAGCGAAAGCCGATCATCATGTTCGGTTCCCGCGGCGATTTTGCGCAGAACAACGTGACGGGCGACCTGGGCGAGCAGACGGGAGGCG
>DASZZO010000206.1:0-26392 GCA_035544915.1 Gemmatimonadaceae bacterium | reverse complement strand
CGGGTTCGTCTCGCTGTTCGGCGTCTCCGTCATGTCGGGGGTGCTGTTCGTGTCACGCACGAATCGGCTGCGCGCGGACTCCGGCCTCGACATCATCGATGCGGTGCGGGAGGCGGCCGTGGTGCAACTACGGCCTTGCCTCATGATGATTCTGCTGGCACTCTTGGGCATGCTGCCGGCGGCCATGCACTTCGGAATTGGCTCGGACGTCCAGCGGCCGCTCGCCACCGTGATCGTCGGCGGACTCACGTGCGTCCTGCTGCTGACCCTCCTTGTGCTGCCTTCGTTCTATCTGGCATTCGATCCGAGGGCGTGGCGCGAGGCGCTCGCGGCGCGAGCAAAGACGCCAGAAAAGGCGCGCCCGGAGGCGCGTGAATGATGCTCCAGGCACAGGTGTTTTTCGATGAGGACGATCGGTATCACGGCAAGCCCGTGCACCAGCACATCGTGCACTATCTCATGCAGCACGGCATCAGCGGCGCATCGGTTTTCGCGGCCGTGATGGGGTTCGGGGCCAAGCACCATGTGCACGAGCCAAAGCGATTCAGCGGGTCGGACGAGGGGCCGCTGATGCTGCTCTTTATCGACGAAACCGAAAAAGTACGGGCGGTGCTTCCGCACCTGAAAGAGGTTGTGCGCGAGGGCCTCATCGTGGTGCACACCGTCGAACCGGTGTAAGGCCCTCGCGCCTCGCCCCGGGGGCGAGCCCTGATTTTCTATTCGTCCGTTCGGTAGCTGCGAGCCTGCAAGCTGCGCCTAGCGCTCGTGCGCACCGACGATCACCGGCCGGAAGAAGAACCCGTCGTGGACTCCACGTCCCCGCAACGTCAGACTCCGGTCCAGACGGAAGTCGAGCACGATCGTAGTCGTCTCCTTCTCGTGTACTTCCACCGTCTCATTCAGTTCGACCAGCAGTCCATGGCGCCCGCGTTGCTCGAACTCCACCGGGGACGTGGACGTCGTGGTCAGCACGGTGCCGTCCTTCAGCACCACCGTAGACCTGGCAGGATCGATGATCAGCCGGATCGCGCGAAAGTGGCCGGTATCCACGGCGGTTGCACCAAGGAAAGCCGACACGCCCCCTTGGAGCGCGAGCAGGTTGAATGTGGTGTTGGGGGCGGCGATAGTCACCCAGAGCGTCGAGTCAGGCTTCTCGTGGTTCTCCGCATGTTCGTTCTCGACGTCGACGTCGGCATTGCCAGCGTCAGCATGCGCACGCCGCGCGTCGATGCGCACGACGAATACGTTCACTTCTTTCACAGAATCGAATGGAACTGGCGCGTCGGTGAGTTTCATTGCGAGCATTCCCTGCCCGGAGGCGGGGCCGGTGACGCTTCGATTATTGCACGCCCCGACGAACACAAACGCGCCGGCTACCGCAGTCCACAGAAGACGTTTATTCATGCGACCTCCAGTTTTGGGGTACGCTTCTCCTACTGCCTCCGCGACTCTAGGTTCCTGTAGGCACGCGTCCTACACGGCGCTGTGCCTTCGCGGCGTAGAGTAAAGCGTCCGCCGCACTGAGCAGGGCCTCCGCCGTGGCGCCATCCCGCGGATGTTCGGCGGCCCCAGCGCTGATGGAGATGCGGACGTCGCCCCGGTCTACGGCGAGTCCGGCGGTGATGCGATCGAGCAGCTCGCGGCCGGTCGCCTCCCGCGTCTCCGGAAGGATCACGGCAAACTCGTCGCCGCCAATTCGCGCCGCCGTGTCAATATGACGGCACGATCCACGCAGCGCGTCGGCTACCCGGCGGATTGCCTGGCTGCCGGCCAGGTGACCGGAGCTGTCATTGATCTGCTTGAGGTGGTCGAGATCGATGAACAAAATGGCGAAGGTCCGCGCCGTCCTCGACGATCTCGCGATTTCGCTTTCGAGTTCCTGCATGAACCGGCGATAGTTCACGAGACCCGTCAGCGGGTCGGTGACCGCCATCTGGCGCACGAGTTCCTCGGCTCGCCGGTGTTCAGAGACGATCGACGCGAACACGAGGCTCAGCACCGAGGTAAAGGCCAGGAATGTCTGCAAGAGCACGAGCGATGCGTTGGGCGTCCCCCCGGCGAACGGACCGAAGCCGCGGATGGTCCCCCAGAGGCCGAGGCCGGCGAGCACGATAGTCGCCGTCACCGTTGCCCTCGGACCGAAGCGGTAGGCCGCCCATAGCAGCATCGGCAGGCACAGGAACTCCAGCGGGTAATGCGTGCTTTCCCGCGGGAGGAAACTGCCAAAGAGCAGAAGACAGACGCACTGGAGACAAACCAGAAGGGCGACAGCCTCGGCAGCCTTCATGGCGTGCCCTCGCGTCAGCTGAATGCGCGGGTTCGCGCTCCAGATCAGGAGAGCGGGCGCGATTACGAGGTTGCCAACGGAGTCACCCAGCCACCACGTGCTCCAGATCGCGACGTAGGCGTGCCACGCCGCAAAGCCGCGGAGAGCGAGGGCCGTAACCCCGATTGTGGGGCTGACAACCGTACTCACGGCCCCCGCCAGCAGGGCGAACTTCAGAATGTCCCGCGTGCGTTCAAAGGCCTTGGCGCCGCCGGCGAACCGGGTCACGAGATAGGTGCCGACGATGCCTTCGAGCGAGTTACCAATCGCAATGTACGTCGACGTCGCCAGATCGCCCGCGGTGAGCAGGTTGGCAGCGAAGGCTCCCAGGAAGACGCCGGGCCAGACCTCATACCCGAACAGCAGCAGCGCCGCCAGCGCGATGCCGGTCGGGGCCCAGACGGCCGTCGCGCTGGCGTTGACATAGGCGAGTTGCAGTCCGAGTTTCGCGGCGACGAAGTAGAGCACCGCGAGGCCCGCCATCACCACCAGGCGCCTGGAGGTCGTCATGGCCGGCACGCCTAGGAGTTCCTCGGCGCAAGACCCTGACGAGCGACGTATTGCACGGCGTCAGCGTTCGTCGTAAAGCCCATTTTTTTCATCAGTCGTGTGCGGAAGGTGCTCACCGTCTTGACGCTGAGCTTCATGTCTGCCGAAATCTGCTTGACGCTCTTGCCGCTCCCCAGCAATACCAGCACTTCCATTTCGCGATCGGAGAGCAGGTCGTGCGGAGCGCGCTCAGCGCCTCCCTCCAGAGATGTGGCGAGCCGCTGGGCGAGTGACACACTGATGTACGAGCCGCCGCCCCCGATGCGTCTGATCGCATCCAGCAGTTCCTCGAACGGGCGGTCTTTGGTGAAGTACCCGGACGCTCCTGCGCGCAACGCCCGCACGGCGATCTGATCCTCCGGCTGCGCCGTCAGCACGAGAACGCGCAGCGCGGGCGCCAGAGTGCGAAGGCGTTTTAGCAGGTCGAGAAACGGCGGTCCCGGCATGGAGACATCAAGCAACACCAGGTCTGCGGGCGTATGCTCGACGAGCGAAAGCAAGCTATCGCCGTCCTCGGCCTCGCCCACCACTGAAATGGATTCGCGCTGTATGAGAAGTTCCCTCAGGCCAGTACGAACGACGGCATGGTCGTCCGCGAGGAGGATCCTGGTCACGGCAGTGTCCTAGTTTTGGTTTTGTGCCGCTGCACCGCTAGCCTGAGCTGCGTGCATGCGCGGGGGGCGCATCCTCTTGCGAGGGTACCGCCGCACCGCAGCGCACGTTCCCGCGTCTCGAAGAGCCACGTGGACCGTCGCTTGCGCCCTCTATTATCGGGACCGCGGCGCGCAATTTCAGTGACTTGCCGCACCATGGCGCCATCCTTCCTCTGCTCCCCTACGACGACCAAAGCCGCCCGGCGTGACAGGCGGCACGGCTTCCGCCCGGCTTGCCCGCTCCGGAAGCGGACCGTAGCGTACCCGAACCGCCCCAAAGGGTATACATGCTCAGTCGAGCTTCGGTGCTATTCTCGTGGCTCATTCTCCTCTGCGCTACGCCGGACGGGGCTGTCGCCCAACGCGCCGTCGCGAAGTCAGGCCTCAATGTGCGCGCCGGACAGAGTACCAGCTCCCAAGTCCTCGATCACCTAGCGGCCGGCGACACCGTCAATCTCCTCAATCCGAATCCGCGCCTGGGCTACCTGCACATCGAATCCACCGCGGGAGTAAGAGGTTGGGCCTGGGCGGCACGGCTGCAGATCGTCCCCGGAGGGACCCCGTCGGGCCGTCCCGTCCCGCCCAGCCCGACCACTCCCACCACTCCAGTTATCCCTGCGGTCGGCAGTTCCACGATCGATCCTTCGTGGCCAAAGGTCGCGAGCAACTCCCGCAGCTACACCTGGACCGACTCCCCTCATACAGTCTGCCCCGCGAGTGGCGCGGGCGGTGACAGCGAAACAAATCTGTGGAAGAATCGCACCGATTCGGCTGCCACGTATCATCCGGTTTCATGGACCGCGCTCGCCACTCTGGCATTTCCACACAACAGGAAGAAGCATCGGGCGGATTGGCCCACCAACGACCTCGCCACGATCGCCGGTTTCGAGGGGATTCCGATAAGCGCTGTCGGGTTCCTATCCGGCATCCGCGTGGAGATTCCGGGAAAGAAGAACGGCGTTCTGCAGAAAGGCGAAACCACAAACTGTGGTGAGAACTCAGCCTCGCGAGTCGACTGGCATATGTACTTCACGCGTTCGCCGCATGAGGCCCATTATCTCGGAGTAGTCCTTGAGACCACTCCCCGCGTACGGCCCCTGCATCCCGGCTGGGACACCACCAAAGTGAAGCAGGCAGCTTCAGCCGGCGACACGGTTCGGGTAAGTGGCTGGCTGATGTTCGATCCCGAGCACTGGGACCAGATGTTCGGCTACGTGCCCGGCGACACGGCGACGAAAGGGAAAGCGCGCATCACGCTATGGGAGATCCACCCAGTGACTCGCCTCGAAATCCGGCGGGGCGGAAGCTGGGTTCTGCTCGACGACCTGCCCTGACGGACAGTGGACGGCCCTCTCACGCCTTCCTGTCCGTGCACCCTCCGAACTTTGCGTTATTCCGCTCCGCCTGCGGCACCGGGAGGTTCACATCCGGGCCATACGCCGAGTTCTTGCGCGGGTTGATTCCACCCTCGCCCGGAAATACCTGCGCCGCCGTGAAGCTATAGGTGTGGATCTGGCGGCGCAGGTCGCCCAGGCGCTGCCCGCGCCCGAACGTCCAGAACGCGCGCTCGCGGAAAAGCAGGAGAAGTCTTGCGGACGCCGAACCGGGATCCGCCAGCGGTGGCATCCCGGAAATCGTGAGCGTGCCGATATTGGTCGGCCCGTTGCGCATGTCGTTGAGCGTCGTGAGCCACGTTGGGTCGTTCGCGATGAGTTGCGATTCCGCCAGGATGAGCTGCGCGTCCACCCAGCTTGCGACCGGCACCGGTGAGTTGAACGCCGGGAATACTCCCTCCGCGTCGTAGGGTGTCGTGCCGTCGAACCCGGTCCTGAACGGTCGCGATGTCGGAACGCGTGGATCCTTGGCCGAGACGAACGGCATTGAATTCGGGATGCGCCCGCCTTGTGAATCGGCCGAGTCCTGAACCGTATAACGGCGAGCACTGACCGCGAGTCCCCAGATCAGGTTGTCCTCCTTCCCCTGCGCACCCGGCCATGTCAGGTTGAACGAGAACGTGCGCGGAATGCCGGCAACCGCGAGACCGGCATCAGCGGCCCGCCCGAGCGCGAGCAATGCACGTCCGCGGCCCACTTGCGCCGAGTACTTGACGCGGACGCTCACGCTGTCCGCTCCGGTGACGGTCGCGAGTGCGGAGTCGAATGATGAAAGCGCCAGCTTGAACGCGTCCGCGGCCGAGAGCGGCGTGCCCGGTTCCGCGCTCCCCGAGGAAAGGTTGGCGAACGGCTGACCATTGCAGAAGTCAGATGCGGATTGCAGTTCGGAATAGCCCTTCACGAACCACATCTCTCCGATCTCGGACGTCACGAGCGGTTTGTACTTCTGCAACGCCCTTAGTGCCTGAAAAGCCTGCACCCGTGCCCGATGTATGTCGCGATAGGCAACCGTCACGAGGCTGTTCTCCTCGGTCACGTTTCGCTGGTCCGTCTCGTCCCGCTGGGTAAAGGTGTCAGCCGATTTCCATTCATCCACGAGCAGACCGCCGTAGAACCAGCTGCTTTCGTCGAGCGCGGTCATGAGCTTGAAGTTCCTGATCGCGCCTATCCGCAACCCCTCAGCGGCGTCCGCCGAGTTGAGGTCGCCCGGGTTGATGAGGTCCGGCTGCGCGACCCCGAGCAGGGTGTCGCGAGAGCACGAGGCGAGAGCGGCCAGCATCGCGGCGATGACAACAGCGACGGCCGGGCGAAGGCTCCGCGAGTTCATGGTCATGGGATCAGAACCCCAGGTTGAAGCGAAGGACGAAGTATGACGGTGGGGCGAGCGCCTGGAAGTCGCTCGGCAGGTTAAACGTCGAGCCGGCGTCGGAGTTGCTCTCCGGATCGATTCCGCTGTACTTGGTCCAGAGGTGCAGGTTACGGGCCGCGAGCGTCACGCTTGCGCTGTTCGCGAATCGCGTGCTTGCGACGAGCCTGCTGGGCAGCTGGTAGCGGACCGAAACTTCGCGAAGGCGCGTGAACGTCGCATCTTCCATGTAGCCGGCCTGCGTGCGCGACGCGTGCTCGCGCAAGGCGACGGCGCGCGCCTGCTGCCATAGCGGCGCGGTCTTGTCGAAGGCACCGTAACAGTTGCCGCGACTGCCGCACCGAATGCGCTCAGTGCCGTTCAGCAAATAGAAACCGCCCTTGTAGTCGATCAACAGGGATATTCGCAGCTGCTTGTTCAGCAGGTCGAAGCCGTTGCTGAGCGAGGCTTCGTACCGCGGAATCGAGTATCCGACAAACGTGGAGGAATCGTCCACCACAATCTCGTCGAGCGTGATGATGCCGTCCTTGTTCTTGTCTGCGAAGCTGCTGATCTTGCGCTGCCAGTATCCGGAGATCGGGTAGCCGGGCTGGTTACGCGTGGTCGTTCCCACTTGCGCGGGAAGCGGCCGGCCCTGCGCATCGGTCCCGAGCGATACGAGCTTGTTGCCGTTGCCGGAGAACGACAGGGTCGCGTCCCATCCCAGTGAGGAGCGGTCCATCAGCTGCGCATTGATCAGCGCCTCCACGCCGGTATTTTGCACCGCGCCGAGGTTCTTCCGCTGTATGGAATTGCCAGAACCCAGATCCGGCGGAACAATCGCGTTGACAATCGCATCCTGCGTCAGCTTCCGGTAGTACGTCAGCTCGAAGTTGATCCGGCTGTCGAGAATCCGTGTATCGAAGCCGCCTTCGAACTCCGTAGCGCGCTCGGGCTTGAGCGCGGAATTCCCGGCCGACGTCAGCACCACGCCCGGCTGGTCCACCAGCCCGACATTCGTCGTCGTGGGCGAATAGAACTGCAGCGCATCGCGCGAGCCGGGCTGCACGCCCGATGCGCCGTACGCCGTCCGGAGGCGGAACTGGTTCAGCCAGCGCGCGCGCGGAAACCACGCTTCATCCGAAACGAGATACGAGGCGCTGAACTTCGGGTAGAACACGCGCTGGAACTTCGTGCCAAAGGCGCTGTTCTGGTCCGAGCGCACAGCGCCCGTGAGGAACAGGCGGTCCCGAATCGCGAGTTGCTCCTCGAAGAACACACCGAAAGTCTTGCTGTTGTCGTTCTGGGCATCGGCCGCCTGTGTGGCGCCGCCGGACACCGTGTTGGCGCCCGGCGTGAGATTCACCGACCCGGCGCCGTTGCGGTTGAACGAACTGAAGTTCCATTGCGTGCCCAGCGTGCTGCGCGATACGAGCCATGGTGCCGGGTCAAACGTGGCCGTCGCACTCCCGTCTGCCGAAAGCGTTCGAATGGCCGCCCGATCATCCTGGGCGAAGCCCTGGCGCGTAGTGCCGACATCCGAACAGGTACCCCGCGCGCAAAACTGCTGATCGATGCGCGAGGTCACGTCCGCCCCGCCGCCGCCACGCATCGAGAGCCAGGCGAACGGACGGTACGCGAGACTCCCCGCGCCGATGAATCGGCTGATGTACTGCTGCGTCACATCCTGGAAGCTTTCGGCCGGCGTGGACTGGCGATATCCGTGCAGGTCGAA
Source organism: Gemmatimonadaceae bacterium (assembly GCA_035544915.1). Lineage (GTDB taxonomy): Bacteria > Gemmatimonadota > Gemmatimonadetes > Gemmatimonadales > Gemmatimonadaceae > Fen-1231. The sequence continues at coordinate 18,390 of DASZZO010000206.1, read as the reverse complement.
TCCCAGCGTGCTCGTACGCCCATGCTCGTAACCAGGCCCTCCGAACGCGTTGGAGAGCAGTCCAAGCGCGTTGTTGTCGTTCTGCGGCAGACGGCTCATCTGGCTGATGTACCCGGACGAGAACTGCGCGTCGAGCTTCGGCGAGAGTGCCGCATCCAGATTGACGCGGAAGCTGGTTCGCGTCTGCTCGTTCGGTGTGGCCCACTCGGGTTTGATCGGAATCTTGAGCGTATCCAGGCGGTTGACATCGAACGCCGGGATCTTCACCACGCCCGATTCATCTTCGTACTGCCCGCTCACAAAAAAGCGAAGGTTCGCGACGCCGCCTGAGATGTTGGTGCCGGTTGACGTGCGATGACCCAGCCCGAGCGGCGTTGTAGCCGGTGCCGAAAACAGGTTGAACTTGGAGAGGCTGTCGGGCACGCATGTTCCTGCGGAGACGAGCGTGAGCGAGGGATTAAGGCAGTTTCGTGCACTGCCAGGTGGCGCGTGTCCCCAGAGCGTGTACGCCGTGGGATAAGTATTGCGGTCCTCGCTCAATCCCGCCTCGGAAAAAACGGTATATCTCGTGGGGCCCGCGCGGCCGCGCTTGGTTGTAATCACCACCACCCCGTTCGCAGCATCCGTTCCGTACAGCGTGGCGGCCGAAGGACCCTTCACGATCTCGATGGATTCGATTTCATCGGGATTGATGTCCTGTGCGCGGCTCTGAGTCGCGCCGCCGGTGAAGATGTTGCCGCTCTGCGAGCCGTTGTCGCTGCGCATGCGCACGCCGTCTATCACATAGATGGGGTCGTTGGCCAGCGTGAGCGAACTCACGCCGCGGACGCGAATCCGCGCCCCGGTACCGACCTCGTTGCCAGGCAGCACCTGCACACCGGGCGCCTGCGCCACCAGGAGACTCGCGAGGTCGGTGACCGGCGCGGACTCCGTGCGCTTCGATGCAAGGACGCTCGAGACTGAGTTACCGAGCTCCACACGACGCTGCTCGCCAGTCGCCGTGGTTACCACCTCCTGAAGCTGGACGATCGCTCTCATCATGGTGAAGTCGAGTGTTACAGTCTGCCCGGTGGCGACGGTAACTGGCTTCTTCTGCTCGGCGAGCCCGACGCGAAGGACGCGAACGGCATATTGCCCGGAGGGCACGTTGCGGATGGCATAGCGGCCGTCCGACGCCGTGTACGCGAACAGGGACGTGCCGACGACGAGAACCCGGGCCTCAGCCACGGGCTCGGCGGCGCCCTGTGTGGTAACGGTGCCCGTGATGGTACCACCTTGTGCCCCCGCAACTCCCGCACCGAGAATCACAAGGCCGAGCAGGGAGGGTGCTCCGCGGAATCGCACGTGAACCCGTGCCAGCACACGCATAGTACGTGATCCTCTGAGTGGGGGAACGATGGGCGACATTGTGCGCGGCTGCCTCGCGGGTTGTCAAGGCGCAAGAACACCGCGCCCACACCTGCAAACATGGCCCCGGACGAGGGCGGGCCCTTCTAGTTCGAATGGCGTAGTCCCTTCGAAGACTACCGTTGCTCTGTGGGGGAGCTAAATCACGCTTGAAATGGTGTGATGAGTGCCAAAGAATGTTCATGAGTGTCAAAAAAAAGCCGGCAGAGCGTGCGTCGGCTGGGGAGGACCAGTGGGATCGCATCCCGTAGTAGAGCACCACGTCCTGGCCGCCGCATATTTCGAGCATGCAGCCAAGCACCATCGGCTCGCCGCCGCCCATCACGAGAGGGGAGAACACGCGCAAGGGGCCCAGGACGTCGAGGTTGCCTATGGCCACACCTCCAGTGCGGCGTTCCACGCAGGCGAAGCGGCGAAGTACTATGCCAGCGAATACGCCGCTGCCCAGGCGGCGCAGCTTGCGAAGATGCCTCAGTTCAAGGAGCTGACTCGGGGAGCAGCGCACCAAGGCGATCAGCCCGGTGAACAGCACGGAGGCCAAGTCTCCTAGCGTCTCTTGGGGAGCAAGCATGCTACTTGATCGATTGGTTCGAGCCGCAACGACAATCATGTCTTTGGCGACCGGTACAACAACGCCATCACCGGCAGGCTGCCCGCCCGACGGGTGGAGCACGACATCGCTTGAAGCACTGAAGGCGAGGCACTGGAAGCTCGACGATACCCCCCGACGAGAAGCCCTGTCGAAGAGCCTGCTTCCCTGTCTGGCGAGCGCTGACCCGGCGTTGCGAGATGGCGTCGCGTTCGAGGCTCTTTCGGCGTGGATGCGCGCGGACCTGCTCGGGCAGCCGGTGCTGCGGGATATCGCCGGCATGCTTGTCGCTGAACTCGCGTCCACTCGCCCTGACACAGCGGGGTTCAGGCAGCCGTTCGCCGCGCTCGTGCTGTCCGAGGTGGCTCGAGTGGACCGATTGCGCGCCTTCTTCTCGGCTGGGGAGCGCGCTACGCTGCTGCAGGCTGCGGTCACCTGGCTTCCCACGGTGCGCGACTATAGGGGCTTCGATACGCGCGATGGATGGAGGCATGGCGTCGCTCATGGCGCAGACCTGCTGATGCAGCTCGCACTGAACCCGGCGTTCGGCCTGCCTGAACACGAACGCATACTCGATGCCGTTGCCACGCAGGTGGCTCCCCCGGGCGAGCATTTCTATGTCTACGGAGAAGGTGAACGACTCGCGCGCCCCGTCCTGTTCGTGGCCCGGCGGGGGACGGTTGCCGCAGAGTTCTGGAACGGATGGATCCAGCGTCTCGCGACACCCGGACAGTTCAAGGATTGGGAGAGCGCATTGCAAACGCAGGCGGGTTTGGCCCGCAGGAATAACCTCAACGGATTCCTTGCCTCCCTCTACATCAATATTGCTGGAGGTTCCGATGAGAACGCGAAGCGCGCATTGCTGCCGGCAGTGACCGAGGCCCTGAGGGCGCTGAACTGAGCCCGCTCGTCATACTCCCCGGTGGGGGGTTCGCCATAGTCGGTTCGGTCTAGGTATAAATGCGGAGAGCGATGCCACCTCGATGTGACCCTCGGTTTGCCCGGACGGGTAAGGTAGGGAGAACCGGGAACAGAGGAGCGCCCCGACTGCAGACCCGACGCAAATCTTCGATCCTCGCGCTAGTTCTCGGAGCTGCCGCAGCCGCTGCGTGTGGTGGAGCGGGCGCTGCCGCTCCCGGGCCCCTGCCAGAGACGTTCGGGGGAAGTCCGACGGCGCTGTCCGTGGACGTCACAATGCCGAATGACGTGTATCTCCCTTCGCACGTCGACATCAAGCAGGGTGGCACGGTGAACTTCTTTTTCCCCGCACGTCCCCACAACGTCATCTTTGACCGGAAGCCGGGAGTGCCTGCGGACATCGACGTGCGATCGGATAGCACCATCTCACGAACGTTCAATGCCGCGGGAACATTTACTTACTTCTGTACCCTTCATTTCAATATGCTGGGTGTGGTCGTCGTGCACTGAGCTCGATGGAGCTCGGTGGGAGACGCTTCGCTTTTCTTTGCATCAGACTCATTCTCAAGGAGAGTTCCGCCATGAGTGCCCGCACTGCAATGCTCGCCGCCACGCTCGTTCTTGCGGCAGCCTGCTCTTCCAAGTCCTCACTCACAAACCAGGGAACTGGCACCACCACGTATGTGGCAACGCTGAGGCCTTCAAACGAAGTTCCACCAAACACGGAGACGAGTAGCGGGACGGCCACGTTTACCCTGGCGGGAACCAGCATGGGATATACGGTTTACGCCACGGGCCTCAGCGCCGCGGCGAGCATGTCCCACATCCACCTTGGCGCAGCGGGTGCGAATGGTCCCGTGATTTTCCCGTTCGCGGTTACCGCCGGCACGACGACGGGCACCTTGGCGACCGGGACGATCGACCTCACACAGTCAATCTTCAATGGGACAATCTCCGGTGACTCCCTCAAGGTGCTGTTCAACAACGGCAACATCTACGTGAACGTGCACACCCCCGCGCATGGAGGCGGCGAGATCCGGGGCCAGATCGTCAAGCAGTAGCGCGCCAGTCCTGGAGGACCTTCGCAACACCCCGTCGGCGGTCGAGACGCCGACGGGGTGTTGCCAATCATGCCCCTTGCGCCTGCGGGCGGGGCGGCGATCTTCGGGGTCACAGGTGCAAGACCACACGCCCCGCAATGTCACGCGGTGGCCTCAAGCCGTCTCCAACACTGGGAAGCCCATGAAGGTTCTCGTGATTCGTCACGCCATTGCCGAAGAGCGTGAGGCGTTTGCCGAAAGTGGCAAGTCGGACGACGAGCGTCCTCTCACCGCGAATGGGCGCCGGAGAATGGAACGCGCAGCCCGGGGCCTGCACACCCTCGTCCCGCGCATCAACCTGCTGGCCAGCAGTCCCCTCGTTCGCGCACAGCAAACGGCGGCCGTCGTCGCGAAGGTCTTCCGCACTGAAGTTGGTGAGGAGACGGCCTCGCTGTCGCCAGGCGCATCGCTCGATCAGTTCGCGAAATGGCTGGCGCCGCACGCAGAACTGGACGTCATCGCGGTGGTCGGGCATGAGCCGCACCTCAGCGCCCTCGTCACGTGGCTGCTCAGCGGGCTTTCGGATTCGCGGATCGAATTCAAGAAAGGCGGTGCCTGTCTTCTCGAACTTGACGGCCAGCCGGGCCCGGCGGCCGCCAAGCTGCACTGGCTGCTGACCCCCAAGGCACTCCGCCAGCTTACCGACTGAGCTCGGCTGCCGGGGTTTATCTCGCCCGAGCAGCTCTGCGTCCGATCTTCTCGGCAAGGTTCGGCCGACTATCTCAGCCTAGCGACGATGGATTGGCGTCGAGGGTTTGTTGCGGCTGCCCAGGCTGGTCTTGATCCGCGCCATCGTCGGTGAGATTCTGGTGATCCGCTGGATGGTGGGGCTGAAAAACGCCACGTGGGCAGTGATACCGGCGATCGACATGTCGCCCGGCCCCAGGATTACCTGGCTGACCCGTGCTGCGAGCGTATACCGTCCATTATCGAAGGCGGGATGGGCGAACGTAAAGTTGTCGCGATCATACAGGGCGTCGACGTGGCCGCCTCCGAGGACCAGGCCTTCCATTTGGAACGGCTGGCCATCCGTGTCGTTTCCCGACACGGCGGTGAGTACCCTCACCTCATAGCGCGCGAGAACCGTGGCCACCGCAGCTTGCGGCACGTAATAGGCCTCGCGACCACGGAACCCGGGATCGGTGAAGAAATCCACCGGCGACATCCCCCGTTTGGCGGCGTCGGCGAGCATCGCGTCAAATGCATCGGCAGTAAGCTCATGTATGGTCGAGCCGTCGAGCCCCGGCAGTCGGCGGGCGAGCCAGTCGAGCGTGGCGGCGTCGGGAGGAGATAACGAACTCCAAAGCGCGGCGGGCACTATGGATGTCGAGTCGTCCGCGAGAAGCGACCGCCAGCGGTTCAACACCCGCCCCGGATAACTACGGCATGCGAAATCCCTGATACAGCCGACATATGAAAGCAGCGCCCGCTCCAGCGAACCGTGCGCATCTTCAAGGTGTGATTGAAGGACGCGGATCCCGAAGCAGATGTTCGTCTCGACGGCCAGAAGGTCGTTGCCGCACGTGGCGCTGAAGGAGGCCAGCCATTGGGGCATTACCTGCATGATTCCCGTAGCGCCCGCGGAGGACACAGCCGCCGGATTGAGGTCGGGGTTCTCGTGGGCAATGACGGCCACCACCAGCAGGGGGTCGATTGAAAACCGCGCAGCCTGGCGTTCTATGGCAACAAGAACCGGGGCCGTCAGTGCGGCATCCGCACCCAGGCTACCTAACGCCAGCGCGATCCGCTGATGCTGCCGCCACGGACGAAGAGCTGGCCGCGGGGCGACTACCAAGGCCTTGGACACGGGGGCCGCGGTAGGTGCCGAAGCGTGCGCAAACGGTTCTGCGGGAATGACTTGGCGTGTTGACGATGCGGTGACGACGATTCCGGCCAAGCCGAAAGCGAACGTGCGAGCCCACCGCGCGGCGGGCCCAAGTGCTTCCAAGCCTCCAAAGTGGTCCGGTTCGTCGTCCCAGAACATAAGGAACAACTAGCGCGGTCCAGCCGATCCGGCCATCGCTCGTCTGGCCTAGTCCCGGAGCTAAAGTGAGTGGGGCACAATGACACGCAAAGCCGCCGGGCGCGACCGATAGCTCAGGGGCGTCTCCATCAGGAGAACTTCCCCGTCATTGGCCACATGGAGATGCCTCTGCCGGGGCTCCACGACGATCGACTCGGCGAGTAAGGCGTCGAGGTCCCGGGACTTCCGAAGCAGGCCGAGCAGTCCACGGATCGCCAGGACCAGCATGGCAAGGCGACCGCTCCGACGGGGCAGGTACAGACTCAGTTGACCCCCGTCCAGGCGTTTGCGGCGACCGATTTTTATCCCCGCCATCTCGTATTCGTTATTGCCGACGAATACGAACGACGTGCGCCGCACCACTTCCTGCGCATTCACGGCCAGGCGTACGGGCAGGAAGGCATGCCGGCGGAGCACGGTGAATGCTGCCCACACGAACGCCGGCCACTTCCCTCGCCCCAGCCGTTCCTGCTGCCGCTTGCGTATCCGCACGACCCGCGGATAGAGGCCCAGGCTCGAGTTGTTGAGGAAGATCCGACCGTTCACCTCACCGACGTCGACTTGGATGATCCGCCCGCCAACGATGTTGGTCACCGCCTCCTCGAGACCCTGCGGAATGTGCAAGTCCTTGGCGAAATGATTGAGGGTTCCCAATGGAAGGACTCCAAGAGCGATGTCGGTACCAACCAGCGCGGATGCCACAGCGCCGATTGTCCCGTCCCCGCCTCCCGCAACTATCACCGCCGGCCGTTCGCGCACGGCGTCACGCGCCATTTCGCGCAGCGCGTCCCCAGTTCGGGCAACTGCGATGCGAGCCTCGACACCACGGGACCGGAAGATCTCTTCCAGCTGATGCGTTTGCTGCTCCTTGTCATCGCTCCCCGCTCCCGCGTTGATCAGGACGATCAGCTGATTTGCCATACGACGAGACCCGAACGGTTACTCGGTGGTCAGGGATGGGTTCTCAGGCGTCGTCCGGAACATCACGCGGAGGAGCACGCCGTACAGCACGAGGCAGCCCACTGATCCGAACAGTTCGACCGCAAGCGCTGTCTGGCCAACTTGTGGGTTCCGTGCCAGTGCTGGGGCAAGTCCGCAGCAGACCAGGGACAGTGCAATGACAAGCCCGCTCGCCAGCAGCGCCTTCCAGAAGGAACTGCGCAGGGCCTGATCGTGCTCGAGCTCCCACGTGAGCGTGGAGTGATGGACAAGCAACTCGCCGCTCGTTTCCCGGTTCCCGCCAGGCTGAAGGAGCGTGCCATACAGTCGGGCCAATTCGCGGAAACTCCGGCGGGTCAGGAGGTGCTGGAGGTAGAGCGGGCTCATCGAGTTGTGTGGAACCTCGGTGAGGCGTTTCGCGGCACGCTCGATGCTCCGCGACGTTTCCTGGACCGCGAAAAGCACGATAGCCCCGAGCAGGCCCATCCCCCCGGACAGTGTCTGGGCGATGGTGCTCATCGTATAGAACAGAGCGGATTCGAGATGGGTGTCCACGCGGCCTCAGGAAGGCGGGGGAGTCGTTTGCATGGGGACTGGCGGAACCGCGAGCGGTTCCTTGAGCACACGTTCGTATTCCGCAATCACCTGGGCGCCGAACAACAGGAGAATCGCGGCAATCTCCACGCTGAGCATCACGGCGATCGCCGTCGTGAGCGATCCGTACACCAGCCTGATCTGCGAGATGCGCGTGAGGTACCAGACCAGCACGTGGCGTGTGAGCTCCCACAGGAGCGCGGCAGTGACGGCCCCGATGAGAGCGTGCCGCCAGGTCGGACGCCCAACGGGCATCACGACGTAGATCGCGGTGAGCAGGAGGACCTCACCGCTGACACCCATCAGGTAGAGGAGGTAGTTCGACAACTCCCCGAGCGAACGCGGCATGCCGAACACCATCACCTGCTGTGTCGCGAGCAGGGCGAGCCGGCCCGACACGATCGTGACGACGACCAGCCCCGCTCCGAGAAACAGGATGAATGTGTAGGGCAGGAGCGCCGACACCACGAACCGGCGCCTGCGGACCGCGACGCGGTGGATGAAGATCACGGACATCGCGTTCTCGAGAACGGTGAAGGCAAGCGAGCTCGACAGGACCATGGTGATCAGCAGGACTACACCAATTGCCTGGCGATGGGCGAGAAAGGCCTTCAGCTCGTCCACCAGCGCCAGCGCCTGGCCCGGCACCACGAACTCGAGATATTCGGCGAGCGTCGCCAGCACCCGCGCCTCGTCGAACACGTGCGACAGCCCGATCAGCATCAGGATCAGCAGCGGGATCAGCGACAGGAGTGAGTAGTACGCGACCGCTCCGGCGAGTAACAGCCCCTGGTTGGCCCGAAAGCCCTTCACCGTGCGGAGCGCGAACGCGCCGGGATGCTTGATGATCTCCTTGGTGTGGTCGCGGAAACTTTGTCTCGGCATGATGTGGGCTCAAAATGGGATTAAGAGTCGGTTAAGGCTACTGCGCCCGGGCCATTTGCCCTCCATGGTTCACATATCCGCGAGCCGGCAAACCCGGCGGCAATCGGCCGGAGAACCATTGGTCGTCGTGGATTGTCTAACGAATGTTCGTATGCAACCCCTCGCCTCTCGACTGTCCTATGCTGAAGCGCCTTATCCGCACCCGCTGGTTCCTCGGCATCCTGTTCATCCTCGTCGTCGGAACCCCGACCGCGTGGCTCATGGCCCGTACGACGGGCCCGGCGGAAGGCGCCATTGTCGCGCGGGTCAAGAAGGGCGACTTCAAGGTTGTCGTCACCACCTCTGGAGAGTTGCGCGCGCCCAAGTTCGTGAACATCGCGGGCCCGCCGAACATGCAACAGGCGGAGATCTGGAACGGCGTCAAGATCCTCTCGATTGTTCCCGAGGGAACGCAGGTCAAGGAAGGCGATGTCGTGGCCGAGCTCGATCGTGCCCCGGTCGCGACGAAGATGGCCGATGTGACGCTCGCCATGCAGAAGGCCGAGGCGCAATACGAGCAGGCTTCGCTCGATTCCACGCTCAATCTCTCCAAGGCGCGCGAGGATATGCACACGGCGATCCTGACGCTGGAGGAGAAGAAGCTCGCCAAGGACCAATCGAAGTTCGAGGCACCAAGCATCCAGCGGCAGACGGAGATCGACCACGAGAAAGCCCTCCGCAGCCTGAAACAGGACTCGATGGACTATCGCACGAAGACCGAGCAGGCGAAGGCGAAGATGCGCGAGGTCGGCTCCGACCTGGCACGCCAGAAGAACAAGCTCAAGATCGTGCAGGACGTGATGAGCCAGTTCACCATCAAGGCGCCCGCCAGCGGGCTCGTCATCTACATCAAGGACAACTGGAACGGAAAGAAGCGCGCTACCGGTTCGCAGGTGAGCCCCTGGGACCCCGCCGTCGCGACGCTGCCCGATCTCACCAAGATGGAATCTGTGACATTCGTGAACGAGATCGACGTGCGCAAACTGGCGGTTGGCCAGCCCGTGGTCCTCTCCCTCGATGCCGATCCGAACAAGAAGCTCAAGGGCACTGTGTCCGCCGTTGCGAACGTGGGTGAGCAGCGTCCGAACTCCGACGCCAAGGTCTTCGAGGTGAAGGTCACCGTCGAGAAGCCCGACACGACGCTTCGCCCGGGAATGACGACGGGCAATGCCATCGAGACGTACGCCATCAAGAACGTGCTGCACGTGCCGCTCGAAACAGTGCTGAATGAGAACGGCATCCCCTACGTCTTCAAGCAGAACGGCGGTGCCACAGTGCGGCAGGAGGTGGAGACTGGGGCGCTGAACGACGATGAGGTCGTCATTGTCCGCGGACTTCAGGAGGACGATCGGGTCCTCCTCTCGCCGCCCCCCAACAAGGACAGGCTCGCTCTTGCGCGACTTCCGGGTTCGAAGGCGCAGCTCCGCACGACCGGCGGCGACACGGCGGCGTCGAAGCAGCCGGTCCCGATTACACCGCCGGTCGGGAAGCCTGGCGCAAAGGGCCAATCAGCGTCGAGCGCCACTGCGCCAGCCCGAAAGGGCTGACGGGGTGAGCATCGACGGCGCGGCGCTCGCTCGACAGCGGGCCCGGCTCGCGGCCCACGTCGCCTTTGCGCTCCGCAACGCGGTCGAGGCGGTGGGCCACAACAAGCTCCGCGCGTCGCTTACGTCGCTGGGCATTCTGTTCGGTGTCGCGTCGGTGATCGCGATGCTGGCCATCGGCAAGGGCGCCGAGCAGGAGATTCTCGAGCAGATGCGGCTCCTCGGAACCAACAATATCATCATCGCTCCGCTCATCGAGCAGAAAGAAGAGCTGGTGAAGGACGACAAGCAGGCGCAGCCCAAGAAGTTCACGCCCGGACTCCGGTATTCCGACGCACAGGCGATTCGCGGTACAATTCCGGACGTCGACGCGACCAGCGGGGAAATCGTGCTGAACACGCTGATCACTCGCGAGGGCCGACATCGGTCGGCCAAGCTCGTGGGGGTCGACACGAGCTACTTCCGCATCATGAATCTCCCATATGCCGAGGGCGCGCAGTTCACCGCCGATCAGGTGCGCTACGGGCTGATGGTGGCCGTGATCGGATACGGAGTGAAAAGTCGCTTCTTCACCACGGAGGATCCGATTGGACGTCCGATCAAGGTGGGCCAGAACTGGCTCACGGTGATCGGCGTTCTTGCCGACCGGAAGGTGAGCGGTCAGAATGCGCAGCGTCTGGGGATACGCGACGCGAACATGGACGTCTATGTGCCGGCGCCCACCATGCTCCTGCGGTATCGCAACCGCGCGCTGGTGACCCAGGCAGAGATCGAAGCCGCGTCGAAGATGACGGTGAGTTCGGCCAACGACCAGCCCAACGAAGACCCGGATGTGCGCGCCGAAAAGCGGAACATGAACCAGCTGGACCGCATCATCGTTCGTGTCTCCGACGCCCGCTTCGTGCCCACTGTGGCCGACATCCTCCAGCGGATGCTCGCTCGCCGGCACAACCAGGTGGTGGACTTCGAGGTGACCGTACCTGAGCTGCTCCTCAAGCAGGAACAGAACACGAGGAGGATTTTCAACATCGTGCTCGGCGCCATCGCCTCCATCTCGCTCATCGTCGGTGGCATCGGCATCATGAACATCATGCTCGCGTCAATCCTCGAGCGCATCCGCGAAATCGGCGTGCGCCGCGCGATGGGCGCAACGCAGCACGACATCCTGTTCCAGTTCCTGGCCGAAGCCGTGCTGATCTCGGTGGCTGGTGGCGTTGCGGGAATTCTTGTCGGAGCCGGGATCAGCATCGGCATCGAACGCATTGCCGCCATTCACACGATTGTGTCGGGGCTCTCGGTGATCGTGGCGTTCGGCGTGTCGTTCAGCGTGGGACTTGCGTTCGGCATTGTTCCTGCCTACCGCGCCGCGCGGCAGGATCCTGTGGAGTGTCTCCGTTACGAGTGAGCGCCATGACAACTCAGAGGTGTGTTGCGATCATTCTTCTGGCCACCGGGGCCGTCCGTCCACTCGGTGCGCAGCAGGGGATCACGCTTCAGCAAGCCATCGAGCTGTCACAAGGGCAGGGCCTGCTGGCCCGATCCGCGCGCGATACGCGTGAAGGCTCGCGGGCGCGCAATCATGGATTCTACGCGGACTATCTGCCACAGCTGACGGTCTTCGGCACAACGCCGAACTACACGCGGTCCATCAACCCGGTCGTGCAGCCGGACGGTACGACCCTCTACCGGCCGCTCCAGGAGACCGATGCGGGCCTGACGGCGAGCGTTCTGCAGAAGATTCCGTGGACGAACACCACGCTGTCGCTGAACTCGGGCCTGAGCCAGGTGAACGTGGCGGGCCCCCAAGGATTTCGATCATGGTCGTCCACACCATTCTCGGTGGGACTTACGCAGCCGATCCTGCGCGCGAACTCGCAGTCCTGGGACCTGAAGGAACAGGATCTCCGGTTTGAGTCATCGGAGCGCAAGTATATCGAGTCGCGCGAGGACGTCGCGATCGGGACGACCAACGCGTTCTTCGACCTGTATGCCGCTCGCACCAACCTGGCCAACGCGGAAAAGAACGCGGCCGTGAATGATACGCTGTACACGCTGAACAAGGGTCGGCTGGAGGTGGGGAAGATCGGCGAGAACGACCTTCTGCAAAGCGAGCTGGCGCTGTTGCGGGCGCGTTCGTCGTTCGACGACGCCAAGCTCGCCCATGAGCGCGCCCTTTCGATGTTTCGCATCGCGCTGAACGTCGCCCCGGGTACGCCGCTCGACATTCTCGTCACCTCGGCCGTGCCCACGTTTGTTCCCGACCCGGCGATTGCGATGGAGCAAGCGCGCCGCAATGCCTCGACGATCACCGACGCTGACGCTTCGGAGTTGCACGCCGACCGCTCGGTGAGCGAGGCGCGGTGGAACACGGGCGCCGGTGGCACGGTGTCCGCGAGCTACGGCTACAATGCCACCGCGGCCACCGCACCCGCCGCATACAAGAATCTGCTCGACGCACAGAAACTGCAGTTCTCGGTCCAGATGCCCGTGTGGACCTGGGGCGTGCACTCGGCAGCGATCGAAGCCGCCAAGGCAGATCGCGGGTCAGCCAGGAACTCGGCGGAACTGACCAGAATGCAAGTCACCGAAGGCGCGCGCTTCGCCGCGCTCCAGCTGGCGCAGGCACGGCGCACGCTGATGATATCCGCCAAGGCCGATACCGTCGCGGCCAAGCGATTCGAAGTGGCGTACAATCGCTATGTCATCGGCAAAATCGTGATCGACAACCTGTACATCGCGCAGAACGAGAAGGACCAGGCGTTGCAGGCGTACGTGCAGGCGTTGCGGGGGTACTGGGCGGCGTACTACCTGCTTCGCAGGACGACGCTGTACGACTTCGAGGCCGGGAAGCCTATTCGCTAGAGCGTCCCCACGCGCGACCGTAGTGACTCATAGACACTTGAGTACTCGCGCGTCCGCCCCGCGCTGGAGCGAGTAACTCCCGATGGTTATCGCGGAGTCGGTTCGCGTAACCGTTACCGTCATGAGATCACCGATGATGCGCCCGGCGTAACGCGCCGGGTATTCGGGCAAGGTATCGCCACTCCGCGACGGCCCGCCGCGCTCCGGGACGAAAGTCCCCGCCACGTCGAAGCGGCCCGCGCCATCCACCTGAATCGCTGAGCTGATCGAACCATGGGCGCAATCGTATTCGGCGGCGCCGCCGGCGGGCGTAAGCGTGAGCAGAAGATGGACTCCCCCCCAGGGGCCTATCGGCAACGGGGCGGTCGGGCTGCCGCATCCGGCACCGACGATGAGTATGGCGAACGGTAACAGTCGAAGCGATCGCATTGGCGTCTCCGGTGGACCTTACCATGTCTACCCTCCCTGGGCGGTCCGCTGTCACCAGGACTGCGTCGGAACCGCCTTGGGGGGCGGGAGAGACGAGAGGTACGTCACGATCTTCCACGCAAGCGGGGGCGACAGCACGCCACCGTACGCGGGCATCCCTTCCGGACGGCCGTAGAAGATGGATTGGTAGATCACGCCCTCGGCGCCTCCGTAGCGCCAGCGCCCGTCGCTCAGGCTGGGGCCCACCCAACCCTCCGCGCCTCCGCCATGACAGCCGTCGCAGTTCATCGTCTTGAAGAGCTGCTCGCCTTCCTTCGCCGACGCGGCATCGCGCCGAAAGGGATTGGTCAGCACGGCGGCCGGTGGTGCAGTACCGCCCGCGAACACGTGCTGCTCGTAGCGCACCGATGGCGGGCCGCTGTCGCCGGCAACCGCTGCCGTTACCGCGCCCGCACGTCCTCCGGCGCCCCCCGCCGCACCCCCGCCGCACCCGGTAATGGCGATGAGTACGAGACCATGCGTCAGGCGCCGGACACAGGCGTTTCGCGGGACGCACTTCGCTCGTGGGTGATCCATCGCTCTCGTCTCAGCTCTCCTGGAGAGCGAACACCCAGATCATTCCACCCTGACTCGTGTAACGCCCGAGGTCCTTGATGAAGTCCGCAGGGTCTCGCACGTCGGCGGGATCGTCAGATCGAAGGTCGCCAGAGAGGAGCGCCCAGTCGCCTCCAATGCCGGCATACACCGCGACGTACTGCTTGCCGTCGGGACCGGTGAAGGCGATGGGAGCGCCGACAATGCCGGAACCCGCCTTGAACTTCCAGAGAACTTTTCCGGTACGCGCGTCGGCCGCCTTGAACCATCCGTCCAGCGTGCCGTAGAACACCACGTCTCCGCCTGTCGCGAGTACCCCGCTCCATACCGGGTACTTCTCCTTGATCTCCCAGGCCTTTCGGCCGTGCACCGCGTCCCACGCGATGAACGCGCCGAGGTTCCCCCCGGACCGGCCTGGTACGGCGTGTTCGCGCCGATGTAGGGAGTGCCCCGGATCCGGCCGACCTTCGACGCCTCGTAGCTCATGCAAACATTGAGCGTGGAAACGTAAAAGAGGCCCGTGCGCGGCGAGTACGCGGCCGGTGACGCCGGACTTTTCCCTCCCTCGAGGCTCGGACAGATGTTGTTCACGACGCCCTTCGACGCGCCGGTGTACTTGGTCGAATCGAGCACGGGGCGCCCACTCACAAGGTCGATCCGCTTCGCCCAGTTCAGATGTGCGAATGGCTCCGCCACGAGCACTTCCCCGGTTGCCCGGTCCATCGTGTAGGCGAAACCGTTCTTGTCGAAGTGCACGAGCACCCTCCGTTGCCGGCCCTTGATCACCAGGCTGGCGAGGATCATCTCGGCGTTCGAGTCGTAATCCCAGTTGTCATGCGGCGTGAACTGGTACGCCCAGACCAGCGAGCCGTCCCCCGGCCGCCGAGCCAGGACACTGTTCGTCCATTTGTTGTCGCCCGGCCGTTGCTCAGGATTGTAGGGTCCGGGATTGCCAACCCCATAATAGATCAGGTCGAGTTCCGGATCGTATGACAGCCACCCCCACACGGGCGCGCCCGCATGCTTCCATGCATCAGCGGGCCAGCTCTTGAGGGCGAGATCGGCGCCCCGATCGTAGAAGGGCTTGAAACTGCCGGCCCGGGCCAGCACGTCACTATCCGGGCCCTCATTGTACGCGGTCCAGGCCACGCGGCCCGTTGCGAGGTCGAGCGCCTTGGTCCATCCGTGGATGCCGAACTCGCCGCCCGATGGCCCGACGATCACGCGGTCCCGGACGACGAGCGGGGCCATCGGCGTCGTCTCGCCGTCCGTGAGATCAGCAATTTTGACGTTCCAGAGCTCCTTCCCCGTCTTCGCGTCCACGGCGACGGTGTGCCCGTCGAGCAGGTTGTACACGATCTTGCCGTTCGCGTAGAACGCGCCGCGGTTGATCGCGTCGCAGCACGCGACGCCGAGTGCGGCGCGGCTGACGTCAGGTCGATACTTCCATTTGAGCGGGTAGCCCTCCTTGGTGAGATCGAACGCATACAGAACGTTCGGATAGGGCGTGACTACGTACATCGTATTGTTCACGACCAGGGGTTGTCCCTCGTGCCCGCGTAGCACCCCCGTGGAGAAGTTCCAGACCATTCGGAGCCGCTGCACATTGGCGGCACTGATCTGTGCGAGACTGCTGTAGCGGGTGGCCGCGAAGTCCTTTCCCGGCATCGTCCATTCGCCTGGCCGTTCTGCGGCTTGCCCGCTGGCCCGTGCCATGGCGATCGTGAGCACGAACGTTGCCGCAATAAGCCGTTGAAACGGATGAGCGCGGTACAACACGCCGTGGGGCTCCAGTGTGGGGTCCGATATCAGCGTATGCGCACGTGGTGGATTCCGCTAGGCCATTCCCGCTGGCCGCTCTGGGCAACTCCCTCTACTCTGGACGCGCCCATCCCGCTGGGTCTCCTCTCGCCGCCACCTGGCGAATGGATCAGTTCTCCCGGATCAGCCGCAGGGGCCCGCGCTGTGTGTCGACTACGAGGGCGGGGGGCGCCGCACCCGTGTCGACATTCAGGCGGACGACACGTCCCGACCGCACGTTGAACACCGCAAACTGCGTGTCCCCCATGGTAACGAGCTCCGTGGACTGGTATGGCCTCGCACCCACGTCGACTATCCGGTCATCTCTGTTCCAGGCGTAGAGGTTGGTGACCGTGCCCCGCTCGAAATCGAGCCGGACCGTCGTCTGGAGCGGACCCATCCCGCCCGCGACGGTGCCGAGCACCGTGAACGAACGGAACGCGCCGAGCCGCTCGCGGCGGTCGCTCATCAGTCGCAGCTCCTGCTGTGCCAGCGCCGCGCTGTCCGGGGCCTCGTCGAGAGCGGCGCGGAGGGGTCGCACGTCGCCGCGCACGAGGGCCGCGACGATCGTCGCCGCCTTCGTGTTGAGCCCCGGCGCGCGCATAGAGGAGGAGGTGTCACCCGTGACGAGCAGACTCAGCGCGAGCTGACCCGACGCGTCGGCCAGGAGCCGGTCGCCTACTACGCGGAGCGTGAGGTGGCTGCCATCGCTTGCGCGATAGGCGCCGGCTGCGGCATTCAACGCGGTGGTGTTCACCGACACGCGCCGTGGCGGCAACTCATACGGCTCGCCGAACGCAATTCTCGCCAGCGTGCGGACCACGGGAGACGCCGGTAGATCGGCGACCGTGGAGGTCAGGAAAACTGTAACTCCATCGTCGACGAACCGGAGAAGCTCCGCCACGTAAACGCCATTGCCGCCGTTGTGCGTCACGAGCCGCGTGCCATGTGAGGACTTCATGATCGCCCAGCCATAGCCGTAGTACGACAACCCGGCGGGCCCTTCGGCTATCCAGGGTGTCGTGTACTTGCGCCTGCTCGAATCACTGAGCACGGCACGACTCTCCTGTGCGGCGTCCCAGCGCTGCATGTCGCCCAGGGTCGTGTGCAGCCCGCCGTTGCCGCGGAGTTCCCAGAATGGCGCGCCTGGTACGGCGATTCGCGCGACGATCGTTCCCCAGTCCTGGCCGCCCTGGTAGCCGTGGGCAATCCGCGCTTCTGGCCAGCCCGGCGCCTTATATCCGGTCTCGTGCATGCCGGCGGGGCGCAGCACAAGCTCAGTCAGTGCAACCTCGTAGTCCTTGCCCGTTGCGATTTCGACGATCGCCGCGAGCAGCGAATAGCCGGCGTTCGCGTAGAAGTACGCCGCTCCAGGCGGGGTTCTGAGCTTCGACACGAGCGCGCGGCGCACGTATTCGTCTCGCGTGGTCGGTTCATAGTCCGTCGGCGAGAAGTCGGACTCGAGCCCGGATGAGTGCGTCAGCAGGTGGTGCAGGGTGATGCCGCGCTTGTCGGGCGGGACGTTGGCGAACCAGCGCGTAATCGAATCGGTGGTGTGCAGTTTCCCCAGTTCTTCCAGACGCAGGATCGCGGCGGCGGTGAACTGCTTGGTGATCGAACCGAGATTGTATACGGTCGAACTGTCCGCGCGGAGACCGGCATCGCGATTCGCGAATCCATAGCTCTTCTTGATGACCACCTTGCCGCCGCGAAGCACCAGCAGACCACCGTTGTACCCAAGTGCTTCGAGGCGCTTCATGTACTCGTCGAGGCGAAAATCGAGCGTCGAATCAGATGGCGTGGCCAATGCAGAGGTTTGAGCACAGAGCGTGGAACTCCGCGAGGCGACGGCGAGTATCAGCGCCGCGAGAGGCACGAGCGTACAGGTCAGTCGGCGCATATGGTTGAGATCAACGGGTGGGCGGCGTTGCGGCTATGAACTGTTGGTCACCGCGATCCGTGCCAGAGATGCCTTTGAAACCAGAGCAGGCTGAGGGCGACCCGGCCTGAGGCGCCGGCGAGCAGACGAACGCGAAGGCGTTTGCGCTCCCGGACTGGGCGGAGCAGACCGAGGAGAGGTCATTTAAGCCGGGCGTGCAGGCGAAGTGATGGCCGATCGACTGAAGTTCCCCAACGTTGCGAGCCGCGATGCCTGCGGATAGCGCGTTCAGCTGGCGGACGGAGCCTTGCTGTCCGCGTCCGGGTCGTTGCTGGTGAGGGAAGGAGCCTTGATGTCCGCGTCCGGGTCGTTGCTGGTGAGGGAAGGAGCCTGGGTGTCCGCGGCCGGGTCGGCGCTATTGACGGAAGGAGCCTCGGTGTCCGGGGAATACGGCTAGCTGGCCGGGGACCGCGTCTATCTGTCCGCGGAACGCTCGTCGGTCTCCGCGGAACAGACCAAGGCCTCCGGGGAGCACGCAATTGTCTCCGCGAATCGGACGTTGGCCTCCGGGGAACGCAGCTTGCCGTCCGCGGATCACGCCTCGGCCTCGGCGGACCGTGCGTTGGCCTCCGCGGACCGTGCGTTGGCAGTAGTGTGCAGATGTTTGTGTAAATGACTTTGACGTTGGTTAACGGAAGAAGGCCACCGTCTAGCTTTTCTGGGAGGAACCATCTCACCGCGGAGTTCACGCTCCGCATGACCCAGAGGAGACAGCCGATGACCTTCGA